>JAJZLP010000226.1 GCA_021803325.1 Actinomycetes bacterium
CGGTGTCGGTGTCGTTCGAGGTGAACGTGTCGGCGTCGGCGTCGGGTTCGATCTCGAACACCGGCCACTGGACGGGTCCGGGGTGCTCGACGGCGGCTCCGGGCTGCCCGACGAACACGACCAGCACACCGGTCACCAACAACTCCGGGTTCGACCTGATCGAGACCTCCACCCCGGCCACGGTGACAGCAGGGACCCCGATCGACCTCACCTACACGGTGATGGCGAAGAACACGGGGAGCTCCGTGTCCAATGGCCCGGTGACGGTGACCGACACGATCCCGGCGGGCACGACCCTCGCCTCTGAGGCATGCGGGACGGCTCCGACCGGGGTGACCTGCACGGCATCGGCAACGGCGACGACGGTCACGTGGTTGATCGGGGCTGGCGTGCCGGCGGGACAGAGCGTTCCGCTCACGTTCGCGGTGACAGCTGACCAGAGCACCGCTGCGGGTCCGATCACGAACGCCGCCAGCTGGACCGGTCCCGGTTGTGCCGGGAGCACCCCGTGCACCAGCAACACCGTGGACAACTACATCTCGACGATGATCGTGGCGCTCTCATCCAATCCGGCGAACGTGACGGCCGGGCAGACCGGGCCGGTGACCTACACCCTGACGCCGGTCTACGACAGCCCGGCTGGCACGGCCTCGAGCGGCACGCTGACCGTGACCGCCTCGGCGCCGCAGTACACCACGCTGATCCAGACGTCGCCGTCCTGCGGCACGCTGACCAGCTCGACCACGCCGACCTGCACGGTTAGTTACGACTCGAGCACGGGCGTGATCACCTGGATCATCGGCCCGGGCATCGCCAACGGCAGCGGGCCGTCGGTCACCTACCAGGTGACGGTGAACGCCGACACGCCGAACGGCACGAACATCCAGAACGCGGGTGACTACAACTACTCCGGCGATGACCCGTCGACGAACCCGGTGCAGACAGGCGTCACCAACAATGCAGCGTTCACCGTCACCAAGGCGGTGTCCGCTTCGACCATCACCGCCGGCAGCTCCACGCCGCTGACCTACACCCTGGAGATGCAGAACACCGGGGTGTCGACCTCGACGACGACAGCAAGCGTCTCCGACACGGTGCCGGCCGGGACAACCCTGGTTGCCGGTTCGGCGGCCTGCCCGGCTGCGGACAACGGCGTCACGGTGCCGTGCACCGTGAAGGTGACCACGACCTCGTCGGGCACGTCGATCACCTGGGACATCGGCGCCGGCATCACCGGCGGAGAGTCCTTCGCTTTGACCTTCAAGGTGGACGTGGCCGCCTCGACCACCGGGACCTTGCAGAACCAGGCGCAGTGGACCGGGGTGGGCTGCACCCCGACCGGGAGCGCTACCAGCTGCGACACCAATCCGGTGACCACCACGGTCAACTCGCCGGCCGCCTTCACCGTGACCAAGCTGGTGTCGGCTTCGGTAGCGACCGCAGGCCAGGCGACACCGTTGACCTACACCCTGGTGGCGCAGAACCAGGGCCTGTCTGCTTCGTCGGGGGATGTGACCATCACCGACACGGTGCCGACAGGAACCACCTATGTGACCGGCTCGGCGAAGTGCGTGTCGAGCAGCGTGTCGTGCACGGCCAGTGAGGCCGGGGGCGTGGTCACCTGGGCGATCGGCTCCGGCATCCCCGGCGGCGGGACGGTCGATGTGTCGTTCGCGGTGACCGTCGACAGCAGCGCCACCGGCCAGATCAGCAACGTGGCGTCGTGGACCGGGCCTGGCTGCACCACGGCCGGTGGATGCCCGAGCACCACGGTGGTCACCACGTTGACCTCGCCTGCCACGCTCACCGCTGTCAAGCTCGCCGGTGCCGCCACGGTCTCGGCCGGGCAGGCAGCGCCGCTTCCCTACACCATCGTGGTCACCAACACCGGTATGTCGCCCACCCAGGTCCCGGTGACGGTGACCGACCAGGCCCCGACCGGTACCACCTACACCGCTGGTTCGGCAACGTGCGGGTCGAGCACGCCCTCCTGCACCGGCTCCGAGTCTGGCGGTACCGTGACCTGGACGATCGGTGCCGGGATCACTCCCGGCCAGTCGATCGACCTGACGTTCTCGGTGGCCGTGCCGGCCACGACGACCGGTGAGATCGCCAACACCGCGGCATGGAGCGGCCCCGGCTGTTCGCCCGCCGGTACGGCAACAACCTGCCCGACGAACACGGTGCAGACCTATTCGAACGGGCCCGCGGGGATCACGGTGACCAAGCAGGTCTCCGCCTCGGTCGCCTCTCCGGGCCAGTCGACGCCCCTGACCTACACCCTGGTCGTGCAGAACGGTGGACTGTCCACCTCGACCGCTCCGGTGACGGTGACCGACGCAGCTCCTACCGGGACGACGCTCGTGTCGTCATCGTGGACCTGCCCTGGATCGCTGGGCGCGTCGTCGTGCACGGTGTCGGAGACGGGCGGGACGATCACCTGGACGATCGGTGCCGGTCTGGCTCCGAGCCAGACGCTGGACCTCACCTTCAAGGTCACGGTCGACGCCTCGGCCACAGGGCAGATCACCAATGTCGCCTCGTGGAGCGGTCCGGGCTGCACCCCGGCGACCGGGAGCACGACGTGCCCGTCCACCCCGGTGACGACCCTGGTCAACCCGCCTGCGGGCTTCACCGTCTTCAAGCAGGCATCGTCTGCGACCGTGACAGCGGGGCAGGCAGCACCGCTCACGTACACGCTCACGGTGCAGAACACCGGGCCGTCGGCGTCGACCGGTGATGTCGTCGTGACCGATGCCGCCCCTGCTGGCACGACCTACGTTGCCAAGTCCGCCACATGCCCGACCACGAGCGGTGCCACCTGTACCGTGGTCGTCGGGACCGGCAGCGACCCGACCATCACCTGGACCATCGGGCCGGGCGTGGTCGCCGGCGGCAGCCTGCAGCTGACCTTCGCGGTCGCAGTGTCGTCGACCGCCACCGGTGTGATCACCAACACGGCCCAGTGGACCGGGCCCGGATGCACCCCCGCGACCGGGCAGACGACCTGCCCGTCGACTCCGGTGACCACGCAGGTGATCAACGCCTCGACGGTCACGGTGACCAAGACCGTCTCCGCCACCTCGGTCACCGCCGGTCAGGCAGCGCCGCTGACCTACACCCTCACGGTGGACAACGCCGGATCGTCGGCAACGGTGACCCCGATCGTCGTGGTGGACTCGGCTCCGACCGGCACCGCCCTGATCGCCAGCAGTCCGAGCTGTGGCACGTTGGCTGCGGCAGCGTGCAGCTTCACGGTGTCGGGTAGCACCGTGACCTGGACCATCGCGCCAGGCCTGGCCGCTGCGGCCAGCGACGCGCTCAGCTTCAAGGTGTCGATCCTGCCTTCGGCCACCGGCACCATCGCCAACACCGCCGTGTACACCGGCCCGGGGTGCACCGTGAGCATCGGCTGCGGTACGAACACCACGACCACCACGGTCGCCAACGGTGCCCAGTTCACGGTCAGCAAGTCGGCGTCGGCCACGTCGGTCACCGCCGGCCAGAGCGCACCGCTCACCTACACGATCGCCGTGGACAACACGGGGCTGTCGACCTCGAGCAGCTCGGTCGTGGTGCAGGACGCCGCCCCGGCGGGTACCACGCTCCTTGGCAGCTCGCCGAGCTGTGGGGCGCTCACGGCTGGCACCACGCCGTCGTGCAGCGTCGTGGTCGACAGCACCGGCACCATCACCTGGACGATCGGAGCCGGGGTGGCTCCCGGACAGGTCGTGGACGTCACGTTCTCCGTCGCGATCCCGGCGTCGACGACCAGCGCCACCGTCACGAACGTGGCCCAGTGGAGCGGCCCGGGCTGCACGCCGACGACCGGTGCCACCTGCCCGACCGTGCCGGTCGTCACGACCGTCACCAACGGTGCTGATGTGACCGTCACGAAGTCCGCTTCTCCGTCGCCGGTCGTGGCTGGCACCGACCTGACCTACACGCTGACCGTCGACAACACCGGCACATCCGTGTCGGACGCGCCGGTGAGCGTGGTCGACGCCGCGCCGACGGGCACCACGCTCGTCGCCGGCTCGCAGTCGTGTGGCACGGCGGGTGCCGGCACCACGCCCACCTGCTCGGTTGCTGTCTCTGGCACCGGGCTGATCACCTGGAGCATCGGTGACGGTCTTGCCCCCGGCCAGACGATCGCCCTGACCTTCATGGTCACGGTGCCGGCATCGGCGACCGGGTCGATCACCAACACCGGCTCGTACACGGGCCCGGGGTGCACGCCGGTCTCGGTCAGCAGCAGCTGCTCGACCAATCCGGTGACCACCCCGGTGACCAACGCCGCTGCCGTCACCGTCCAGAAGTCGGTGTCGGCGACCACGGTCACCGCCGGTCAGGCGACGCCGCTCACCTACACCCTCGCTGTCACCAACACCGGCAAGTCCAACACTGTGGGCGCAGTGACGGTGATCGACTCGGTGCCGACGGGGACGGTGCTGTCGGGTAGCCCGGGCTGCGGGACCCTCGCGTCGTCCGCATGCTCGGTCAACGTCTCCGGCGGCACCATCACCTGGGACCTCGCAGCTGGCCTGACGCCTGGACAGGTCGTCGACCTCACCTTCTCGGTGTCGGTCGATGCCACAGCCACGGCTCCCATCGTCAACACCGCGACCTGGACCGGTCCGGGCTGCACGACTGCTGGCGGCTGTTCGTCCAACCAGGTGACCACCACGGTCACCAACGGTGCGGCGTTCAGCGTGGTGAAGTCGGCTCCCACATCGGTCGTGGCTGGACAGGCCACACCGCTCACCTACACCCTGACGGTGAAGAACACCGGTCCGTCCGCGTCGACCGGGACCCTGACGGTCACAGACGCGGCACCCGGGCAGACGACGCTGGCTGCCGGCACGGCGAGCTGTGGTTCGCTCACCGGCTCCACCGTCAGCTGCAGCGTGGTGGTGTCCGGCTCAACCGTCACGTGGACGATCGGCGCCGGTGTGGCGCCGGGCCAGTCGTTCACCTTGACGTTCGGCGTCGATGTCGCTTCCACTGCCTCCGGGTCGATCACGAACACGGCGGCATGGGGCGGTCCCGGCTGTGCCACCACCGGCGTCTCCTGCAGCTCCAACCAGGTGACCACCGGCGTGTCCAACGGTGCTTCGTTCACGGTGGTGGGTAGCAGCACGCCGGCCACCGTGTCCGTCGGGGGAACGACACCGATCAGCTACACGCTGGCGGTGACCAATAGCGGCCCGTCCGCATCCACCCAGCCGGTCACGGTCACCGAAGCCCTGCCGACCGGGGCGCAGCAGCTCGACCTCGTCGCCGGGAGCCAGGCTTGCCCGGCTATCAGCGGTGGGGTTACCTGCTCGGTGGTCGTCACGGGCAGCACGATCACCTGGACCATCGGGGCCGGCGTGGCTCCGGGCCAGGTCATCGACCTGAAGTTCCAAGCCGGCGCCGACGCCAACGACTCACCGGGTCAGGTCGTGCAGACAGCGACCTTCGCCGGTCCGGGATGTACCGGGACCTGCAACAGCAATGGCGTCCTGAACTACATCTCGGAGATGACCGTCTCGCTCGCCTCCAACCCGGCGAACGTCACGGCTGGTTCAGGCATCCCGGTCATTTACACGCTGTCTGCCACCTATGACAGCCCGGCAGGGACGGCGTCGAGCGGGATCCTGACCATTACGGCCACGGCACCCTCGGGCACCGTGCTCGACACGAGCTCGCCGAGCTGCGGCACGCTGAGCGCTACCGTCGCACCGACCTGCTCGGTTGCGTACGACGCCACGACCGGTGTGATCACCTGGACGATCGGTCCGGGTGTGGCCGCCGGCGCAACGCTGAACGTCACCTACGAGGTGAACGTCGATCCGGGTACGCCGAACGGCACGACGATCACCAACCAGGCGAACTACACGTACTCGGGCGATGACCCGTCGACGAACCCGACGACGACCGGAGTGAAGAACAACGCGACCTTCGGTCCGACGGTGACGAAGTCGGCGACCCCGGCGTCGGTGCTCGCCGGGTCGACCACGCCGATCGTCTACACGATCACCGCCACCAACGGTGGGGCGTCGACATCCTCGTCTTCGCTGGTGATCGTCGACGCCGTCCCGACCGGCACGACCTACGTGGCGGGCTCCGCGACGTGTGGCACCCTGACGGGGACCACCACGTGCAGCGTGGTGGTCACGGGAACGACGATCACGTGGACGATCGACAAGGTGCCCGGTGGCGCATCGGTCTCCGTCGGGTTCGACGTGACGGTCAACGCCGCCACGGGGAGCAAGGGTGTGTCGAACACGGCCACCTGGACCGGCCCAGGGTGCACCCCAGCGGCAGGAGCGGTCGCCTGTGACAGCACCACGGTGACGACGACGACGACCACCTCGGTTCCGACGCCCAACCCAGTGCCCAGCGCGAGCTGGACCTGGACGAAGGCCGGGAGCCCGACATCGATCGCCGCCGGCTCCACGTCACCGATCACCTACACCCTGGACGGGACGAACAGCGGCACCGGTGCCACCACCGGAGCAGCGGTCGTGACCGACTCGGCACCTGCCGGGACATCACTCGTCGCCGGTTCGGCGACATGCGGCAGCCTGTCGGCAACCAGCACCCCGTCGTGCACGATCAGCGTCACGGGCAGCACCGTGACGTGGACGATCGCGGCGGGGCTGGCCGCAGGAGCGTCCGTCGACCTGTCCTTCGAGGTGCGGCTGGCGGCCACGGCTGCCGCCGGCACGGTCATCACCAACACCGCCACCTGGACCGGTGCAGGATGCACGACGACGGGGGGCTGCCCGTTCACGGTCACCACGCCCACCACGGTCACAGGCGCAGCACTCGTGACGGTGGTGAAGTCGGCCAATCCGACAAGCGTGACCGCCGGTGCAGGCACCGACGCCACCTTCACCATGGCGGTGACGAACACCGGCACAGCCTCCACGGCCACGCCGACGGTCGTCACCGACGCAGCCCCGACGGGCACCAGCTACCTCGCCGGTTCGGCCAGCTGCGGCTCGCTGTCCTCGACATCGACGCCGAGCTGTTCGGTGGTGGTGTCGGGCAGCTCCCTCACCTGGACGATCGGTGCGGGCCTGGCTGCCGGAGCGACCGTCAACCTGTCGTTCCGGGTGGGCGTGGATGCCATCGTGGCGGCGGGCACCACCATCACCAACACCGCGACGTGGACCGGAGCGGGATGCGCCTCGGCTGGCGGATGCCCGTCGACCACGGCGGCGATCTCGGTCAACCCGGGTCCGGTGACCCAGGTCCTGACCAGTACTCCGCCGCCGGTCACCACGGTGGCGCCGGCACCGGCGCCGGTCATCGAGGCGTCGCAGGGCGCAGCGCCGATCGTCGGTGCGACGACCGTCCACACCGGGGAGCCGTGGGCCGGTTCCGGGCGCCTGGTGGCGCTCCTGGCCGGTCTCGGCGGTCTGCTGATCCTGGCTGGCGGTGTGCGTCGGCGCCGGGTGGTGCGGGCCCGGTGAGCACGCAGCGCTAAGAAAGCGCCGCCCGGTGGCGGGAGCCGGATGAGGATCCGGGGCCCGGATCTCCGTGCGGCAGCCCTCGGGGGGAGGGGGGTGAAGCGTCGCCCTGGCCTACGGGCCGGGCGACGTTTCGCGTCTGGCGTTGGTTCACCTTCGGAGCCGGGCGTGGTCGCCGACGACGGCCATGGGCTTGGTGGGCGTCGTGCTGTCGTCGTCCCCTGAGGATCGTCGGCTCGTGCGCCCCCGGGAGGTCTTCTGGGCTCCTGGAACAAGACGGGAGGGCGGACGGTGCGACTGTGGGCTGCAGGTCGGCGAACGGTACGGCGGGTCGAACCACGACCACCGCTGGGCCGGGCAGACTGTGGCGATGGCCGCCAGCCTTCCGACGGACGTTCGCCGGATCCTCCAGGACCATGGTCTGCGACCGAGCCGTGCGCTCGGGCAGAATTTCCTGTCGGATCCGAACACTGCCCGGCGTATTGCCCGTTTGGCCGGCGTGGGACCCGGTGATGCGGTGGTCGAGGTCGGGGCCGGGCTCGGATCGCTCACCGTGGCGTTGGCGTCCACCGGGGCGATGGTGACCGCTATCGAGACCGATCGCCACCTGGTGCCGATCCTCCGGGAGCGGGTGGAGCCGTTGGGGGTGGCGGTCGTTCACGCCGATGCGACGGCGGTGCGATGGCCGGATGTGCTGGCTGGGTCTCCTCGCTGGGTGCTCGTCGCCAACTTGCCCTACAACGTGGCGGTGCCGATCGTCCTGCGGGTCCTCGACGAGGCGCCGATGGTCGAACGGCTGTTGGTGATGGTCCAGCGCGAGGTGGCGGAGCGGCTGGCCGCCCCCGCGGGAAGCCGTGTCTACGGGTCGGTGTCTGTGCACGTCGCCTACTGGGGCGAGGCGGCCGTGGTCGGTCGGGTGCCTGCCACCGTGTTCGTGCCGCGTCCGAACGTGGAGTCGGCGCTGGTGGTCATCGAGCGGCGCCCTCGCCCTGCGGTCGACCCGGATGTCGTCGGAGCGGAACGGCTGTTCAGCGTGGTCAGAGCGGGGTTCGGTCAGCGCCGGAAGATGTTGCGCCGTTCCTTGGCGGGGGTCGTCGACCCCTCGGCGTTCGCTGCTGTGGGAGTGGCACCCGACGCGCGTGCCGAAGAGCTGGACGTGGTTGCCTGGGGCAGACTGGCAGCGTGGTGCCCGACGACATCGACGTGAGGTCTTCTGCTGTGCCGGCGTGTGACGGGGGCGCGACTGGTGGCGATCCGGGTAGCGCGGTGACTGTCTGGGCCGGCGGTGGGGACGGAGCCCGCACCGCGGGAACGGTCTCGGCGGCCGCCGACGTGTGGTCTGGTGTCGGTGGGCCGGTCGTGGTTCGGGCACCGGCCAAGCTCACCGTGTCCCTCCGGGTGGTCGGGGTGCGATCCGATGGCTTCCACCTGATCGACGCCGAGATGGTGAGCATCGACCTGTGCGACGAGCTGGTCTTCGAACCAGGAGACGGGCTCCACGTGGTCGACGAGGTGGTCGGTGGGCTCGGGATCGGCGACGTCGATGCCGGTTCGGGCAACCTGGTGTGCCGGAGCCTGGCTGCCGCCGGTCGGAGGGCGCTGGTGACGTTGCGCAAGCGGATACCGGTGCGTGCCGGGCTCGGTGGCGGTTCGACCGACGCGGCAGCCGCCCTGCGCTGGGCGGGCGTTGCCGACCCGGACGTGGCTGTGCGGCTCGGAGCTGACGTGCCGTTCTGCCTGGTGGGGGGGCGGGCACGGGTGCAGGGGATCGGCGACGTGGTATGCCCACTGGCATACCGGGATCGGCGGTACGTGCTGCTGCTGCCGCCGGTGGGTGTGGAGACCGCTGCCTGCTACCGGGCGTGGGACGCGCTGGCCGGTGGCGGGCTGGTGCCAGGCGCGCCCGCCGACGCCGACGGGCTGCGCGTCGGGCGGGGCGGTACGGCGGGGACCGGCGCCCTTGGGACGACCGGCGCCCTTGGGACGACCGGCGCCCTTGGGACGACCGGCGCCCTTGGGACGACCGGCGCCTTCGGGGCGACCAACGACCTCGAGATGGCAGCGGTGTCCGTCATGCCGGAGATGGGGGATTGGCGCGATGCGCTGGCTCGGGCCACAGGGCGTCGACCCATGCTCGCCGGGAGCGGCTCGACCTGGTTCGTGGAGGGGACCCTCGCCGAGCTCGGGCTTCAGGACCGGAGATGGCTGGAGGTCGACGGTCGGCGAGCTCCGCTGGTGGCCGTCAGGACGGTGGCACCGTTCGAGGCCGGGAGCACGGGTGCACCGCCAGCGATCGGCACCGACCGGAGGGGGTCTGCGTGAACGGCCGTTGACCGATGCCGGAGAGGAACGATCGTGCCGGTGCAGGCGGGATCGCAGCTGGGACGCCGCACGTGCCCTCACCTCGACGGTGGGGGATAGCGCCCCACGCGGTGGCGGACCCCACGATCGGCACAGCGGTCACCGATCGGCACAGCGGTCACCGCTGCGGTGCCGAACCGCTGTGGGGCGGCGCCGGCCAGTGGACCGGGGTGCTGTGATGCGGGCAGTGGGCGGTGGTGCGCCGACGCTTGGTGTCGGGGCCTCGGCGCACCACCCGCCCGGTCACTTACCGGCGGCTCGTCGCTGCCAGCGAGTGGCCTTCAGCATCTTCTTATGCTTCTTCTTCCGCATGCGCTTGCGGCGCTTCTTGATCAGCGATCCCATGGCGAGATGCACGTTAGCTGGCTGGGGACCGTCTGCGCCAAGCCGCGCCGACCCGGCCGGTCGTCTGCGAGCAGCCGAAGTCGTGCCGCAGCCGGTCTGGAGGGGTGGGATACTGCGGTCGCGCCCTTGGCGGGTAGTTCAACCGGCAGAACGCCTGACTTTGGATCAGGAGGTTGGAGGTTCGAGCCCTCCCCCGCCAGCTGGAAGCACCCAGGTCCAGATCCCCGAGGACGGGGCCGGTGCTCGAGGATCGGTGGCGGGTGGCAGCGAGGCCCGCCGCCGGTGCGACGCGTGCTCCTCGTTCCGAGCCGAGGCCGACGACGGTGCGGCGTCGCCGACACTGTAAGTCGAAGAGCACGGCGTTCGGTTTCGCTCCGGGCTCCTCGGCCGGTCCAGGGACCTGGTGGGTGGGGCCCACGGGGGATGGGGCCGGCGGGGCAGGAAACGCCCGCACGGACAGCCAACTCCAGCGCAATTGTCGGCGCTGTGCCCAGGAGGTCGTTCACTTCGGTGCCTTGCCGGTCGATGTCCGAACCTGTGACTGCCTTCGGCTTCAGCGGGGCGACCTGGAAGGGATGGGCGGAGGACTCCAGGGCTTCGGGAGTCACCGTCACCAGCCGCCGTCTGGATGCGGCCGTGCCCGTCCGGAGCCGGCTGTTTCCCAAGATGCGGTCCTGGTTCGCGCTCGGCGCCCCGATCGAGCTGCTCAGCCCACTGTCGGTGCTGCGGCTCCTGCTCATCCTGGTGGCTGTGGTCTGGGGTGCTGTCCCTGCGCTGTGCAGCTGGCCGCAGGGCCACCTGCGCTGGACAGTGCTGGCGTGCGGGCTGGCTGGCGGACTGTGGTTGTGGCTATTGGTGGTCCGGCAGGTGGGACCGTTGGCGAGCCACATGGTGGTGGGCTCCATCTCGCTGCTCGGGGCCGTGGTGCTGTGGTCCGGCAGCGACAGCAGCGCGGCCCTGGCAGTGCTGCTCGTTCTGGTGCCGGTCGCCACGTTCGTCGGTCTGTTCCTCGGCGTCCGGGCGGTCTTCGCCCACACGGGGCTCATCGCCGTATCGGTCTTCGTCGCCGAGGTCCTCGTCGCCTCCCCTGCCGTCGCCGGCGTCGTGGCCGGTGTGGCCGGCGCGACGCTGCTGGCGGGGGCACTCACCGTTTGGCTGCTCGTCCACGCTGTCCAGACGAGCGGAGCCGTCGATCCAGACACCGGACTGCCCACCGGAACCGGTGTTGCGCGGCGATTGGCGGCGTGGACCGGAGACAGCCCCGCCCTGGTCGCCGTCGTCGCTCTGAGCGGTCTGGCCGATGCTCGCGACGCGCTCGGGTACTCCGTGGCGACCGAGCTGCTTCGGCGGGCTGTCGAGGACATCGGGCAGGTGCTGCCCTCCGATGCTGTGATCGGCCGGATCGCGAGCGACGAGCTGGTGGTAGCCGTCCAGTGGGATCGCACCACCAGCGGGACTGGCACGGCGGGTGGCGCCGAGCCGGCTTCGGTGCTGGGACCCGTCGGCGTGCCGCAGGCGGCGGGGGAAGAGCTGGCAGCGCTGTTGTCCGACACCATCGGGGCCGGTCATTATCAGGCAGGTCTCGTCGAGGTCGCGCTCCGCGGGCACGTGGGAACCGCTCTCGGTGTCCGAGACGGCCCGGGCGTGGCCGAGCTGGTGCGCCGCGCCGCGCTGGCGGCGCGGTCGGCGACGGCAGCGGGAGACCGAAGCCGGTCCTGGGACGGGGCCGACGGCACGTTGAGCGCCGACGACCTGGCGCTGCTGTCGAACCTCCGGCTGGCGGCCGAGCGGGGCGAGCTGTGGATGGCGTTCCAGCCCCAGGTGGCGGCGGCCACCGGTCAGATCGTGGCGGTCGAGGCACTCCTGCGGTGGGACAGCCCGGCGCACGGCGTCGTGCCGCCCGGGCGGTTCATCCCGCTGGCTGAGCGGACGGGCTTGGTGGATCGCCTGACCGAGTGGGTGTTCGCCACGTCGCTCGATGCAGCCGCCCGCTGGTACAGGGCCGGGATGGCGCTCCCGGTGTCGGTCAACGTGTCGGCCCGGACAGTGGGCAAGCCGGACCTGGCCGAGTGGATCCTCGGGCAGATCGACGAGCGGGGCCTGCCGCCGGGCTTGCTGACCGTCGAAGTGACCGAGACCGCGGCAGTCGACCTGCCGCAGGCCGTGCGGTTCCTCCGTCCCCTGCACGAGCGTGGTGTGCGGGTGTCGATGGACGACTTCGGCACCGGGTACACGTCGCTGGCTGCGCTGCCGTATCTGCCGCTGGACGAGCTCAAGGTGGACATGGGGTTCGTCCGTCGCTCGGCGACGTCGGCCGCCGATGAGGCAATCGTCCGTTCGGTCCGTGAGCTGGCACACCGGCTCGGGCTCACCGCAGTGGCCGAAGGCGTCGAGGACGAGAGCCTCTACCACGCCATGCGGGACATCGGGTACGACCTCCTGCAGGGCTACCACTTCGCCCGCCCGATGACGGAGCATGACCTGGTGGAGCTGCTCGGGTCGCCGGGGCCGAGCTACCTCGGGGTGGCTGGCGGGTCGCCTGGGGGCTCGGCGGCGGTGGCGGCGACCGAACCGGTCCGGCCGGGTGCCGCCGGTGCGGCCGAGCCCAGGGCCGGGACTGTCCTGTCCTCGCCACGCTGAGCCGGGTGCTGATCGTGGGCAACGCGCGTGTTCAGGCGCGGTGTGCCGTGTGCTGTGGGCCCCGCCCCGGAGGGCGATGGGGGCCA
>JAJZLP010000044.1:0-9869 GCA_021803325.1 Actinomycetes bacterium
CAGCGTCACCGGGCCCAGTCGCAACGGCGAGAACAGCAGCGGGTAGCGCTGGTGGAGTGGCGAGGTCATCGGGAGCATGGTCACTGCGGGAGCGCTCCCCGGGGATCCGCCCCCGTCACCCCGCCCGCCCCGACCGTGGTGGCTGGTCCTGGTGTGGCGGCTTGTTCTGGTGTGGCGGCTTGTTCTGGTGTGGCGGCTTGTTCTGGTGTGGCAGCTGGTTCTGGTGTGGCGGCTTGTTCTGGTGTGGCGGCTTGTTCTGGTGTGGCGGCTTGTTCTGGTGTGGCGGCTGGTTCTGGTGTGGCGGCTGGTTCTGGTGTGGCAGCTGGTGCTGGTGTGGCGGCTGGTGCTGGTGTGGCGGCTGGTGCTGGTGGCCGGCTCGGCACGCCGTGCCAGGCGCGCGCTGTCGATCCGGGTGCGGCCAGCCCCCGGAGCAGGTCGAGCGCGACGCGGCGACCTTCGAGGATGGCCTCGCCGACCGTTCGAGGTGCAACGGCGTCACCGGCGCGGCGGAGCCGGCTGCCGGTGGCACGCCACAGGCGGTCGTCGGGCAGGCGGGCGCCGGCGTCGACGACCAGGGCGGCCGGAAGGGCGATCGTCTCTCCCGAAAAGCGATCCTCGACTGACACGGTGCCCCCGCCGGCCCGCTTTACGACGGCGTGGCGTACCAAGGCGACGCCGGCTGCCTGCAGCCTGGTGTTGGCCGGGGCGAGGTCGCCCGTGCGCGATAGCTGCTGTCCGGCGACCATGTCGGGCGTCACCAGGGTGACCGGGCGGGGCGCACCGTGGTCGTGGCTGTCGTGGCTGTCGTGGCTGTCGTGGCTGTCGTGGCTGTCGTGGCTGTCGTGGCTGTCGTGGCTGTCGGGGCTGTCGTGGTTGTCGGGGCCTGATCGGACCGCACGGGATCGCAGGTACTCGGCCACTGCAACCCCTTCGGGGCCTCCGATCGGGTCCCACACCACGGCCGGCCCATTGGGGATGTCGAACCTGCCGTCGGTGGGTACCACATCCGCGGTTGCGCACACGACCGTTCCTGGACCGGCAGCGAAGGAGGGTTCGCCTGGCAGTGACCCCGTGCAGAGCACGACGGGACCGGCGTGCTGCTCGACCCGGCTGGCGTCGACCACCTCGGCTGAGCGGATGTCGACGCCGGCCGCGCGGCATCGGTCGACGAGCCAGTCCCCGAGCAGGGCGAGCCGCTCGCAACCGGGAAGCGCGGCCGCAACCCGCAAAGAGCCACCCGGCTCGGGCCCGGCGTCGACGAGGACGACGCGGCGGCCGGCTGTGGCCAGGACCCGGGCGCACTCCAAGCCGGCGGGTCCTGCCCCGACGACAAGGACCTCGCTGCGGTCGCCGGGTGGCACCGCCGGTGGGGTCGGGTTGCCCGACTGGTTCTCCGGGCGCGCCACGTCTGGGCTGGCTCCGAGATCGAGGGCAGGCTCGTCGAGCTCGTGGCCGGCTGCCGGTTCGACGACACAGCTCACGATGGGGTTGCGGACGTCGCGGACCTGGCACCACTGGTTGCACAGGACGCAGGGTCGGGCCGCCACGGCGCGCCCGGCACCGGCGAGGCGGGCGAGGTCGGGCTCGGCGATCTGGGCCCGGGTCATCTCCACCATGTCGCACCGGCCACCGGCGACGAGAGACTCCGCCATGGCCAGATCGACGATGGAGCCCTGGGCGACGACACGCGTGCCGGGGGCGGCGGCCCGGACCGCGTGGGCGACGCCGGTGACGAGGTCCTGGTTGAACCCGGCCGGCACGTGGCCGTCGGGCCGGGTTGCCCACGCCGTAAAGATCGACCCGCGCACCACCGCCACGTAGTCGACGAGCGGGGCGAACGACGCTGCGAGCTCGGCGCCCGCCTCGGGGACGATCCCGGCCCAGGGGGCCATCTCGTCGCACGACAGTCGCAGCCCGAGCACACCGCCCCGGGCCCGCACCACCCGGCCGACCGCATGCAGGACGTGGTCGACCAGCTGGTGGCGGTCTGCGCCCCACTCGTCGTCGCGCTGGTTGGTGAGGCCGGACAGGAACTGGCGGAGCAGGCTGTGCTGCCCGGCGTTCAGCTCGACGCCGTCGGCGCCGGCGTCGAGGGCGAGGGCGGCCGAGGTGGCGAAGGAGTCGACCAGCGTGCTGATGTCCTCGGGCTCCATGGCCTTGGGGACCTCGCGGGTGGCAACGTCGGGGACCCGGCCCGGTGCCCACATCGCATCCTGGTGGTAGGCGCTGGATCCCTGGCCGCCGGCGTGGCCCAGCGCGGCCACGACGAGCGCACCCTCGTCGTGGCAGGCGGCTGCCACCGCGGCCCAGCCGTCGGCACTATCGGCCGCCAGGGGCGCTCGCTCGTACGGCCAGTCCGAAGGGTGGACCGACGCGGTCTCGCACACGATCGTGCCGCAGCCACCCGCCGCACGGCGGCGGTAGTAGGCGACATGGCGGTCCGACACGGCGCGGCGCCGGGCCAAGTTCGTCTCGTGCGGGCCGAACACCAGGCGGTTGCGGGCGCGGCGGGGCCCGAGGTCCACGGGTTGCAGCAGCGAGTGGGGGGCGTCCCCGGCGTCCACAGGCGGGGGCGGGGCCGCTGTGTGCCCGGCAGGGCCGGGCATTGCGGGGTCGGGCGTTGCGGGGACCGGTCTTGCTGTGCCCGACGTTGCTGTGCGCGACGTTGCTGTGACCGGTCTTGCTGTGCCCGACGGTGCCGTGCCCGACGTTGCAGGGCTCACCGCCGGCTGGAGCCCAGCAGCACCGGCACCGACACGGGCGCGGCCTTGGAGTGACCGGGGCCCGGCATGCGGGCCGCGTCCGGCGGGAGCGCGGCAAGCGCCACCTCGCCGTGGCCTCGGACGCACTCCGGATCGGGACCGTCGAGCGGCAGGCCGGTGTGGAACTTGGCCGCCATGCAGCCGCCCTGGCATGCCCCGAAGGCGTCGCACGCGTTGCACGCGCCGCCGGTCGACGGCTCGCGCAGGCCGGCGAACAGCGACGAGCCGCGCCACACGCCGGTGAAGCCCCCGGTGTCTCGGACGCTTCCGGCCCGGAACTCGGGGGCCATCACGAACGGGCAGGCGTAGACGTCGCCGACAGGGTCGACCAGGCACACCACCCGTCCGGCACCGCACAGGTTGAGCCCGGGAAGGGGCTCGCCCAGCGCCGACAGGTGGAAGAACGAGTCCCCGGTGAGCACCTCGGGGCGGGCGACGAGCCAACGGTGCAGGGTTCGCTGCTGCTCGGCGGTGGGGTGGAGGCGGTGCCAGGTGGCGGCGCCGCGTCCAGAGGGGCGCAGCCGGGTCAGGCGCAGCTCGGCGCCGTAGTGGTCGGCCAGCGCTGCCAGCTCGTCGAGCTCGTCGACGTTCAGGCGGGTGACGACCACCGACACCTTGAACCCGGCGAAGCCGGCGTCGGCCAACAGCCCCATGGCGCGGGTTGCCGCAGCGAAGGACCCGTCGCCGCGGACGGGGTCGTTGGTCTCGGGGCGGGCCCCGTCCACGCTCACCTGGATGTCGACATAGTCCATGGCGGCGAGCATGCGTGCCCGTTCGGCGGTCATCGTGCCGCCATTGGTGGAGAACTTGACGCCGACGCCGTGGTCGACGGCGTAGCGGACGAGGTCGTCGAAGTCGGCGCGAACGGTCGGCTCGCCACCGCCGATGTTGACGTAGAAGACCTGCATGGCGGCAAGGTCGTCGACGAAGGCACGTGCCTCGGCGGACGTGAGCTCCGCCGGGTCGCGGCGCCCCGAGCTCGACAGGCAGTGGATGCAGGCCAGGTTGCAGGCGTAGGTCAGCTCCCAGGTGAGGCAAATGGGAGCGTCAAGGCCGCCGCGGAGCTGGTCGGTCAGGCCGCTCGAAGCAGCGTGCAGCGGAGTGGCTGGTGCGGAACTAGCTGGTGTAGGGGTGCCTGGCGCGGGGAAAGCTGGTGCGGGAGTGCCTGGTGCAGGGAACGTGGTCGTCTCAGCAGGCACGGATCACCTTCGATCGCCACAGTTGGTCCAGGGCGCGCAGCACCGAAGGGTGCCGGCGGGGCTCGATGCCCGACGCGATGACCGCGTCGGTGACACTCGGGTAGCGGTCCAGGTCTCGGAGCAGGTCGACCACCTCCTGGGAGCGGACGAACGTGAGGCGGCGGTTGCCATAGTGGTAGGCGAGCGCGCCGAAGGGCTCGGGACGCAACGCCACCTGCGGGTGCAGGCCGTGCCGGCTGGCAGGGTCGAAGCCGGGTGCCGACCGGATCGGCTCGGCGGGTGATCCGGGACGCGTAACCGCCGGTGCGCGTCCAGGCAGGCCCTGGATCTCAGGTTGGGCGTCCGGGATCGGCGCCCCGGCAGAGTTGGTGCGCTCCGGCGGATCGGTCACGGGGCGCCCTCCTTCGGCAACCGGCTGCGGGGGCGACGGCTCAGTAGACGCCGCACATACCGTCGATGGAGATCTCCTCGACGATCAGCTCGTCCTCGATCAAGGCGGTGCCAGTAGCGGCACCGGGATCGGCCGGCAGCACGCCGGTTACGGGAGCTGCTGCATCGGTCGGGGTGGCGGTGGCTGCGTCGGGCATCGCTTCCTCCAGGTCGGGTGGAGCTCGTCGATGGATCGGCGCTCGGGACCGCGCCGAGACCGGACCAGTCCCAGCTGTCGATGATCGGCCTCGGGCGTGTTCGCGAGCGAGTATATGGCCGGCGATCTCGGCGGCCCGAACGCGACGTGGGCGGCGAGGGTGCTGCGGCCCGGGGGTGCCGGCCGGCAGCGTGGCGTCGCTCCGGGCGAACGGCCCGATGACCACCATCACCCCGATCCGCTTGGCCTCGGAGCAATCCGAGATCAGCGATATCGGCTGTGCAGCATCTGCTGGACCTGGACCTGGACCTGGACCTGGACCTGGACCTGGACCTGGACCCGTGGCGGGCCGGAGCTGGAGCGGAGCCCGAGCTGGACCCGTGCTGGACAACTTGGGCCGGAGCTGGGCCGGGGCTGGACCCGTGCTGGACAACTTGGGCCGGAGCTGGGCCGGGGCTGGACCCGTGCCGGGCCGGAGCTGGAGCCGGAGCTGGACCTGGGTCCGAGCTGGGCCGGAGCCGGAGCTGGACCTGGGTCCGAGCTGGGCCGGAGCCGGAGCCGGAGCCGGAGCCGGAGCCGGAGCTGGACCTGGACCTGGACCTGGAGCCAGCGGGCGGGTGGCGCGGGGCTGGGCAACGACAGCCCAACATTGCTTGCGTGTGCACAGAACGGTCCGGGCTCGGTCGATGTCCGTCACGGGTGCTGGATGCCCACAAGCGGCTTGGGAGAGCAGCGATGACATTTACGACGACGTTCACCGCGTATGAGCGGGTGGGCCATAGCGGGTCGGGGCGGTTCGGGTCCGCCCGCGGCTCGCGGGCCGGTCTCGGTGGTCCTGTCGATGCCGATGCCGATGCCGGCGTCGAGGTTCCCGTGCCGGCGGCCGATGCCACGGGTGCGGCAGCGACAGACGCTGCGCAGGCCGAGCCATCTGGCCGGTCCACGCTGGAGCTGCCGATGCCATGGGCGCCCCAGTGATCGGCGCTGCGCAGGCCGAGCCATCTGGCCGGTCCACGCTGGAGCTGCCGATGCCATGGGCGCCCCAGTGATCGGCGCTGCGCAGGCCGAGCCATCTGGCCGGTCCACGCTGGAGCTGCCGCCGCCCGCCTGAACCAGCCTGACCAGGTCAGCCTGGACCGATGCTGTGGCCGACCTCGATCCTCGCGCTCCGCTGGCGACCTCAAGTCCTGATCCGCAGGCGACCCGTGACCGGAGCCCGACCCGTTCGTGAACCCGAGGCTCGGTCGGCAGTCGATCCGCAGGCGGCTCGCAGCCGCCTCGAAGCCCGATCCGCTGCCGAGCCCGGAGCCAGCCGTATGCCCGCTGGGGCAGCGGGGATCGGACCGCCCGCACCGCTACACTGCGGTCGTCGCTCCGGCGGCCGGGGTTTCGGGCGGGGCAGGTCCCGCACTCGGCCGGCAGCCGGTGTGCCGGTCCGGTCGTCGCCAGCGGAGGTCCCCAATGAAAGTTGTCGTCGACTACGAGGTATGTGCGTCGAACGCCGTGTGCATGGGCATCGCCCCGCAGGTCTTCGAGGTCCGCGACGACGGCTACCTGTACGTGCTCGACGAGCACCCGGGGCCGGAGCTGGCCGAGGTCGTGCGCATGGCGGCCACCAACTGCCCGACCGGGGCCATCACCCTGGTGGAGGACGAGTAGCGCCGGTGGACACCACCCGACCCGGGGTGCCCCGGGTCCGCTTCGCTCCGTCGCCGACCGGCTACTTCCATGTCGGGAGCGCCCGCACCGCGTTGTTCAACTGGCTGTTCGCCCGGCAGACGGGCGGCACCTTCGTGCTGCGCATCGAGGACACCGACGAGGAGCGCAACCGCGAGGACTGGGTCGACGGGATCCTGTCGGCCATGACCTGGCTGCACATGGACCCCGACGAGGGTCCCTACCGCCAGTCCGAGCGCCATGAGCAGCACCACGCCGCGGTCGACCGCCTGTGGGCATCCGGCTCGCTGTACGCGTGCGACTGCACTCGCGAGGCGGTGGAGGCCCGCACCGCCGGCAACGCCACCCCGGGCTACGACGGGCACTGCCGGGCACGGGGGCTCGAACGCGGGCCCGCACGGGCGCTGCGTTTCGCCGTTCCCGACGAGGGCACCGTGGTGGTGCACGACATCGTCCGCGGCGACGTCGAGTTCCCCCTGGCGTCCATCGAGGACTTCGTGGTGGTGAAATCCAGCGGCCAGCCGCTGTTCCTGCTGGCCAACACCGTCGACGACATCGCCATGGGCATCACCCACGTCATCCGGGGCGAGGACCTGCTGCCGTCGACGCCCAAAGGGATGCTGATCTGGCGCGCGCTCGAAGGTGACGGCGCCACATTGCCTGCCTTCGCCCACCTGCCGATGCTCGTGAACGAGCAGCGGAAGAAGCTGTCCAAGCGCCGCGACCCCGTGTCCGTCGAGTCGTACCGCGAGCAGGGGTTCCTCCCCGAGGCGTTCGTGAACTACCTGGCCCTGCTCGGGTGGAGCCACCCGTCTGGCCGGGAGCTGCTGACCGTCGACGAGCTGGTGACCGCCTTCCGGTTGGAGGACGTGAACCACTCGCCTGCGTTCTTCGACGTCCAGAAGCTCACCCACCTGAACGGGGAGTACGTCCGGGCGATGGAGGTCGACGCTTTCGTCGATGCATGCCGCCCCTGGACGGGCGGGCCCGGCGCGCCGTGGCCGGCCGAGCGGTTCGACGAGGGGATCTTCCGCGAGTTGGCGCCGCTCGTCCAGGAGCGAGTCGACACGCTGGGCGCGGTGCCGGACATGGTGGACTTCGTGTTCCTGGCCGAGCCGCGTATGGACGAGGCGGCATGGGCTTCGGTGGCAGCGGATCCCCTGGCAGGCACGGTGCTCGACGGCGCGCTCGGGGCCTATGCCACCTGCCCGTGGGACGCCGGCACCCTGCACCAGGTGACAGCGGCGCTCGCCGAGCAGGTCGGGCGGAAGCTGGGCAAGGCGCAGGCGCCGGTTCGGGTGGCCGTGACCGGCCGGCGGGTCGGACCGCCGCTGTTCGAGTCGATGGCCGTGCTTGGCCGCGAGTCGACGCTCCAGCGCCTGCGGGCTGCCCGCGACCGGCTGGGAGCTGTGACGGGTTCCGAGGACATGCCGAGTGGTGCCGGTGCTGGGGTTGGCGAGGCCGGTGCGCTGCCGGGTGGTGCCGGTGCTGGGGTTGGCGAGGCCGGTGCGCTGCCGGGTGGTGCCGGTGCTGGGGTTGGCGAGGCCGGTGCCTCATCGGGTGGTGCCGGGGCGCGCGCTGCCGTCGACCCGACCTGAGGCCAGGAGCGCCGGGCCGTGGGCGTGGTCGCCGGGTGGACGGCGTGGCGGTTGGTGCGCCGCCTGGTGCGGACCGCGCTGCTGTTGGCCGTCTTGGCCGCCGGCTACCTGGTGGTCACTGCCGTCCAGGTGTGGCTGACGTCACGGCACTCGGACCCGCACAAGGCGCAGGCCATCGTGGTGATGGGGGCGGCCCAGTACAACGGGGTGCCCTCGGCCGACCTGCAGGCCCGCCTGGCCACCGCCGACCAGCTGTGGAACGAGGGCATGGCCCCGATCGTGGTGGTGACAGGCTCCAAGCAGCCCGGTGATGCCTTCACCGAGGCGCAGGCCAGTGCGACCTGGCTCACCGCCCATGGCGTGCCGGCAACCGACATCGTGCAGGTCGGCGGGCGGGACTCGTGGGCCAACCTTTCCGATGCTGCCCGGGTGCTGGTGCCCGAGCACCGGACGCAGGTCTTGATGGTGACCGACGGGTTCCACGAGGACCGCAGCATGGCCATCGCCACCTCGGTGGGGCTGCACCCCTCGCCGGTGCCGGCGGTGGACTCGCCCATCCGGGGGACCGGCTCCATCCCGTACTTCGCCAAGGAGACGGTGGGGGTGGCCGTCGGGCGGGTCATCGGCTACCAGCGCCTCGACCTGTTCGACCATCTTTGAGGGCTGCGTGCGGCGATCGGCCGTGCGTGGCGCGGTCGTGCGTGGCATGGCGTGGCGTGGCGTGGTCGTGCGTGGCGTGGCGTGGCGTGGCGTGGTCGTGCGTGGCGTGGCGTGGCGTGGCGTGGCGTGGTCGGTCGTGCCGTGTGCCGGGATGGTGGTGGTCGAGCAGGCCGGGTTCGTGCCCGGGTCTGTGGTGGCAGACCTGTCCGGGTCGCGTGCCATGGGGGTTGCCGTGCGGGTTACGTGCCGCGGGGGTCGGCCGCGTCGGCTAGCCTGGAGGGACCCGTTCGGGGGTGGTGTAATCGGCAACACGACAGGTTCTGGCCCTGTTATTGGGGGTTCGAGTCCTCCCCCCCGAGCTCTTCGAGACCGCCGGCTGGCCGGCGCCCCACAGGTGGGCACGGCCACGCCCGGCGTCTACGCCGTCTCCGGCGTCCCTGACATGTGCGCCATCGATGACCAGCCGCACCATGTGCAGGCGATCCGTGTGGTCGATGCCTCCGTCCGCGATCCGGTGGCCGCAGCGCTCGTCAGGCGGACCGAAGCGGAGCTGTGCGCCCGGTATGGCATTCCCAGCATCGGTCACCTCCAGCCCGAGGACTTCGAGCCCGGGGTTGGCGGCTGCTTCGCCGTGGCATGGCTCGGGAGCGAACCGGTTGGCTGCGGCGGCATCCGCCGGCTCGACGACACCACCTGCGAGCTGAAGCGGCTGTACGTCGACCCGGTGGGCCGGCGCCGGGGCGTGGCCCGAGCGGTGCTCGCCTACCTCGAGCGGGCCGCTGCCACCACCGGCTACCGAGAGCTGTGGCTCGAGACAGGCACCGAGCAGCCTGAGGCGATCGCCCTGTACGAGTCGGCCGGCTACCACCCCGCGAGCCCGTTCGGGGAGCACGGGCACGATCGGCGCAGCCGGTACTTCGCCATCGACCTGGTCGCCGGGCCGTAAGGGGGGCTCCGGGCGGTCGGGCGGTCGGGTGGTCGGGCGGGCTGTTGGGCTGTCGGTCAGGTGGTCGGTCGGCCTCGGGCAGGTCGGGACGGACCCGGCGACGGTCGGTGAAGGTGCTCCGGCCGGACGGCGCGGCCTCCGGGGTGTTCGGCAGGTCTCCCTGGGTGTTCGGGCCGGTTGGGACGGGCCCTCGGGGGCGGACGAAGGCCTCGGCACGGTCGGATAGGATCATCGAGCCCGCACGGGCACCCGGCCCCATCGTCTAGTGGCCTAGGACACCACCCTCTCAAGGTGGCGACACGGGTTCGAATCCCGTTGGGGCTGCCAGTCTTGACCGTGTTCGAACCGCGCCCGGTACCCGGAAACGGGGCTGGACGAGGCGCCCGTCGTGCACGTCGACCGTGGCGATCAGTTCGCGCAGCACCGACTTGACGGTGGTGG
>JAJZLP010000044.1:9879-12782 GCA_021803325.1 Actinomycetes bacterium
CCAGGGCGGTTGGAGCTAACGCGAGTATCGGGCTCGCGATGATGCGTTACCGCGCCGGCTGAGCTGGATCCACGGCCCATCGACTATCACGTCGCGGTTCGAACACGATACACCTGGGACTGCCACACGTTTTCGTAGGTCAGCGCCACGGTGTGCTGCTGCGCCGATCGGCCCGGGTCCGGTTGGCCCCATTGCAGTGTCCCTGGTGGTGGGGCCGGCGCGCCCGCTGACGCCAGCGGCGGGGTCCGTAGGGCCTGTGGGAGCGGCGCAGCCAGGTTCCGCTGCGTGGACGAAGCGAACGTTCCGACCGCTCCGAGAGCGGAGCTGAGACGGCCGAGGATCCGGCCGCCTGGCGATCCTTCTCCGTGCGTGGTCTCGCTCGGCGGTGGGGGTCAGCCCGGCGGTCGCCGGGGCGACGACCCGCCGTGACGACGTTTCGCTGCCGCTGTGGGGCTGACTCGCCGGAAGAGGGCGGCACCGCTGGTCCCGGACGCTGTTACAGCGAATCCTATAATAGGAGTTGATGGAACGCCTGGTCCCCTACCGCTTCGGCGCCCCAGTCGACCGGCCGTGGTTCTGCGATCGTGAAGCCGAACTGGACGTGCTGTGCAACCGGATGCGTGCCGGCATCCACCTCATCGTGCTCTCACCCCGGCGCTACGGCAAAACCTCCTTGCTGTTGCGGGCCGCCGATACCCTCGAACGAGACGGGGTCCACAGCGCCTATGCGAACCTGCTCCTCGCCACCACCGAAGTGGAGCTGGCGTCGATCATCCTGCAGGCGGTTGTCCGCAGCGTCCTCAGTCCTGTCGCCCGTCGGCGCCACTCCCTCGAAGACGCCCTCCGTCACCTGCGGATCACCCCCAAGGTGTCGATCGGAGCAGACGGAGCGGTCAGTCTCGGACTCGATCCCGCCACCGTCGGCACGTCGTGGATCGACGTCATCACCGACGCCATCGCCCTCCTCGAGCGGGCGTCGGAACGGCGGTCCGCGGTCCTCATCTTCGACGAGTTCCAGGTCGTCGCCGGGATCGGCCGCCGTGGTGCCGGCGGCGTCTTCAAGGCCCTCGCCGACGCCGCCCGCCGGACCAGCCTGGTGTTCTCCGGCTCCCACCTGGCGATCATGGAGCAGCTCACCAAGGGCAGCGGCGCCCCACTGCACGGCATGGGAGAGCGCGTCGTCCTCGACGTCGTGCCCGAAGACCCCATGGTTGGCTACCTGCAACGCCGGGCCAGAAGCGCCGGCAAGACCCTCACGAAGAAGGTCGCCCAGGAGATCTACGCCCAGGCCGACACCGTCCCCAACTACGTCCAGCAGCTCGCCCAAGCAGCTCTCGAGGCCGCCGACGCCGTCACCATCACCGCCACCCACGTCGCCGCAGGCTTCGACGCCATCGTCGAACGGCAGTCGGCGATCTACGCCCAGCAGTACGAAGATCTTGGTGGCGCCCCGGCCCAACAACGGATCCTCCGCACGCTCGCCCACACACCTACCGCCTCGGTGTACGCCAAGGGCTTCCTCGACGCGGTCCAAGTCGCCAACGCCAACGCCGTGACGACTGCTCTGCGCGTCCTCGACAACCGAGAGCTCGTCGTCCGACGTGGCCGCACCTGGCACGTCGCCGACCCGTTCCTGCGCCGTTGGCTGACCGCACACAGCCCGACCATCTGAAGGCCGGAGCAGCCCGCGTCACCGAAGGAGCAGATCGCACCGTTCTGCCAAACCAGCCAGTAGCCGCCGGCCATCGCCACGATCCCCACGATCGGGCCTCCCCGGCATCGGCGCCAGCGTGCCGGACGACGCCGTCCTCGGGGGTGGCCGAGCCGGTCGGGATGAACTGGCCAGGGGAGCGACGTGCATCGACCCCTCGGCGGACGGCATCCCAGATCCGCGGCTCGCTCTGCCAATCGTCGATAAGCCGTGGAACCGCTCCGGGAAGGACGAGCCGGGGATCGAGCGCCGCGGCGCGTCGAGCTTCGGCGTCCAGGTCGCCGACTGCGACTGGGACGGCTCCCAGGCTGCCATCCAGCGGCCGCTGCAGCGCCTGTCGACCGGCGAGCGCTCCATGGACCTGCACCTGGCGATGATCGCCTCGGTCGCCGCCCGCCCTGTGGCATTTCCCCGGCTGATCCTGCTCGACGACCTGTTCACCGGTGTCGACACCGCCAACCGGGCCCGGCACTTCGGCACGTTCACAGCGTCTCTCCGATGCCGAGCTGGTCACGCGTTGCGTGAGCCAGGCTCTGCTCGGCTTCGGCTCCGAGACGCGCTTGCTTCCATCGGTGCATCTGCGCCATCCCGGCCTCTTACGTGCCCGGCCAGTCCGGTTGCAACGCGCGGCTCCGACGGGCCGCCGGTCACCTGCGGGCCGTGATCCGCTTCCTCGCGGTGGAAGCCGACGGCTGGCACGGCGACACGTGGCTCATCGACTCGACGCCGGTTGGTGGACGACACCTTGAAGGGCCAGCTCGACCTCGAGCGGCTGGCAACCGAGGGTCGACCGGGTCGAGGGGCCCCGCCGAGGGACGCCCGACAGCACGCTTCCTGGGCGGCGCTGGTACTATGGCCGGTAGTGCCCGGCCGAATCACGCAGGCCGTGCAGCATTGCCGGTTACCTACGGGTTCTCTGCAAGCATCGTGCGTGGAGAATAGAGGTACTGGTATGGCTGACGGCACTGTCAAGTGGTTCAACGCAGCAAAGGGTTACGGGTTCATCACGCCTGACGACGGCAGCGCCGACGTCTTCGCACACTTCTCCGCCGTCGAGGGTTCCGGGTACCGGGAGCTGATCGAAGGTCAGAAGGTGTCGTTCGAGTCCGAGCCGGGGCAGAAGGGGCCGCAGGCGAAGAGCGTCCGCGCGATCTAGCGGAGCGCCCGGCGTCCGCGGGCACCTGGACGTCGC
>JAJZLP010000186.1 GCA_021803325.1 Actinomycetes bacterium
GGTGTCGCGCTCTCGGTGTCGCCCTGACGGTGTCGCGCTCTCGGTGTCGCCCTGCCAGTGTCGCCCTGCCAGTGTCGCCCTGGCTGTGTCGCCCTGGCGGTGTCGCCCTGCCAGTGTCGCCCTGCCAGTGTCGCCCTGGCTGTGTCGCCCTGGCGTGTCGCCGACAGGGCGAGGGCACACCGCTGCACATCGGGCCGCTTTGCGCGGCAGAATGGGCGCATGTGGGAAGCGCCCCATCTGCGGTGCTCAGACTCCGACCGGGACCAAGCCGCGGGCATCCTGCGTGACAGCCTGGGGGACGGACGGATCACGCTTGCCGAGCTCGACGAGCGGCTGGATCGTGTGTACGCCGCCCAGACCTACGGGGAGCTCACGACGGTGATGAGCGATCTCCCGGACTGGCCTGCGAACATGGCGGCGGCGGTGCCTGCCCCGCTGGCACCTCCCCCGTTCGCCCAGCAGGGGCCCGGCGCCCGGCGCCGCCAGGGGCGGCGCTTCGCCGGGGTCATAGCCGCCTGCTGGGTGGTCTTCTTGCTCACGGCGTCCATGCAGCCTGGCCACGGTGTGGGCGTGCTGTGGCCCCTGTGGTTGATGGTCCCCTGGGGGATCGCCATCGTCACCCGACGCGGGCGGCGACGGACCCGACGGTCGAACCCATACTTCTGAGCGGATCTCCCGCCGAGCGCCTCGTCGCCGGGCTGGTACGTGACCAGCTCGCTCGCTTCCCCGACAGCCCCACTGGTGGAAAGTCCACCTGGTACGATCCGGCCGAAGACAGCGTGCCGTCACCGGACCAGCACAGGGGGGGTCCTGGCGGCGGCTCGCCGAGGGTGTGGGAGCGACGCGCCCACCGAGAGGGGAGTGGATTCGACGTGGCGAACAGCGGGTACCAGGTTTCCCCGGAGCAGCTGCACCTCGCGGCATCTCAGGTCGAGCGCGGCGCAGCCAAGATCAAGTCGGCCGTCGACGACGTCATGCGCATCATCGACGGCATGGCAACGGAGTGGAGCGGCAACGCCCAGCAGCAGTTCTCCGCACTCTGCATGAGCTGGGCGCGCAGCGCCAACGAGCTTGAGAAGTCGGTGATCGGCATCTCGACGCTCATGCAGAACGCCGCCGAGGCGTACCAGCAGGCCGAAGCCCAGGTCGCTCGGCTCTTCGGCCACGAGGCGAACGACGCTTCGCCCGCAGACGCACCGTTGACGCCACCGTCAGGCAGCCCCTTCAGCGGCCTCGGTCCCCGTCCGCGGGACGACAAGACGTCACCAGTGGGCGCCTCGAGCGACGCATAGACCACCTGAGCCGCAGGGCGCCTGGGGGGGCGGCTGGTCTGGCTCAGTGACCGGGCCGGCGTCGGCGTGGCGCCCGGGTCGGGTGAAAAGACTCCGGACCGTGAGTGGGGATGGTTGAGCAGTGGCTGAGGAGAACGAGCAGGGGATCGCCGAGTACCTCGTCGAGGTGTGGCGGGCTGAATGTCGTCGGCATGGCGACGACGACCGGCCATGGCCCGGCGCTGAGGCGCTCGGCATCGCCGCTGCGCTCACCGGGCGCTTCGACGACGACAACGAGCAGGTCGTCGCGCTCGAACAGCAGGGTACGGCCTTCCTTCGCGCATCCGACCGAGCCTGGGCGGTCTGGCGTCTGAAGGTCCTTGACCGTGTGCTTCGGGCCGGAGGCTCGGAGTACGGGCTGGCAGCCATCGGTCATCTGCTGGAGCCTGATCCCACGCCCGAACCGGCCGCCACTGCCGAGCCCGAGCCCGCTGCCACGTTCCCGTCCGCCGAGCCCGCTGCCACACCCTCAGCGGCCGCGGCCGTCCTCGAGCCCGCCGTCACTCCAGCTTCCGCCCCAGCTAGACCCGAGCCCACAGGCACCTCCACCGCCGCCGCCCCGGCTGAACCCGAGCCCACAGGCACCTCCACCGCCGCCACCCCGGCTGAACCCGAGCCCACAGGCACCTCCACCGCCGCCACCCCGGCTGAACCCGAGCCCACAGGCACCGCCACCGCCGCCACCCCGGCTGAACCCGAGCCCACAGGCACCGCCACCGCCGCCACCCCGGCTGAACCCGAGCCCACAGGCACCGCCACCGCCGCCGCCCCGGCTGAACCCGAGCCCACAGGCACCGCCACCGCCGCCACCCCGGCTGAACCCGAGCCCACAGGCACCTCCACCGCCGCCGCCACCTCCGAACCCGGAAGGCCGGCTCCTGGGCCGGCAGGCGACAGCACCTTGGACGCTGGCGGCAGCACAACCCCTGTCGTCGATCGGATCGCCCCCGTGGCCGAGCAGGAGGCTCCTGCGGCAGGACCTTCCACTCCGGTCGAGGAGCCGTCGCCGTTCTGGGCACGGGTTGACGCGCCCTCGAGCACTGCCCGCTCGACGACTGCCAGCGGTGCACCGGACGACGAGCTGCGCGGTATGCCTGAACCTCCATGGCCGGACGAATTCGAAGACGTCGGGGCACCGTCCCAGGCAACGCCGGCTGCGCAGGAGGACGCCGAGCTGCCCGATGCGACGCGAAGTGGCGTCGGCGTGTCCGTCGCCGACCGGGCAACCTTCGAATCCACCGTGTGCAGCCTCGTCGACGATCGGACGGAGTTCACCGTGGCGTTCGTCGGGCTCGACGAGGTCTCTGGACCGTCGCTCGGTGTGCCCGACGACCCGGGCGCCGAACCGGCCGAAGAAGCAGCCTGCCGGGCCCTGCTGTGGAGCCTGGCCCGCAGATCAGCGGACCGCGGCACCTGCTATTCGATCGGCCGGGGCTTGGTCGCCGTCGTCCTCGACCGAGGTCGCCCCAAGGACGTGGACAAGCTGGTCAAGCGCCTGCCCAGCACCGAGGTGTCGACCCCGTTCAGTTGGGGCGCGGCCCGCTTCCCCGACGAGGCCAACGACGTGCGCGAGCTTCTGCGCATGGCGCTTGTCCGGCTGGCGAACATGCGCGAAGAGAAGCTGACCCCGCGGATCCTGGTCAACAAGCTCCGCCGAGCGGTCACCACGCGCGGCTGAAGGCCAGCGCCTACCGGGAACGAGCCTGCGCTCTCGGCAAGCTCATCGGTCGGCGGGCACGCCGGGCTCCTGCGCCGTCGGCGCGTCCGGCCGGCATGCACGTCCCGGGCGAAGGTGCACGGCGGGACACGAGCGGTCCGCCGACGATGTACCACACAGCTCGCTTACGGTGACACGATGGTGGGACAGTATCGGGTCCGTACACCCGCGGGCCCGGTCGGACAGGAGGGGCGATGAGCGACGTATCGCAGGGACCGGGGTGGTGGCTGGCTTCGGACGGCAAGTGGTACCCGCCGCACACGGCTCCTCAGGCGACGCTCCCACCGGACGCCGGCGCTGCCTACCCGGGCTATACGCAGGCCCAGCCCGCTGCGTCGCCCTACTACGAGCAGGGCGGCGGGACGGCTCCCTACTACGAGCAGAGCGGCGGGACGCCGTCCGCCTATGGCCAGCCCTACGGTGACCAGCACACCGACCAGTACGGGGCTCCGGCCACGGCCTATCCGTCTGCAGCCCCCCAGCAGCAGCCGGCACCAGGAGCACCCTATGGAACGGGATCCGGCGCCTACCCGACGGCGGCGCCGGCCGGCGGCACCGATGTGGGCATCGCGCCCCAGCGCCCCATGGGTGCCACCCACGGCAGCGCTCCGATGACCCAGGTGGGCGTGGCTGACGCGCCAGCTCCTTCCTCCACCTTCACGGCCTCGCAGCCCCTCACGAGCGTCCGCCGCCCGCATTGGCAGCCGTGGCTGGCATTGGCCGGGATCGCGCTCGTCCTGTGGGGCGCCGGCCAGGGCATGCTCGCCTGGGCGCAGTGGCACATGGTCCAAGCGCAATTTTCGACCTTCGGGACGGTCACCCAAGGGCACGTCGGGATGGTGCTGACCGCAGCGGGCGCCGTCGTGGCCGGCATCGCCGTCGTCGCCATCGCGCTCTCCCTCGACCGCCGCTGACGCGTCGCCTTCACCCTCGCTTCGGTCGGCGGCGACCCGCCAACGACCAGCCACCGCCGGCTGGTCGCCGCCGACCGGTTCCTCACGAAGGGCGACCGACCGCCTGGTAGAGCTGCGACCCGGTGTCACGGAACTCGTCGGACTTGGACCGCAATCCAACGGCCACCGGGTCGTCCGCTGCCATACGCCGCACGTCCTGGCTGATGCGCATCGAGCAGAACTTCGGACCACACATCGAGCAGAAGTGCGCCGTCTTGGCCGGCTCTGCCGGCAGGGTCTCGTCGTGGTACCTCCGGGCAGTCTCGGGATCGAGCGCCAGGTCGAACTGGTCTTCCCAACGAAATTCAAAACGCGCCTTCGACAGGGCATCGTCCCACGCCCGCGCTCCGGCATGGCCCTTGGCCACATCGGCGGCGTGCGCCGCGATCTTGTAGGCGACCATGCCGGCCCGGACGTCGTCGCGGTCAGGCAGGCCGAGATGCTCCTTCGGGGTGACGTAGCAGAGCATGGCCGTCCCCGCCATGGCGATCACCGCGGCGCCGATGGCCGACGTGATGTGGTCGTAGCCAGGCGCCACGTCCGTGGTGAGCGGTCCCAGCGTGTAGAAGGGCGCCTCGTGGCAGACCTGCTGCTGGAGCACGACATTGTCGATCACCTTGTCGAGCGGCACGTGCCCGGGGCCTTCCACCATCACCTGGACGCCATGCTCCCAGGCCACTTCCGTGAGCGCACCGAGCGTGCGCAGCTCAGAGAACTGGGCTTCGTCGTTGGCGTCGGCAACCGAGCCGGGCCGAAGCCCGTCGCCCAGCGAGAACGCCACGTCGTAGGCGGCGAAGATCTCGCACAGCTCTTCGAAGTGGGTGTACAGGAAGTTCTCCTCGTGATGCGCCAGGCACCACGCGGCCATGATGGCGCCGCCCCGGCTGACGATGCCGGTGACCCGGTTGACGGTCATCGGCACGTACCGCAGGAGCACGCCGGCGTGGACCGTCATGTAGTCCACTCCCTGCTCGGCCTGCTCGATCACGGTGTCGCGGTAGACCTCCCAGGTGAGGTCGGGGGCACTGCCGTCTACCTTCTCCAACGCCTGGTAGATGGGCACGGTCCCGATCGGCACCGGCGAGTTGCGGACGATCCACTCCCGGGTCGTGTGGATGGCCGGGCCCGTCGACAGGTCCATCACGGTGTCGGCCCCGAAGCGGGTCGCCCACGTCAGCTTCTCCACCTCCTCGGCCACCGACGACGTGACCGCCGAGTTGCCGATGTTGGCGTTCACCTTCGTCAGGAACCGCTTGCCGATCACCATCGGCTCCGACTCGAGGTGGTTGACGTTGGCGGGGAGAATGGCACGGCCTGCGGCCAGCTCGGCCCGCACCACCTCAGGCTCGACACCCTCGCGGGTCGCCACGAACGCCATCTCCGGGGTGACCACCCCCTGGCGGGCATAGTGCAGCTGGGTCACCGGACGCCCTGCCGACGCCCGCAGGACCGTCCGGGCCGCTCCGGGGAACGGGTCCGGTCGCCGAGCGGTGTCACGCACGGCACCCCGGCCGTCGTCACGAGCCGTCGCGGCACGCCCGTCACACGGTGCGACGTCGCCACGTTCGAGCACCCACTGCCGGCGCAGCGCCGGCAGGCCCTTCTCCGGCTCCGAGCCAGGCCCTGACGTGTCGTACAGCCGGACCGGCTCGTTGGGCTCGTCACCGAGAGGGCCCGGAGACGATCCGAGCTCCACCTCGGTGAACGGGACCCGCACACCCGGCACGGAACTGTCCACGTAGATCTTGCGGCGCATGTCGCCCTCCCTCCGCCGGCATTACCCGGTTCAGGTCTCACGGTCGGCGCCACTGGCCTCAGGCGCCCTCTCAGCCCGGTCCCTCCGAGCTCCCGTGCGCCCATGCTCGCACGCCGATGCGGCAACCGCACCATCGTTGCGCTCGCGTTGCAGGTTCGTTCCACCCGGGCGAGCGCCAGCGGCCCCCGGTACGATGGCAGCACGGGTGGCACGGGCAGCACCAAGGACATCTGCATCGTGCCGGTGCGAGTGGTCCGCACCGCACCGGGGGCGAAGGAGGCCGGAGATGGGGACTCGTGTAGCTGCGCTCTTGGCGGCAAAGGGATCGGAGGTCGTCACCATCGAACCGACGGCGACCGTTGCCGACATGGTCGGCGAGCTGGCTCGCCGCGGCATCGGCGCCCTGGTGGTCTCGGCGGACGGCGCTCGCATCGACGGCATCGTCTCCGAGCGTGACGTGGTGCGACGCATGGCGACCTATCGCGGCGATCTCGGGACCGAGCCGGTGTCCGACATCATGTCGACGACGGTCTACACCTGCGCTCCCGACGACACCGTCGACGGGCTGATGGCCACCATGACCGAGCACCGTGTCCGCCACGTGCCGGTGGTGAGCGACGGGGTGCTGCACGGGATCGTCAGCATCGGCGACGTGGTGAAGAGCAGGATCGACGACCTCGAGCGCGACCGGCGCGAGCTCGAGGAGTACATCACCGCCCGCTGAGGCGGCACCCGGCCCACAGCGCTGCTGGCCGCGCCGTCACCCCGGCGCCACGGCGTACACGAGCGTGACCGCCGCCGTCTCCTGCACCGTCCCGCCCGACAGCGGCACCGGAGCGGCAACCGCAGAACCTGCCGCCTGAGCAAAGCCCTGGTACGGGGGCGGCTGGGTCGGAGTCGAATCGTCGGTCATGGAGCACAGCCGCCCAAGGCGCTCACCGGCCGCCCGAGCCAGGACCCGGGCGTGGGCCATGGCCTGACCCACGGCGTCGGCACGAGCCCGGTCCTGCAGTGCACGCGTATCGCCGACCGCAACGCTGAGCGAGTCGATCCTGGCAGCGCTCCCCGCAGCTTGGGCAGCGGCATCGATCGCCGTTCCCGCCGTCCCGAGCTGACGCAGGGTCACGGTCAAGGTGTCGTCGACCTGGAACCCCGTCAGCCGCGGCGCACCGCCACTCGACGGATAGGCGTACTGCGCCTGCATGGACAGGCCGCTGGTCTGCACATCGGCGGCCGGCACGCCCTGCGCGTGGAGGGCTGCCTCCACCGCGCCGGTTGCCGCGTTGTCCGTCGACAACGCCTGCTGCGCGCTGGCCTGGGTCTCGTCGATCGCCAGCACCACTGTGGCGACATCGGGCGCCGACGAGGCCGTGCCGCTCCCGTGCAGGGTCAGCTTGGGTACCGACCCGCCGCACCCGACGGACGCAGCAGGTGCCGCAGCCGAGCGGCCGAACGCCAACGACACGGCCGTCCCCGCCACGGCGCAGACGGCGAGCACGATCGCCACCACCGACCAGGCGATCCCCCTGTGATCGGAACCCACGTTCACCATCAGCCCTCCTCGCTCGTCGACCACGACACCGGATTCGCTTCGCCGCCGTGCTGCCCACACCCACACCCACACCCACACCCACACCCACACCCACACCCACACCCACACCCACACCCACACCCACACCCACACCCACACCCACACCCACACCCACACCCGGACCTGGACCTGGACCCGGACCCACACCCACACCCGGACCTGGACCTGGACCTGGACCCGGACCCACACCCACACCCGGACCGACACCCGGACCCGGACCCGGACCCGGACCTGGACCTGGACCCGGACTTGCCGCCACACCCGCCTGAAGCCGCACCCGCCACACCTGCCGCACCCGCCCGTGCCGCACCCGCCCGTGCCACACCCGCCTGCCCCGCACCCGCCACACCTGCCTACCGCCGCACCTGCCTACCGCCACACCCGCCTGCGCCGCACCCGCCTACCGCCATACCTCGGGGCTGCTCTCGCCGGTCGCCACGGCACGGCCCGATGCACGCCGATCACCCCCGCCCAGAAGCGACCACGGAGACCGTCACGGTCCACCGCCACCGGGCCGAACCACACCCGGTCATCGCCTGGCACGCCGCATGCGCCGTCGCCTGCAGCCGCACCGTTCCCGGCCCGACGCTCTCCACGCGGGCCTGGACCACCCCGGTGTCCCGGTCCCGCGACACCACCACCACACGCGCCACCTGGGCCGCCGACCCGTTCGTGAGGGTTGAAGACCCTGGGGCAGGGCCGACCGATGGAGCAGACCACACCGAGCCAGCCAGTGACGGCAGATTCACGGTGAGCGCTTGACCCTCGCCAATGGTCAGAGCTGGCTCCGACGAGCCGCCAGACGCCGATGCCGCCGCCGGGCCGAACGACGCGCTGCTCCCCCCCGATCCGATCGCTCCGGACTGCGGCTGCGAGGACGCAGACGCAGCCGTAGGCGCAGGAGCGGCCGGGGCGGCCAGACCTGCGGCCCCGGTGGACAGGTCCCCACCCGCTGACAGTTGCCCGGCACAGCGCGCCGGCCCCGCTCCGACCTCCACTCGGACGCAGGCCGGCGACAACCTGGCCGGCGCAGCCGGTCGGGCAGTCGCCGCCGCACTGCCGCGGGTGCTCCCGCCCACCGCCTCGGTGACGCGGCTCGACGTGCCCACCCCGGTCACGCCGACCACTGCCAGCACGGCGACCAGAACAGCCCCAGCCACCCCCATCTCCCGCCGCCGGAGCGACCGGCGACGAGCCGCGTCGAGGATCGCCGACCGGGTCCCGCCCGCAGAACCGGGCGCCCACACCTGCGCCACCCGGGCCAACCCCTCCCGCAGCCGGAGGTCGAAGGCGCCCTGCGGACCAGCGGCACCATCCACCGCGCTCTCTGGACGGCCGGCCCCATCGCCGATGTTCATCGCCGCTCCTCAGGTCCGTCCGGCGCGACAGCCGGCCGCCCGGCGCCCGTTGACCGACCGCCGGGCGACCCGCTCCCCGCTAAGCCGCTCCCCGCTGAACCGCCGCCCCCTGACCCGGTACCCGCTGATCCGGCGCCCGCTGATCCGGCGCCCGACGACCCGGCGCCCGACGACCCGCCGCCGGGCAGCCCGGCGCCTGCTGACCCACCGCCCGAAAACCCGCTACCCGCTGACCCGCCACCTGGCGAACCGTCGCCTGCTGGCCCGGTGCCCGACGACCCGGCGCCCAACGAACCGGCACCCACTGGCCCGGCGCCCACTGGCCCGGCGCCCGACGACCTCCTGTCCGGCGAGGCCCCGTCGGACGACCCGATCCACCCTTGGTCGCCGAGCTCCCGCTCCAACGTCGCCCGGGCCTTGGCCAGCTGCGACTTGACCGTCCCGGGGGCGCAGCCGAGGATGGCGGCGACCTCAGCCACAGCCAGATCCTCGTAGTAGTAGAGGACCACCGCTTCGCGTTGGCGGTCGGGCAGCGCCCGAAGCGCCCGGGTGAGGACGAGCACGTCACCAGCCAGGTCGGCTTCTGCCACCGTCGTGTTGGCCCGGCGTTCGTCCTCCACCCACTGGGCATGCACGGCACGACGTTCCGTCACCCGCCGCCGCAACCGGGACCGGCACTGGTTGACGACGGCGGTCCGGAGATAGGCGTAGGCCCGTTCATGGTCACGAATGCGCCACCAGCGGGCGTGGACTCGGAGGAACGCGTCCTGCACCACCTCTTCGGCAGCGCCGGCGTCGCCCAGGAGCACGGTGGCCAAGCGGCACAGCGCGGCGTGATGCCGGTCGAAGAGCACCGTGAGCGCCGCCGTCGCGCTGGGGGCCACCATCCTCCCTCCACGGTCAGGGGCCGCGGCGAGGAGCACCGCATCTTGGGTCACAGCCTGTCAGACGCACGGGGATGCCGAATGGTTGCCCGCGGCCACCCAGGCGCAGGAGCCGCCGGCGACACCCACGCACCACACCCACCACACCCACCACGCCCATCGGCCACGCCCATCGGCCACGCCCACCCACCACACCCACCGGCCACGCCCACCCACCACACCCACCACAACCACCGGCCACGCCCACCCGCCGCCTCCGGTGCTTTCCGGCGCCAATCTCTGCCCGTCCGTGCACTCCAGCCAGTACCAACCGCCTTCTGGCCATGCCCGCCCTTCAGGTTTGCTCGGCCTCCCGACCCGGTGTCGGAAACGCCAGGGAACCCCCAGCGTCACTGAACTGGTACCGTCGGAGCAGTGACGATCTCGCCACCGACGTGGAACGGGCCGTCGATCGTGGTGGAAGGCGTGACCAAGTCCTTCGGGGATGTCCACGCCCTGTGCGGCATCGACCTGGCCGTGGAGCGCGGAACCGTCCTTGGCCTGCTCGGCCCCAACGGCGCCGGCAAGACCACCGTGGTGAAGATCCTGACCACCCTGTTGCCACCCGACAGCGGTCGGGCCCTGGTGGAGGGCATCGATGTCGTGGCCTCGCCCGGGGCCGTACGAGAGATGATCGGTCTGGCGGGCCAGTCGGCCGCCATCCAGGAGGAGCTGACAGGCCGCGAGAACTTGGAGATCCTCGGCCGCCTCTACCATCTCGGCCGGACCCGGGCGCGACGACGGGCCGAGGAGCTGCTCGAGAGCTTCGACCTCACCGTCAGTGCGGACCGGCCCGCCAAGACCTACTCGGGAGGTATGCAGCGCCGCCTCGACCTGGCCGCCAGCCTGGTGGCCCAACCCGCGGTCCTGTTCCTCGACGAGCCGACCACAGGCCTCGACCCCCGCAGCCGGATCGGCATGTGGGCCGTCATCCGCGACCTGGTGTCCGGGGGAACCACGCTGATGCTCACCACCCAGTACCTCGACGAGGCCGATGAGCTGGCCGACGAGATCGTCGTCATCGATCACGGGCTGGTGATCGCGGCCGGCACCGCGGAGACGCTCAAGGACCGGATCGGTGGCGACGTCTTGGAGCTCGTCATCACCGACCGGGCACGGCTGGCCGACGCGGCCCGGGTCATGTCCGGCATCGGCGACGCCGAGCCGGCAGTCGACGGCGAGGCCGGACAGGTGAGCGTTCCGGTGGGCCCACGAGGATCCCGGGCCGTCATCCAGGCGGTGCGGGCCCTGGACGCCGCCGGCATCGAGACCGAGGGCCTCGCCATCCGTCGACCGTCACTCGACGACGTCTTCCTGATGCTCACCGGCCACGCAGCGGAGTCCGACGCCGACAGCGACACCAGGAGCGGTTCGCGTCGTCGACGGCGGCGCGAACGTCGGGCCCGCTCTGTTCCCGAGGGCACAACGTCATGACCGACCGCGCTGTTCCCGAGGGCGTAGCGCCATGACCGACCGCGCCACCCCACTGGTACCGGTCACCGTCGACCAGCCGGCCTGGCCGCTGCGCCTGCGCTTCGGGGTGTCCGATGCCTTGGCACTCACGTGGCGCGACCTGCTCGTGTGGTCCCGCGTGCCGATGTTCCTGGTCTTCTCTATCGTGCAGCCGGTCATGTTCGTGCTGCTGTTCCGGTACGTCTTCGGCGGGGCGATCCCCGTGCGGGTCCCTGGCGGGTACGTCGACTACCTGATGCCAGGCATCATCGCCCAGTCCGCTGCCTTCGCCTCGTTCGGCACAGCCATCAGCCTGGCCCGGGAGATGCAGCGTGGCGTCATCGATCGGTTCCGGTCCATGCCGATGGCCCGCTCCGCGGTCCTTCTCGGCCGGCTCGTCGCCGACACCCTGCGCATGATCCTCACCGTCTTGGTCATCATGATCGTCGGCTACGCCGTCGGCTTCCGCTTCCAGAACGGGTGGGTGCCCGCACTGGTGATGATGGTGACTGCCGTGGTGTTCGGTCTCGCCGTGTGCACGGTGTCGGCCTTCGTCGGGCTCGCTTTGCGCGACGAGGAGTCGGTCGGCTCCTTCGGTCTCATCTGGCTGTTCCCACTCACCTTCGTGAGCGCCGCCTTCGTACCGGTCACGTCCATGCCCGGCTGGCTCCAGGCCTTCGCCACCAACCAGCCGGTCACCATCGTCATCGAGGAGATGCGGTCCCTTGCTCTCGGCGGTCCCCTGGCGCTCCACGCGTGGCAGAGCGCGGTCTGGCTGGTCGGGCTCGTCGTCGTCTTCGTGCCGCTGGCCGTGCGCGCCTACCGCAGGCCGAGCTGACCTCGGATCACCGGCGCCACCTCATGCCGGCGCCACCTCATACCGGCGCCACCTCATACCGGCGCCACCTCATACGGGGGCTGGCACATTGGGGCTGGCACATTGGGGCTGGCACATTGGGGCTGGCATACCGGGTCTGGCACACCGGGTCGATCCGGGCAAAGCCGTACCTGGCGTCGGCGCCGTGTGCGAGCCACGTCCCCGATCGGCTGCCGCCTTCACCCCTGCAGGTAGCGGTGAAGCCAGTCCTGGGTGCGTCGCCACGCGTCAGCAGCGGCGGCCGCGTCGTAATTGTCGGGCCGGGCGTCGCAGTGGAAGCCGTGCCCGGCGTCGGGATAGCGGACCACCTCGGTCGGCCCGGGTGCCGCGGTGGCCGCCTGGCGCAGCTGCTCCACCTGGTCGACCGGGATGGACGCGTCCTGGTCGCCGTAGAGCCCGAGCCACGGGACCCGAAGGTCGCCTGCCAGCTCCACCAGCGGCGGCATCCCGAACCGCCCCTCGGCCACGCCCCCGCCGTAGAACGTGACGGCTGCCCCGAAGCCACGGCGCGCCGCGGCCAGGAACGCGACGGAACCGCCCATGCAGAACCCGACCACCGCCGTGCGCTCAGCCGGCACGCCCGCGAGCTGCAGGTGGGCGAACGTGGCGTCGAGGTCGTCGAGCAGCCCGCCTTCGGTGAGCGCCTGCATATGCGGCATCACTGCGGGGAAGTCTCCATACTGCAGGTCCGGGTCGCCACTGCGGTGGAAGAGGTGCGGTGCGACCGCCCGGTAGCCCAGCCCGGCGAAG
>JAJZLP010000202.1:0-2000 GCA_021803325.1 Actinomycetes bacterium
GTTGGGGGGGGTCCCGGTCCGGTGGAGTCGGCTCGCGTTCGGGTGGGTACCGCTCTGCTGGTGACGGCCCGCGTTCGGGTGGGTACCGCTCTGCTGGTGACGGCTCGCGTTCGGTCGGGTACCGGTCCGGTGGTGACGGCTCGCGTTCGGGTGGGTACCGCTCTGCTGGTGACGGCTCGCGTTCGGGTGGGTACCGCTCTGCTGGTGACGGCCCGCGTTCGGGTGGGTACCGCTCTGCTGGTGACGGCCCGCGTTCGGGTGGGTACCGCTCCGGTGGTGACGGCCCGCGTTCGGGTGGGTACCGCTCCGGTGGTGACGGCCCGCGTTCGGGTGGGTACCGCTCCGGTGGCGACGGCCCGCGTTCGGGTGGGTACCGCTCCGGTGGCGACGGCCCGCGTTCGGGTGGGTACCGCTCCGGTGGCGACGGCCCGCGTTCGGGTGGGTACCGGTCCGGTGGCGACGGCCCGCGTTCGGGTGGCTATGGCGGACGTCCGGACCGCGGCGACGGCGGGTACCGCTCCGGTGGTGCTGGCCCGCGCTCGGGTGGGTACCGGTCCGGTGAAGACAGCCCGCGCCCTGGTGGGTACCGCGCTCCTGGCGGGCAGGGGCGACGTGCTGATGGCGTGCGCTTGGGCCCGGAGCAGGGCAGGGGCGGCGGGAACGAAGGTCGTCCCGATAGCGGACCTGATGCGTCGCGCTCGTCGTCTGAGGCCAATGACGGCAGCCGGAGCTCGGGTCGAAGGAACTTCGAGGATCGAGTGCGTCCGCCGTGGGCGGACGACGCCGGAGCGGGCGAGACGGCACGCCCACCTGGGCGTGGCCCGTGGGCTGGCCCGGGCCCGGATCCGCGATCGGGTGGCGCGGCGGCAGGCCGCAGCGTGCAGGCCGGGTCGAGAGAGCCGGCTGCCGAGCCGTCACCTGGTGCTGGGCGTGGGTGGGGGAGTGTGGCTCGACACGGAGGTCGTGCGCTCCTGCAGGATGCTGCCGGCGAGTCGCGTCCACAAGGGCCTGATCGTCCCAGCCGGATGACGGCACGGCCTGAGCCGTTCGAAGAGGTGTGGATCCTCGATGACCTCGACGACGGCGACGAGCTCGACGACAGCGCTGACGACGGGATCGGCGAGGACGGTGCGGGCGGTGGTCGCATCGGTGGGTCCGTCCGGGAGGCCGATGGCAGGGGTCGCTCGGATGCTCGGTGGTCTGGTGGGACTCCGGGCACCGCGCCGGGGAGTCGGCGAAGCCGGGGCTCCGGCGAATCCGGCCTTCCCGCTGAGGTGGTCCATCAGCTGTCGGTCGCTGTCGGGTCCGATCGCGGTGCCAAGCTCGGCGACCGGCTTGCCGCTGCTGCCCGGGCCTACGAGCGTGACCGGTATCTCGACGCGCTTCGGATCTCGCGTGTCCTGGTGGACGAGGTACCCGAGTCCGCTGCGGCCCGAGAGCTGCACGGTCTCGTCTGTTATCGGCTCGGTAGGTGGCGCGACGCCATACGGCACCTGACAGCAGCGTCAGACCTGGAAGGCGACGATCCGAGCCAGCTGCCAGTGCTGATGGACTGCCACCGCGCCCTCGGTCACCACCGCCGGGTTCGTGAGCTCTGGGACCAATTGCGCGAGGCGTCTCCAAGCGCCGACATTCTCGTCGAGGGCCGCCTGGTGTTCGCTGCCGATCTGGCCGAGCAGGACAAGTTGGCGGAAGCGATCGAGCTGCTGCTCGGAGCAGGAGCGGCCCGGGACCTGCGTCGGCCCGGCGACCGGCACATCCGCCAGTGGTACCTGCTGGCCGACCTGTGTGAGCGGGCCGGCGACATCCCTCGGGCTCGGGAGCTCTTCGCCCGGGTCGTCGTTGCCGATCCTGAGATGGCTGATGCCGGTTCGCGACTGGCTGCCCTCGGGACGGTTGCGCCGACTGAGCGGGACCGTCGGTCGGTGATCACGCTCGGGGAGATCGCCGACGCTCCCCGGACAGCACCCAGACCTTGACTCGTCGGGTCCGCCCTGATC
>JAJZLP010000202.1:2100-52778 GCA_021803325.1 Actinomycetes bacterium
GCGGGACCGTCGGTCGGTGATCACGCTCGGGGAGATCGCCGACGCTCCCCGGACAGCACCCAGACCTTGACTCGTCGGGTCCGCCCTGATCAGAGCAGGACCCGACAGCGTCGTCTGGCCGTCATCTGCTGTTGTGCCACACGGAAGGGGCCCGGGTACGATCACCCGGTGGTCCTGTGCCATGGCCATACCAGCGGTCGCTCGGGCAGAACGTGCCGTCGGCGAGTGGTTTCCGCATAGGCCCGACCCGTTCGACGATCGTAGAGGAGACCCGACCCGTGACCACCGACATCGCGGCGCTGCTGGGCGACGAGACAGAGTCGTTGCTCGGCCACGAGTGCGTGGGCGTGCGCGCCGGCGACCTCGCCCTGCCCGGCCCCGACTTCATCGACCGGGTGTTTCTCGACACCGATCGCCCCATCCCGGTGGTGCGCAACCTGGCAGCCGTGTTCGGCACCGGACGACTTGGTGGTACCGGATACCTTTCCATTCTTCCGGTGGACCAGGGCGTGGAGCACTCGGGCGCTGCGAGCTTCGCCAAGAACCCGGCGTACTTCGACCCGAGCCGGCTGTGCGAGCTTGCAGTCGAAGGCGGCTGTTCCGCCATTGCCACGACGCTGGGCGGCCTCGGCGCTGTAGCGCGCCGGTGGGTGCATCGCATCCCGTTCATCGTCAAGCTCAACCACAACGACTTCCTGCACTTTCCCAACACCTACGACGAGGTGATGTTCGGATCCGTGCAGCAGGCGGTCGACCTCGGAGCCATGGGTGTCGGTGCCACGATCTACTTCGGCAGCGAACAGAGCGATCGGCAGCTCCAGGAGGTGTCCGCCGCGTTCGCCGAGGCGCACCGGCACGGCCTGTTCACCGTGCTGTGGTGCTATCTCCGCAATTCCGCGTTCAAGACGGCCGAGGCCGACTACCACCTGGCTGCCGACCTCACTGGGCAGGCCAATCACCTCGGCGTCACCATCGAGGCGGACCTCATCAAGCAGAAGCAGCCTGACTGCAACGGCGGCTATCGGGCCCTTGGATTCGGCAAGACCGACCCTCTCGTCTACGACCAGCTCACGAGCGACCATCCCATCGACCTGACGCGGTGGCAGGTGGTGAACTGCTACGCGGGCAGGATCGGACTGATCAATTCGGGCGGTGAGTCGAAGGGCGTCGGCGACCTCGGCCAGGCTGTCCGCACAGCCGTGATCAACAAGCGCGCCGGTGGGACCGGGTTGATCGTCGGCCGTAAGGCATTTCAGCGGCCGCTGGCGGAAGGGGTCGCGTTGCTCAACGCTGTGCAGGACGTCTTCCTCGACGACACGATCACTGTGGCCTGATCACTGTGGCCTGATCACTGTGGCCTGATCACTGGTGGTGGTCATGTGCCTCCGATGTCGACCCGCGGCGCTGCTCGAGTGGCGGTTGCAGGCGTACCTGCACGCTGCGAGCACGCTGAGCGGTCATACCGTGCTGGGGAACACGGACAGCGATCATCACGACATGTGTCGGAATGCCTGCGGTCTATGGTCGCCATGGTGACGGTCAGGCACGGCTAAGCTAGATGGCGTTCCTGCCAACCCTCCTCGGCTGCCACCGGTCACGACCAGCGGTGTAGGGCTGGAGACTGCCCGCGTTCGAACCGGGAGGACCCGTGTCCACCGTCATCCCCCGCCAGACCAAGGAGCTCGACCGCGTCGTCGTGCGCTTCGCCGGTGACTCCGGCGACGGCATGCAGCTGACTGGTAGCCAGTTCACGACAGTGAGCTCGCTCTTCGGCAACGACACGGCGACGTTGCCCGACTTCCCGGCGGAGATCCGAGCCCCGGCGGGCACTCTCGCCGGGGTCTCGGCATTCCAGGTCCACATCTCGGACCACGACATCCTGACACCCGGTGACGCGCCGAACGTGCTGGTGGCGATGAACCCTGCCGCGTTGCGGGCCAACATCGGCCTGATGGACGCAGGTGGCACCGTGATCGTCAACGTCGACGCGTTCGACGAGCGATCCCTGGAGAAGGCCGGGTACACGGCCAACCCCCTCGAGGACGACAGCCTGACGGGGTACACGGTGTACGAGGTGCCCATGACCTCGCTCACGATGGAGGTGGGCAAGCAGGTCGGGGTGAAGCCCCGCGACGCCGAACGGTCGAAGAACTTCTTCGCACTGGGCCTTGTCAGCTGGCTCTACAGCCGTCCGGTCGAGCCGACCCTCGAATGGATCGCCACGCGCTTCGCCGGCAAGGACGCGGTTGGCGAGGTGAACACCAAGGCCTTCAAGGCTGGCTATCACTTCGGCGAGACCGCCGAGCTGTTCGAGTCGAACTACCAGGTTCGGCCAGCTCCGGCCGAGGCGGGGACCTACACCAACGTGACCGGCAACACGGCGTTGGCCTGGGGTCTGATCGCCGCTGCTCAACTGGCCAAGCTTCCCTTGTTCCTCGGGTCGTACCCGATCACGCCGGCGTCGGACATCCTGCACGAGCTGTCCAAGCAGAAGCACTTCGGTGTTCGCACCCTCCAGGCGGAGGACGAGATCGCGGGGATCGGGTCCGCCATCGGTGCCGCGTTCGGCGGGGCGCTCGGCGTGACCACCACCAGCGGTCCGGGTCTCGACCTGAAGTCGGAGTCGCTCGGCCTGGCTGTCAATCTGGAGCTTCCGCTGGTCGTGGTGGACATCCAGCGCGGAGGGCCGTCGACCGGCCTGCCGACCAAGACCGAGCAGTCCGACCTGTTGCACGCCATGTACGGGCGGCACGGAGAGTCCCCGGTGCCGATCATCGCAGCCCGGACTCCGGCAGACTGCTTCGACGCCGCCATCGAGGCCGTGCGCATCGCGGTCACCTACCGGACACCGGTGATCCTGCTGTCCGACGGCTACCTGGCCAACGGCTCGGAGCCGTGGCGTGTGCCGGACGTCGCCGACCTTCCGGCGATCGACGTCACCTTCGCCACCGAGCCCAACCACACGGCCGACGACGGCAGCTTGGAGTTCTGGCCGTACAAGCGCGACCCTGAGACCGGAGCGAGGCCGTGGGCCGTGCCCGGCACTCCTGGTCTGGAGCACCGCATCGGCGGTCTCGAAAAGGCCCACGGGTCGGGCAACGTCTCCTACGACACCGGTAACCACGAGCGGATGAGCCACGAGCGGGCCGACAAGATCGCCGGCATCGCCAAGGGGATCCCCGCTGTCGAGGTCGACGACCCTGATGGTGTGGGCGGGGCAGAGGTGCTGCTGCTCGGATGGGGCTCGACGTATGGGGCCATCGCCGCTGGTGCCCGCCGCGTCCGGGCCCGAGGGCTTGCCGTGGCGCACGTCCATCTGGTCCATCTCAACCCGTTCCCGGCCAACCTGGGTGACGTCCTGCGCTCGTACCGCACCGTCCTGGTTCCCGAGACGAACCTGGGCCAGCTCGTCCGCCTGGTCCGAGCCGAATTCCTGGTCGACGCGCAGGGCATCGCCAAGATGCAGGGGCTGCCGTTCCATGCCGCCGAGATCGAGGCGGCGGTGCTGCAGGCGCTGGGGGAGGACATCGCCGAGCCCGGCATCACCGCGCGCGGCAACGCCGAGGGCGTGACCAGCTGACCTGGCCCGGCTCCCGGCACCGGGTGCCGGCGAGCCGACGATCAACGAGACGAGGAGCACGACAGCGATGACCGACGTGGCGGTCCCCAACACGACCCGCAAGGACTGGGCATCGGACCAGGAAGTTCGGTGGTGCCCGGGTTGCGGCGACTATTCGATCCTGGCCGCCATGCAGATGCTGCTGCCCGAGCTGGGTGTGCGACGGGAGAACACGGTGTTCGTGTCGGGCATCGGCTGTGCCGCCCGCTTCCCGTACTACATGAGCACGTACGGCATGCACTCCATCCACGGGCGGGCGCCGGCGATCGCCACGGGGCTGGCCGTGACCCGGCCCGACCTCGACGTGTGGGTGGTGTCGGGCGACGGGGATGCGCTCTCGATCGGCGGCAACCACCTGATCCATGCCATGCGGCGCAACGTGAACCTCACCATCCTGCTTTTCAACAACCAGATCTACGGTCTGACGAAGGGCCAGTACTCGCCCACGTCGGAACAGGGCAAGGTGACGAAGTCGACCCCCTTCGGATCGCTCGAGGCTCCGTTCAACCCGGTCAGCGTGGCGTTGGGCGCCGAGGCCAGCTTCGTCGCCAGGACCCACGACATGGACCGCAAGCACATGCAGGAGATGTTCCGCCGGGCGCATGCACATCGGGGTGCCGCTCTCGTCGAGATCTACCAGAACTGCAACGTCTTCAACGACGGCGCGTTCAGCCAGATCTCGGGGCGCGACCAGCGGGCCGAGATGCTGATCCCGCTCGAGCACGGGCAGCCGATCCGGTTCGGCGCTGACGGCGGGCGCGGGGTGGCCATGTCCACCGACGGGCACCTGCAGCTGGTGGACGTGGCCGAGGCGGGCGAGGCGGCGCTGCTCGTCCACGACGAGACTCGTGAGGACCCGGGGCTCGCGTTCGCCTTGTCCCGGCTGGCGCGCGGGCCGTTCGAGCCGACGCCGATCGGGGTGTTCCGCGATGTCGTGCGACCCGAGTACGGCGCGGGCATGGCGCAGCAGATCCTTGACGCTCAGGAGCGCAAGGGTCCTGGAGACCTGGCGACGTTGCTGGCATCGGGCGGGACCTGGACAGTGAGCTGAGCCGCTGTCGTGTTCCGCCGCTGAGGGCGGGTGGCGCTCGCACAGGCTGCGGTGCTCAACTCACGGACCGTGTTCGCCGATACCTCGTGTAGGTCGAGGTGCCGGTGGGCGAGGGGCACACCGGAACGTCGGCTCAGCTCGGGGGGCCCGGCGACGGGCGGCACGGTCGGACGCGCAGCAGATCGTGCGCGCGGACCGGGGGTCCGACCGTGCTCCCAGCGCCGAGGCGACCGCTGGCGACCGGACTGATCGTCATGTCACGGGTGACTCCGGTTCGAAGATGCGGAAGACCATGCCCGTCCGCGGCTTGGGCATGAAGTAGGTCGACTTGGGAGGCATCCGGCGGCGGCCCGCCGCCCATGCCCCGATGGACTGCACCGACACCGGTCGGAGCAGGAACGCGGCGTCGGCGTCACCCGCAGTCACCATCGCCACCGCTGTGGCGCGATCAGGCTCGAACCCGACGACAGCACCGGGCACCGACGCCGTGAGGGCGCGCACGGTGGCGGAGTCGAGATCGGTGCCGACGGCGGCCACCGTGGCAGGGTTCGGGCTCAGTGCCCAGCACCCATCGGCGGTGACCAGGGTCAACGTCGTGTCGTCGTCGGGGTTGGCGACGGGGACCGTGTCGAAGTGCTCGGCCATCGCGGCCTGCAAGCGAGCCGGGTCGTCCATCGTGCGCACGGTCCGGTGGATGGCCCCGACGTGCAGCTCGCCGGGGGCCAGCTCGACGATGAGGGCCATGACCCAGTCGGCCTCGATGCTGCCGTCCACGGTGCCGGCAGGATCCGCTGTGTCGCCTGGTCCAGAACCGGTGGTGGGGTCTCCGGCGGTGTGGTGCCTGACTTCGCCGGCATAGGTGAGAGCGGTGTGGTAGCGGTGATGGCCGTCGGCGATCACGACGGGGGCGGATCCCACGGTCCTGCAGATCTCGGCGATGGCGGCCGGATCGTCGACCACCCAGAGATCGTGGGTCACGCCCTCGGCCGATGCGCTGACGTCGGGAGGTCGCGGGTCGCGGGACTGCGTGGCGAGCCCACTGGCGAGCGACAGCCCCCAGATCGGCGACAGGTTCGCGGTGCACGCCCGGAGGAGCTGGAGCCGATCGGTGGTGTCCTTCGGGATGGTCTCCTCGTGGGGAAGAACGTCGCCACCCTCGGGCTCGCAGCGCACGAGGCCGATGATCCCCGTGGTGACCTGCCCGTCTGCGGTGGTCATCCGGTATCGGTACAGGGCTTCTGCCGGGTCGGACCGCAGGGTGCCGTCGGCCTGCCAGGCTCGCAGGTGCTCGGCCGCCGCGGTGTACCGGTCCATGCCCTGGTCGTCCAGGGGCTCGGGGAGCTCGACGTGGATCGCATTGGCCGGGTGGCGTCGCGCCAGCGCACAGCGCTCCTGCGAGGTGACGACGTCGTAGGGTGGCGCCACCAGGTCGTCGAGTGGAGCGTCGACAGCGTATCGGAGGCCCCGGAACGGGCGGAAGGCGGGCATGATCCCTGCGTAGCACACGTGCGGATCGGGCGCCGAGCCCGGTGCGACACCGAATCTAACGTCGGCGTAAACTTTAGGGGTGATCGTGAACGACGAGGAGCAAGCGCCGCCATCCCTGCGGATCGGGGAGGCCGCCGACCGGGTGGGGGTGTCGTGTCGGACGCTTCGGTACTACGAGGAGCTGGGCCTGTTGGCTCCGTCGCAGCACTCGGCCGGTGGTGCCCGTCGCTACACCGAGGGCGACATCGGCCGGCTGGTCCGTATACGGGAGCTCCAGGAGCTGCTCGGGTTCGATCTCGGCGAGATCGGGGAGATCCTGCACGGTGAGGACCAGCTGGCTGACATCCGCAGCCAGTACCACGCAGCGGGGACGAAGGGCCGCCGGGCAATGCTCGAGCGAGCGGTGGACATCAACGACCGGTTGCGCTCCCTGGTGCGGACCAAGCAGGAGCGACTGGCGGAGATGATGGCCGAGCTCGAGGCCAAGGCGCAGCGCTATCGCAGCGTGGCAGCGGAGATGGAGGAGCAGCCGGGCCGGTCCGATCCGGGGGCCGGGCGGGAACGCCCACAGGCGGCGCCAGTCTCGAGGTAGGTGCTCACGTTGCCTGTTCCGGGAGTGCTCCCGCCGACCGCCGGCAGCGCCGACTGCCGGCGGGAACGGCTCACCGGGCAGGGCCGGCGGGAACGGCGGCCACCTGCTCGACGTGGCGCAGGCGTGACGACCGGGCGGCGGACGCAGCCAGGATCGTGCTCAGCACGGCGAACGTCGCTCCGAGAGCCGACACCCCAGACCATCCGTCGGTCGCCCACACAGCCGTCGACAGTGCGGAGCCCGCCGCACCACCGATGAAGTAACAGGTCATGTACACGGCGGTCACCCTGCTGCGAGCATCGGGCCGGATTCGATAGATGGCGCCCTGGTTGGTGATGTGCAGCGCCTGGGCGCCGATGTCGAGCAACACGATCCCGATCACGAGGGCGACGACCGACCGGCCCCCGAGCCACAGCGGCAGCCACGACGCGGTCAGCAAGAGCGTCGCCAGCACGGTCGAGGAGCGCAGCTTGCCGCGGTCGGACCGACGGCCGGCTGCGGAGGCAGCCATCGCTCCGGCGGCACCCGCCAAGCCGAAGAGGCCGATGATCGCCGGCCCGTAGTGGTACCGACCGGCGAGCACGTACGCCATCGACGTCCACAGCACGCTGAAGGTGGCGAACCCCAGCAGGCCGAACGCCGAGCGGAGCCGGATGAGCGGCTCCTCGGCTAGCAGCGCGACGGTGGAACGCAGCGCTTGGCGGTAGCGGAGGTGATGCGCGTGCTGCCACGTCGGCAGGCGGACGGCGAGCACCACAGCCTGGACGAGCATGGCTCCGGCGGCAACCAGGTACACCGTCCGCCACGTTCCGAGCTGGGCTAGCGCCCCGGCCACGGTGCGGGCCAGCAGGATGCCGATGAGCAGGCCGCTCATGACCGTCCCCACCACACGCCCGCGGTCGTGGTCGGCCGCCAGCGAGGCGGCGAAAGGGACCAGGATTTGGGCCAGCACGGTCGTCAATCCCACGGCGGCGGCTGCGGGGAGGAGCACGGCGGCAGATCCGGACAGGGCGAACCAGACCAAGCCGGCGGCCGTGGCCACGCTGAGGCCGACCACCAGCCGGCGGCGATCCACAATGTCGCCCAGGGGAAGGAGGAGGATGAGGCCTGTTGCGTAGCCCAGTTGGGCGACCGTGACGACGAGGCCGGCGGTGCCGGAGCCGACATGGAGGTCGCGCCCGATGAGGGGCAGCAGCGGCTGGGCGAAGTAGTTGCTTGCCACGGTCGTGCCGGTCGCACATGCCATGACGATGACGGTGCTGCGACGCAGGGAATGGCGCGAGCCGGGTCCCACCGGTTCGCCGGTGAGGAGCGTGGGTGCGGGTGTTGGCCTGGAGCGTGGATCGATGGCCGAGGTGGAGGTGGTGGGTGCGGCGCGCGGATCGGTGGCGGCGCTCGGGCCGACGTCTGAGGTTGGACCAATGGCGGGCGACGACGATGTCCGGCGTGGGGTTGCTGGCGTGCTCACGTGCGCTTCCTCTGGTGCGGGATCCCGGCGCACCGCGACAGCCGGCTGCGAGCGTCCGACGCCTACATCCCGCGCGTGCCGGTGCGCGCCCGGGGTCAGGTGGGCCGCACGGATGAGGTTACCGGGCACCTGACGAATGCCGGTCGGCAGGCCGAGCGGGAATTGGCCGACCGGTGTCAGCATGTTCTGGCCCCGTTCTCGTGCTCGTCTTCGTCTTCGTCTTCGTTCTCCTTCCTGTCCCCGTCCTCTGCGTCCCCGTCCTGGTCCGAGCCGACCGGAGCCACCTGCTCCAGGCAGCGCTCGTGCTCCCGCCTGTCGTCTGGTCGGCCCGTACACTGACCGGCGTGGACGTCGATGACAGCAGCGGCCGGCAACGATCCGGTACCTCCGGTCCGGTGCCACCCGGAAGCTCGGATCCGGCGTCCAGGCTCAAGGCGGCGGCGAGAGCGCACACCCCCCGTGCCATCACGGCGGTGGCGCAGCCGCCGACGGGTGCGTCCCGACCTGCACAGGTGGCACCGGCTGCGGGTGATCTCGACCGAGTGCTGACGGTACCGAACGTGGTCACGGCCGTCCGGCTCGCATGTGTGCCGGTGTTCGTGTGGCTCCTGTTCGGAGCGCACGAGCAGGCGGCGGCGGCAGTCCTGCTGGCCGGGCTCGGCGCAACTGACTGGGTCGACGGCACCGTTGCCCGCCGGTTCGCGCAGGTCTCGACGCTGGGCAAGGTCCTCGACCCGATCGCCGACCGGGTCCTCGTAGGCACCGCCGTGCTGTGCGCCGTCGTCGACGGCGCTGTGCCGCCATGGTTCGCTGGAGTGACGATCGCCCGGGAGGCCCTGGTGTCGGGGGCGGTCGTCGTCTTGGCGTCGCTGGGAGCGCAGCGCATCGATGTGCTGTGGGTCGGCAAGGCCGGCACCTTCGCCCTGATGTCCGCGTACCCCGCGTTCCTGATGGCGCACGGGCCCGCAGGGTGGCAGCACGCGGTGGGCATCGCGGCGTGGGTGGTCGGGATCGGCGGTCTGGCCCTGGCCTGGGTGGCAGCGGCATCGTATGTCCCGGTCGCCCGCAGGGCGTTTGCCGCTGGCCGAGCCGGCCGAGCCGGCGGCGCCGCGCCGTGACGGCACCGGGGCTTCGGCGTGGCGAGGCGAGACCCCGCCAGAGCAGCGCGCGGTCGGAGCCCGATGGGGACGGCGCGGCGCGTCCTGCAGGCGATGTTCGAGGTCGGCAGGTAGGGTCGCCGTACGTGCGCGCTACAGCGAGCGTTCCGGGCCGGCGACCCTGGCCTGCAGACGACGTGACGAGGATGCCATGAAGGCCGTGATCATGGCCGGAGGCGAGGGGACCCGCCTGCGGCCGCTCACCTCCAACCAACCCAAGCCCATGTTGCCGATGGCCAATCGGCCCATGATGGAGCACGTCGTGGCGCTGTTGCGCCGGCACGGCTTCGACGACATCGTCGTGACGGTGGCGTTCATGGCCAACGCCATTCGGAACTACTTCGGGGACGGTACAGAGCTCGGTGTTCGCATCCGCTACGCGACCGAGGAGACACCGCTCGGGACGGCCGGATCGGTGGCCAATGCACGCGAGATGCTGGACGAGACCTTCGTGGTGATCTCCGGTGACGTCCTCACCGACATCGACGTGTCCGCTGCGGTTGACTTCCACCGCCGCAACGAGGCGCTCGCCACGTTGGCGCTGAAAGCCGTCGAGGACCCGCTGGAGTTCGGCATCGTCATCACCCAGCCGGACGGGGCGATCGAGCGGTTCCTGGAGAAGCCGACGTGGGGCGAGGTCTTCAGCGACACCATCAACACCGGCATCTACGTGCTCGAGCCCGAGATCTTCGACTTCATCGAGGCGGGCCGGCCGGTTGACTTCTCCGGCGAGGTGTTCCCCGCGGTCCTCGAAGCTGGGCGATCGATGTTCGGGTACGTGGCCGACGGCTACTGGGAGGACGTCGGCACGCTCGAGGCTTACCTCCGAGCCCACCACGACATTCTCGACCGGAGGGTCGAGCTGGCTGGGCACGGCTTTGAGCTGCGTCCCGGCGTGTGGTTGGGCAAAGGCGCGGCGGTCGACCCGGCCGCCACCGTCGAAGGCCCGGCGATCATCGGGGACAACGTGACGGTCGGGGCCAGTGCGGTGATCGGCCCGTACACCGTGGTCGGTCCCAACGTCAGGGTCAGTGACAACGCGGTGATCGAGCGCAGCGTCGTCCACGACGGGACGCATCTGGGTTCCGGCGTCCGTCTTGAGGGCTGTGTGGTTGGGCGAGCGTGCGACCTGCGCCAGGGCGCCCACCTCGAGGACGGCGTGGTGCTCGGAGACGAGGTGTTCGTCGGGGCTGCTGCAGTGCTCAAGTCCGGGGTGAAGGTGTACCCGTTCAAGACGGTCGAGATGGGCGCCATGGTCAACACCTCGATCGTGTGGGAGTCCCGCGGCGCCCGCAACCTCTTCGGCAGGCTTGGCGTCACTGGCCTGGCCAACGTCGACATCAGCCCGGAGCTGGCCATGCGGTTGTCGATGGCATGGGCCAGCACGCTCGACAAGGGCTCCACGGTCACCGCGTCGCGCGACACCAGTCGGGCGGCCCGGGTGCTCAAGCGCGCCATCATGGTGGGCTGCAATTCGGCAGGGGTGAACGTAGACGACCTGGAGGTGGCCACCATCCCGGTGACCCGGTTCCAGGTCCGCTCAGGCGCGAGCCTGGGTGGCATCACGGTCCGGCTCGCCGAGCACGACACGCAGTCGGTGGTGATCAGGTTCTTCGACCAGGACGGGATCGACATCGCCGAGGTGGTGCAGCGCAAGATCGAGCGCCTGTACGCGCGAGAGGAATTCCGCCGGACCTTCGCTCCCGACATCGGCGACATCGGCTTTCCGGTGCGTACGCTGGAGTACTACACGGCTGCGCTCATGGACGCGGTCGACGTCGAGCGGGTGGCGTCGTGCGAGCTCAAGCTCGTGGTGGACTACTCGTACGGCACTGCGAGCTTCGTCATGCCCAACGTGCTGGCCAAGCTCGGTGCCGACGTGCTGGCGGTCAACCCGTACGCGGCGACGGCCCGCTCCATCGAGTGGGACCGGGATGCCGCTGCCGCTCGGGTGTCAGGATTGGTCCAGTCGTCGGGCGCCGACCTCGGCGTGGTCATCGATGCTGGCGGCGAGCGCATCACCCTGGTCGACGACGGCGGGCGGATCCTCACCGACGACGAGGCGCTGATCTTGCTGGTCGACATGGTGAGCACTCGCCGATCGAAGGCGACGGTGGCGCTGCCAGTAGCGGCGCCGATGGCGGCAGAGCGGGTGTGCACGGGCAATGGCGGTGAGGTGATCTGGACCAAGCTGTCTGTGCCGCACCTGATGGAGCTGGCCAGCCGCAAGCACATCGACTTCGCCGCAAGCCAGCTGGGCGGGTTCATCTTCCCACGGTTCCTGCCGGCGTTCGATGCGGTGGCGACCCTGGTTCACCTGCTCGATCTGCTCGCCGGCGACCGGGACGGTCCGCACCGCCTGTCGCGTTGGTCGTCCCGGGTGCCGGAGGTGCACATCGCTCACGACGAGGTCGTGACGCCCTGGGAGCAGAAAGGCACGGTCATGCGGGTGCTGGTGGAACGGTCGAGCGACCGGAACGTGCTGCTCGTCGACGGGGTGAAGCTGCTCGATGCGGACGGGTGGACCTTGGTCCTGCCCGATCCCGAGGAGCCGACCACCCACATCTGGGCCGAAGCCACGAGCGACGCAGCCGCCCGGTCCCGGGTGGAGGAGCAGGCGGCCCGGCTGCGCCAGATGCTCGCCTGAGCCATGGTGACCGGGGCAGCGCCCGCCGTGCCCCTTCGTCGACGGGGGTGTCGAGGATCGCCGGCTGCGCCCGTGGAACAGCGGTGCGCGTTCCGCTAGCGTTGACCGGCGTGCAGGTTCCCGAGGAGCTCCACTACACCGCCGATCACGAGTGGGTCGCTGCCAGCGGCCAGACGGTTCGGGTGGGTATCACCGATTACGCCCAGGACGCGCTGGGTGACGTGGTCTTCGTCGACCTGCTGGCCGTGGGCGTCGAGGTCGCGGCCGGCGGTGTGCTCGGCGAGGTCGAGTCCACGAAGTCCGTTTCGGAGGTCTATGCCCCGGTGGCAGGCACCATCGTGTCGGTCAACGAGGCGCTGAGCACCGCCCCGGAGCAGGTCAACGGCGATCCGTACGGGAGTGGATGGCTCTGCGAGCTGGCTCCTGCCGACCCCGACGCGCTGCAGGGCCTGCTCGACGCCGCCGCATACCGGCGCCTGGTCGACAGCTGATCCGGGTCTCCGAGCGCAGTGCCGGGGAACGGCTAGCGTGGACCACGTGGCGTTCTGCAACAACTGCGGGCACCGCAACCCGCCCGAGGCGAATTTCTGCTCGTCGTGTGGTGCGGTGCTCGACAACACCGGAGCCGATACGACGGTCACCCTGCGCCCGGTCGATGTCCTGGGGGAGCCCGGCGACGAGGAGCTGTCCGTCACGCTCCCCGATCGGACCGAGACCGGCCTTCTGGTCGTCAAGCACGGGCCGAACGCGGGCGCCCGGTTCGTCTTGGAATCGCCGCTGACCGGAGTGGGGCGCCACCCAGAGAGCGACATCTTCCTCGACGACATCACCGTGTCGCGCCGCCATGCCGAATTCGTCCGAAGCGATGATGGGTACAGCGTGCGTGACGTCGGGTCGCTCAACGGCACGTATGTCAACCACGAGCGGATCGAATCGGTCTCGCTCTCCAGCGGCGACGAGGTGCAGATCGGTAAGTTCAAGCTCGTCTTCCTCGCGGCGAGTGACGAGTGACGTCGCCGCGCACCGCTCCGAGGCGCGGCGCGTGAGCACGCGCAGCTACATGTCGATCGGTGATGTGCTGGCGCTGCTGCGCCAGGAATTCCCCGATGTCACCATCTCGAAGATCCGGTTCCTGGAGAGCCAAGGCCTTGTGGATCCCGAGCGGACACCTTCGGGGTACCGCAAGTTCTACGACGGCGACGTCGACCGGCTGCGCTGGGTGCTGCGGCAGCAGCGTGAGCATTTCCTTCCTCTGAAGGTGATCAAAGGCCGGCTCGAGGCCGGCGGTCCCGGCGACCGGAGCTCGGCGGGGGGTGCGGTGGCCCCGAGGGCGAACGGCACGTCGACCGGCGCGGTGGCTCCGGCGAACGGTGCCGGTGCGGACGCTGACGCCGACATCGCGATCGGTGACGACGGGGTCATTGCGGCTCGGGCCGAGGTGCGGCGCTCCGGTGGGGACCAAGGCGAGCGGTCGGCTGTCGGACCTCGCCTGCCGGGGTTCGAGGTCGACCTGGCTTCCGGGGCGCCGGCCGCCCGTCCGAGGACCCCCGGTGCTGGCAGCGAGGTCCGGGGGGCCTACAGCGACAGCGGTGGCATCCCGGTGGCACACGGTGCCGGTGGCGAAGTTCGGGTGATCAACGGAGCCGTCGGCGAGGTACCCACCGGCATCGGAGGCGGAGAGTCCAGTGCGGACCACTCGGTGGGGCGTCTCCTGGGTTCGTCACCACCGGTCGGCGCACCGCAACCGATCCTCGGCGATGGTCGGCGTGCGGGGGTGCCCTCGCAGGCCGGGCCTCCGGGTGCCGCTGTGCTGGGTGCAGCCCCGGTCGTTCCAGCAGGAGCTGCTGTCGGGTGGGACGCAGCGCTGCCGTCGGGGACGCCCGCAGCGGGGTTGCCACGCACAGGGCATCCGGCAGCAGGCGATGACAGCCTGGGTGTGACCCTCGACGAGCTGTGTGCCGCGAGCGGGCTTGACGCTGCTGCCGTCGGGGAGCTCACCTCCTACGGTTTTCTCCAGGGACGCTCGGTCGGCGGGGTTGCCTACTACGACGACGATGCCGTGACCATCGCGCAGATCGCTGCCGGTTTCGCCCGCTTCGGCGTTGAAGCCCGCCACCTGCGGCTCCACAAGCTCGCCGCAGAGCGGGAAGCCGGGTTCATCGAGCAGATCGTGCTTCCGATGGTCAAGCAGCGGAACCCTGAGGCTCGCCAACGGGCGTCGGTGACGGCCGCCGAGCTGGGTCGTCTTGGCCAGGCGATGCGAGCCGCCCTGTTGCGGCGGAACCTGGACGACCTGGTCCGGTGATCACGTCGCCGATGGCCATCACAAGGCCGTTTCGACGCAACGAAGATCCGGCGCGGCGCCGGATGCGGGTGTGGCGTCACGGCATTGGCGGTAAGTTGCAGGAATGGTTGAGGTGCGGTTGAGCGCCGTTCGGGTCGACCTGCAGTCGAACACGCCCGTGCTCCTGCTCACCGAAACAGCAGGCAGTGGCCGTACGCTGCCGATCTTCATTGGAGCGCCCGAAGCGACGGCGATCGCGTTCGCCGTGCAAGGGGTGGCGACGCCGCGACCGATGACCCATGACCTGCTGCGCGACATGCTCCAGGCCCTGGGTGCACATCTCGAGCGGGTGATCATCACCGAGCTCAGGTCGGCCACGTACTACGCCGAGCTGCACCTCGCTAGCCCCCGCGGCACTGTCGAGGTTTCTTGTCGCCCGTCGGACGCCGTCGCTCTGGCCGTCCGGACGGGCAGCCCCTTGTTCGTGTCCGACGACCTCATGGAAACTGAGGGTGTCGTCCTGCCGGTGGAAGACGATGACGACGAGGTGAGCTCCGACGAGCTCGTCGGACGCTTCCGCCAGTTCCTCGATGAGGTGCGCCCGGAGGATTTCTCGTCCTGAACCGCGTGCCGGATTCGCTCGCCAGGGGTTCCGCTCGCCGCCCGCCCGGCTCTGGCGCGGGTGACGCTCGGCTCCTGTCGGCCGGGCTGGGCCTCGGCGGGTTGCCGGAGCTACCTGGACCGTCGACAAGGCGGGCAGCCGAACTTGAGATCGACGGCGCCTGCCAGCGCCAGGGAGGACACCGATGAGGACCACGTCGCGAGCTGCAAGGAACCTGGTGCCGCCGGCGGTGCTGACGGCGTGCGCGGTGGCGCTCGCCGCCTGCTCGTCGACCCCTGCACACCACGTGGTGCCGACGACCACGACGACAACCACGACGATCCCCTCCCCGCCGACAACCTCGGCACCCACGTCGTCTGGCACCAGCAGCTCGACTGGGGTGACCTCGTGCGCGGCCAGCTCGCTGACCGGCGCGGTCACCGGCACCCAGGGTGGCGCAGGCGTGCTCGAGGTCACGGTGGCACTCCACAACGTCGGGGGATCGACCTGCACCCTCCATGGCTACGCCGGGCTCCAGCTGATCGGGGCGGGCGGCGTTCAACTGACCACCAGCGTCCACCAGGGAGGACCCCTGTCGTTCGAGTCGGTCGCCCCGTCCACCGTGAGCCTTGCCGCGGGGCAGGACGCCTACTTCAACATCGGCTTCTCCGATGTGCCGACCGGGGCGGCGGCGAGCTGCTCCACAGCCACGAGCATGCAGGTCGTTCCGCCCGGCGACAGCGGGCACGTGACCGTGAGCGTGCAGATCCAACCGTGCGGCGGCGCGCTCAGCGAATCGGCTCTCTTCGGTGCCGGTTCGCCTGCCATGCAGACGACGGCGCCGGCCACTGGCGGCTGACGCTGCCGGCTGAGGGCTGACGGCTGTGGCGCCCACTGGCGGCTGACGCTGCCGGCTGAGGGCTGACGGCTGTGGCGCCCACTGGCGGCTGGAGCTGGCGGCTGAGGCTGTGGCGGCTGGTTCCGTGCTGGCGGCTGGCAGGCAGGACTCGGTCCTGCCCGGTGGGGAGGAACGGGGCCGGGGAGGTCCGGGTCCGGCAGCTGGCTCAGGCGCGAGCAGGATCGACCAGGATGCGTCCGCGGACACGTGCCGCCAGGATGTCGGCCAACGCGCCGGGCAGCTCGGCCAACGAGACCTCGCGGTCGATGAACCGCTCCAGGTCGGCGGGGCGGAGATCGCCCGGATCGGCGATCCGCGCCCACACCTCGGTGCGGCGGCCCGTCGGCGTGTCGACGGAATCGACGCCCAGCAGGCCGACCCCCCGGGTGATGAAGGGGTACACGGTGGTGTCGAGGGCGGAGCCCGCCGTGAGCCCGCTGGCGGCGACAGCGGCGCCGTACCGGAGCTGACGGAGGACGAGCGCAAGGGTGGTGCCCCCGACGCAGTCCACAGCACCGGCCCAGCGCTGCGGTCCGAGCGTCCGCCCGGGTGCCTCGTCGAGCTCGTCGCGGCCGATCACGCGTGCGGCGCCGAGACCGGCGAGCCAGGACCCCGCCGACGGCTTGCCGGTCGAGGCCACGACCTCGTAGCCCCGCCGGGCGAGCATGGCGACGGCCATCGACCCGACACCACCCGTGGCCCCCGTCACCAGGACCGGCCCGGCGCTGGGCTCCAGGCCGTGTCGTTCCAGGAGATCGATCGAGGCGGCAGCGGTGAAGCCGGCGGTGCCGATGACCATGGCGGAACGGGCGGACAGACCGGCGGGGAGAGGCACGACCCAGGTTGCGGGAACCCGAGCCATGGCGGCGAAGCCGCCGTGGTGCGACACGCCGAGGCCGTGTCCGTGCGCGACGACGTCGGTGCCGACGGCAATGGACGGCTCGGTGCTGGCAACGACGGTCCCGGCCAGGTCGACGCCGGGAACCAGTGGGGAGCGGCGAGCGACCCGGTTCCCGGGCACGGTGACCATGCCGTCTTTGTAGTTGACCGAGGACCACGCGACGGTCACCACGACCTCGCCGCCGTCCAGGTCGGTTGGACACAGCGTGGTGGCGCCGTGGTGGATGCTGTCGCCGTCCACGGTGACCAGGTAGGCAGGAAAGGGGTCGGCGGACGGTGCAGCGGCGTTGCTGGCGGAGCCCGATGGCGCTGCGGCAGGCAGCCGTTGGCCGGGATCGGGGTTGGCCGACACTCCCTTGGACCCCAGGTCAGGTAGGAGGTCGGCTGTCACGCCGGGTTCGGGGCTGGGCGCCGAGCGGTCCATGTGGCTACCCTACGGCGCCGATGCCCTCCACCGACGAACCTGGCGACCGAGCACCCGGCGGACCGGCGAGCCTCGTCACCCCGGCGCTGCTCGCGCACCAGCGGATCTCCTTCGCCGGCCTTGTGGTCCGCGACGGGCGGTGCTGGTGGAGCCGGTCCTGCCCGGAGGAAGGTGGGCGGCAGGTCGTGGAGCAGGGCTGGCTCGATCCGGATCGCCCCGTACGACGGGTGTCGCCCCCCGGTATGGACGTGCGGAGCCGGGTGCACGAGTACGGCGGAGGGGCGTTCGCCGTCGTAGCCGGCGGGCTGGCCGTCGTGGATGCGGCCGACGGCGCCATCTGGTGGTCGGCGGGTGGTGGGGACCGCTTCGGTGGCGGGGATGAGCCGGGCGCCGTTGACTGGCGACGGGTGACGCCGGCAGCACCGGAGGGGTTCCGGGACCGGTATGCCGACCTGTTCGAGCTTGCTGGGGCTCGAGCGTTGGTCGCCGTGCGCGAGCGGTCGGCCGGTGTGGGCAGCGGAGCGACGGCGGCTGAGGCGGTGGACGAGATCGTCGCCGTTCCTCTCGACGGTCCCGCACAGGCGATCGTGCTCCACAGCGGGCGGGACTTCTACGCCGCGCCGCGCCCGTCGCCTGGCGGTGACCGGCTGGCGTTCGTGTGCTGGGATCATCCCCACATGCCGTGGGACGGGTCCGAGCTGCACGTGGTGGGCCTGTCCGTGGGGCCAGCCGGGATGCCTGGACCCTGGGCCGGCGGTGATGACGAGGCACGGCTCCGTCCCGGTGGGGCGTTTCGGGTTGCCGGTGGCCCAGACGAGGCTGTCGGGCAGCCCCAGTGGGTGGGCGACCAATTGTGGTTCGTCTCCGATCGGCGCGGGTACTGGCAGCCGTGGACCTGGACGGCGGCGGCGGGTGCTCGCCCGTCATGCGACGAAGCCGCCGACTTCCACGCCCCGGATTGGGCGCTGGGCCAGCGGACCATGGCTCCGCTCGGCGCCGAGGAGATGGCGGTTCGCTTCCGGCGAGGCGGCCGTGACCGGGTCGGAGTGCTCGATCGGGGATCGGGCCGGCTCGAGGAGGTCGCACAGCCATGGGTGACCGTCGGCGCCCTGGCTGCAGACGATCAGGACATCGTGGTCCTCGGCTCGACAGCAACCGAGGGCACCGGGATCGGCGTGGTCTCCAGCGGCGGCGGGGTGCGCTGGGTCCGGGCACCATCGGCGCCCCCGCTGCCGGTCGAGGCGGTGTCGCAGGCAGTGCCGGCCACGGTCACCGGCGAGGACGGCGGCGACGTGCACGTGCTGGTGTACCGGCCGGCGCCGAACGAGGCCGGGGTGCAGGCGGGGACCGCCTCGCCGCTCATGGTGCTGTGCCACGGTGGCCCGACCGGTGCGGCGGAGCCTGGGTTCGACCTGCAGGTGCAGCTGTGGACCAGCCGGGGTTTCGTCGTGGCTGCCGTCGACTATCGGGGGTCGAGCGGCTACGGCCGTGCCTACCGTCGGGCGCTCGACGGCCGGTGGGGCGACCTGGACGCTGCCGACGTCCGTGCGGTGGCCCGTCACCTGGTGGCGCTGGGGGAGGTCGACGGCCGGCGGGTCGCGGTGCGCGGCGCCAGTGCAGGAGGGTTCACGGCACTGCGGGCGGCGACGCCCGATGGGCCATTTCGGGCTGCCGTGGTGGCCTACGGGGTCACCGACCTGTACGCGCTGGCCGCAGACACCCACAAGTTCGAGTCGCGTTACCTCGACACGCTGGTCGGCCCGCTCCCCGGCGCCGAGGACCGCTACGACCAGCGGTCGCCGGCGCGGCATCCCGAGCATGTCGGTGCCGCTGTCCTGCTGCTGCAGGGTGCGGACGACCCGATCGTGCCTCCCTCCCAGGCTGCGGCCATGGCGGGAGCACTGCGGATGCGGGGTATCCGCTGCGACCTGGTCGTGTTCCCCGGGGAAGGGCACGGTTTCCGTCGGCCCGAGACGGTTCGGGCTGCAGCTGCGGCCGAGCTGCGGTTCGTGGGCGACGTGTTGGACCTGGGTGACCTTGTGGGTCCGGGCGAGGAGCTGGACCCAGCGTGAGCGATCGGACGTGCTGCAGCGCGTGATGCGTCGCGCGGTGGGACAACCGGTGCCGGCGGCGCCCGCAGCGGCAGCGACATGAGCGTCTCTGTCGGCGCACGGCGTTCCCCGATCGGCGTCGCGTCCGCTGCCAGCGGCATCGGTTGATGAGACCGATAACGGAACTGCACGGCGTACCATAGGCAAATGCCAGCTCGACTGGTTCGCCGGGTCGGACACGCCGTGGCCGGCTGGAGCCCGGAGCAGCGGGACGCAGCCCTCTATCTGGCCTGCGCCCTCTTCGCCGCGGGTATGGCCGGAACGTCCTCCATCGCGCTCTACCGTGCGTGGGGCCGGCTGGCTGTCGGCCCCTATGTCGTGGGGGCCCTCGCCTCGGGTTGGATGGCGCTACGGGCCCGCAGATCAGGGCTGAGCGCTCCAACCGGCTCCGCCGACGTCGCAGCGGCCGGGGATGGTTGGCATTGGACCACGCCCCGCCTGGTGATCTTCCTGGTGGTGCTGGTCGGGGCGACGCTCGCCCCACTGTCGCTCGAGATCCTGTGGCGGACCGAGGGGGTGCCGACCAGCACGGCCCACGTCCAGCCCGAGGTGCAGGTCGTGGAGACAGCCGGGCAGCGGGTGGCGCACGGGAAGGACCCGTACCGGAACATCAATCCCCGCCATCTGCCACCTGCGCCGACGGGGCAGCCGGCCTACGACGTCTTCAACCCCTACCTGCCGCTCATGTCGGTGTTCGGTCTCGCCCGGGGAGTGAACGCGCCGCCGCAGCTCAGCGATGCCCGGGTGGGATTCTCGCTCGTCACGATGCTGCTGGTGGCCGCCGCTCTGGCCCTGTGCCGAGGGCCGGCGGCACCCCGAGTGCTGACGCTGCAGGCCATGACCGTCCTGCCGACGGCGGCGCTGCCGCTCGCCACCGGTGGGGACGACCTGCCCATCGTCGCGCTCATGTTGCTCGGACTGGTCCTGCTGCAGCGCCGTCGACCGTTCGGTGCCGGAGTCGTGCTCGGGATCGGGGCAGCGATGAAGCTCACGGCGTGGCCCCTGGCAGCCATCGCGGTGTTCGCCGCGCGCGACCGTGATGGTCGGCGCACGTGGCAGGCGAGGGCGTGGCTGGTGGCCGGGGTCCTCGGGGTCATGGTCCCCGCCGTGGTCCCGACGATGCTGTCCAACATGTCCGCCTTCGTCGAAAACGTCATCCGGTTCCCGCTCGGCCTGGCTGGCGTCACGTCCCCGGCGGCCAGCCCCCTGCTCGGGCATGTGCTGGTGACCGTCTTCCCGCACTTGCACCGAGGCATCACCGCCGCCATCGTGCTGGGCGGTGCGGTCGCGATGGTGGTCGTGCTCGTCCGCCATACGCCACGGACGCCGTGGGAGCTGGCGCGCCTGCTCGGCTGGGCGATGGTGGGTGCCATCGTGCTCGCTCCGAGCACCCGCGTCGGCTACGCGCTGTACCCCATCGACCTGCTCATCTGGGCGTGGATGCTTCGAGCCGAGGAGCGTCACGACCGCGGGTCCGGCGAGGTCGTGGAGGCGGCCGAGGCGGTGGTCGGGGCTGCCGACCTCCACGATGCGCCGCACCCCGGCTCCGGCAGCGGTGCCGTTCCCGGCCATCGTTCGGGCGGCCGGTGTGCATCCGTACCCATGCTGCGCTGGGTCGCCGGGGATCCCCGGGCGACTGGCCCTAGCGCTCAGCCACGTAGGCGCCCAGCCACGTAGGCGCTCAGCCACGTAGGCGCTTAGGCGCTCAGCCACGCAGGCGCTCAGCCACGTAGGCGCCCAGCCACGTAGGCGCCCAGCCAGGTAGGCGCTCAGGCGCTCAGCGACGTAGGCGCTCAGGCGCTCAGCGAGCGGACGTAGAGCTCCACACTGTACGGGGTGATGTCCGTGGTCGCTGTGGCGGCCGTGGCGAACTGGCTGGGTGAGACGACGACACCGATCTCCCACAGGTTGCCGTCGATGGAACCGTGCTGACCGAGGATCTCCACCCCGGCGGCGGTCCGGCTGGGCGCAGTGCTGATCTGCTGCCAGCCATCGGCCCGAAGCTCGGCGCGGAAGAACGTGATCACGTCGGCCTGGCTGGCATCGACTCGCAACCCGAGCGATCGGTCGTAGGTCTCGACACCATGGTCGTGGATGGAGCCGGGTACGACGGTGGAGCCCGCCGGGAGTGCCAGGGCGTCGACGATGTCTGCCGGTGGTTGCCCACCGCTGCGCAGCGCGCTCAGCAGGGTGCTTGCGGGAACGGCGCGCAGCTTGGCACCGGCGACGATGCGGGCAGTGGTTGGCGCGCTCGTCGGCGCTGTGCTCGGCCCGAGGCCGAGGGCGATGGAGCCGCCGACGAAGATCACCAACGCCAAGCCCAGCACGATGAACGCCGGCTTGGCACTCGGGCCGGGCGGCCGCTCGTCGTGCTCGGAGCCATCGGCGCGGGGGAGCGGCGGCCGTGTCGGGCCGCGGCGGGACCTGGGAACGCTGTCCACGGGCGCCGCAGTGGCGGGGTGGTCGGGGTCGAGGTCGGGTCGGCTCATGGGCAGTCTGGTGGGGTCTGTGCTGGTGGGGTCTGTGCTGGTGGGGTCTGTGCTGGTGGGGTCTGTGCTGGTGGGGTCTGTGCTGGTGGGGTCTGTGCTGGTGGGGTCTGTGCTGGTGGGGTCTGTGCTGGTGGGGTCGGGCGCGGCCGGCGTGCATCGGGCCAGCGGTTGGATGCTACCTGTGGGCGCGCCGGCTCCCGGCTCGCGCCTGCGTGCCGGTGGGCCGGGTGTCACAGTCCGGCAGACCGCATGCCGGGTCCCGCCACCCACGAGCGTCGTGTGCCAGGACCCGGCGGTTGGCTGCTGGCAGCGCCGACGAACGATGCAGCGGGGTGCGGAGCCTGTGGAGCGCGGACGATCGGGTACGCCGGTCGTCGTTCCCGGCGTCACGCCTCTGCAGTCGGTACCCTGAGCCAACGGGCGGCATCGCCAGGAGGTGGGAGGTGCAGAGTCGAGCGGTCTCGCGGCGGCAGGTCCTGGGCGCCATGATGGCGGCGGGTGCCGCTGCTGTGACGGGGTGCGGCGGACCGGGCGGCAGCGCCCGGTCGACGGTGGCCACAGCGGTGCGACGGGCCGGCAGCAGGCCTGATCCCCGCCACCCGGTCGGCACAGACCTGCTGCCGCAGATCGACCACATCGTGCTCGTCGTGCTCGAGAACCACTCCTTCGACAACGTGCTCGGCATGCTCGGGCGGGGTGACGGCCTGCAGCGAGACGCCGCCGGTCGGCCCACAGCCACCAATCCGGGTGCCGATGGAAAGATCGTGCATGCATTCGCCATGCCCACGCCCTGCCAGCTCCGTGGCCGCCCGTCGCAGACGTGGAACGACTCGCACATCCAATACGACCACGGGACGAACCAGGGGTTCGTGCGCTCGGCGAGCGGGCCGGTGGCCATGGGCTATCTCACCGCGGCCGACCTGCCCTTCACCTGGGGCCTGGCACGCACATTTCCGATCGGGGACCGGTATTTCAGCTCGGTCATGGCCCAGACCTATCCCAATCGCTGCTATCTGACAGCAGGTACCTCGCTCGGCTTGGTGTCCGATGCGTTCCCGGCGGAGCTGCCACCCAACGGCACCATCTTTGAGCTGCTCGGCCGGCATGGGATCAGCTGGCGCAACTACTACTCGTCGCTGCCGTCGGCGTTCATCTGGAAGTCGCTCATCGGCAGGCCCGACATCGACCCGAACATCCGGCCGATCACCGATCTGTACGCTGACGCGGCGGCAGGCCGACTGCCGGCCTTCTCGTTGGTGGACCCGAACTTCGGGACGAGCTCCGAGGAGGACCCGCAGGATGTCCAGTACGGCGATGTCTTCCTGTCCCAGGTGGTGCGATCGGTGCTGCACGGGCCCCGGTGGCCTCGCACGCTGCTGATCTGGACCTACGACGAGCACGGCGGCTATTTCGACCACGTGCCGCCTCCGGCGGCGGTCCGACCCGACCGGATCGGTCCGGACATCGCCGTGCCGCCCGACCAGCCCGGCACCTTCGGCCGCTACGGTTTCCGAGTGCCGTTCGGGATCGTGTCGCCCTATGCCCGACCTGATTACGTGTCCCACGTGGTGCACGACCACACGTCGGTGTTGAAGCTGCTCGAGACGAAGTGGAACCTGCCGGCGCTCACCGATCGCGATGCCAACGCCGATGACCTGCTCGACTCCCTCGACCTGGTCGGGGCCCCGTCGTTCCTGGTGCCGCCGCCGCTGCCGGTGCCGGCCAACCCTGCGTCATCGAGTTGTGAGACCACAGGACCGGGGACCATCCCGCCGCCGGGCGCCGTGACAGCGGCCTAGCAGCGGGTTGCCAGGCGCGGCGGTGCCGACGTGCCCCGGCCGGCCGCCGAGAGTGGGTCGGTGCTGGCGGTGCCGGTGGCCCTCAAGGGGCCGGCGCCCGGAGCGTCGAACGACGGGTGCGGAGTGGATCTCCCCAAGCGTGGCCGAGTGGCCGAGTGGCCGAGTCGTGGGATCCGTGGTGGGCGTCCTGGCCCTCAGCCAAGGCGAGGTGTGGCTGGTCCGGTGGCCTTCCGCCAGACGGCGTGGTCCAGCGGTCCACTGCCTGCGCCGAGGCGCCAGGTCTGAGCGCTGCGCAGGGCATCGGCGACGTAGTGCTTGGCTCGCTGCACAGCCTCGATGGGCGGCATCCCCTGCGCGATGCCGGCGGCGACGGCAGCGGAGAAGGTGCACCCGGTGCCGTGGTGGTTGGTGGTGGCGATCCGATCTCCGGTCAGTACGGTGGTGCCACCGGTACCCACGACGACATCGACAGCCAGGCTGTCGGCCTGCGCGCGTTGTCGCCGGCCGGCGACCGGCTTGGTGGCGCCGGGCTGCTCGCCGCCGGGCCCGTCCTCCACCACCGGCAGATCCCCTCCGGTCACGACGACGAGCGCGGCGCCCGCATGGTGCAGCGTGCGGCCGGCTTCCACCAGCATGTCGAGGGAAACGGCGCTGCCGGGTGGTGGATCGCCGGTGCTGAGACCGGCAAGGGCGAGTGCCTCGGAGGCGTTCGGGGTTGTCACAGCGCAGTACGGCAGGAGGCAGCGGCGGTAGGCGTCGGCTGCTGCCGCCGGGTCGCCGGCCAGGAGCGTGCCGGTGCTGGCGGCCAGGACCGGGTCGACGACCAGGTTGGGGAGGAGGCCCCGTGCGGCCAGATGCCCCACCGCGGCGATGGTGGGAGCCCCCCCCAACATGCCCGTCTTCGCCGCTGCCACCGGCAAGTCGCCCGTGACGGCCTCGATCTGTCGGGCGACCAGCTCGCAGGACAGGACGACGATGTCGTCGATCCCGGTGGTGCTCTGGGCCGTGACGGCGGTCACGGCGGTGGCCCCGAACACGCCCAGCCCGGCGAAGGTCGCGAGGTCGGCCTGGATGCCGGCGCCGCCTCCGGAATCGGAGCCGGCGACGGTCAGAACGACCGGTGGCTGCACGGGCCCAGGCTACCGGCTGGCGTGGGACCGTTCGCCCCGCACGTGGGCCAGCTGCGCGTCGGCGGTTCGTGTCAGCGAAGTACGATTGCGCAGGTGACAGGCAGGCAGCGGGACTGGCGCAGGTGGGATCGGCCGGCGGCGGGCCATGGCAGCGACGGAGCGGCACGGCGGCGTGATGGTGGACCCGGAGACTGACCGATCCGCCGCAGCGCGTCCGCCGCGAGAGCGGCTGCTCGACGCGGGCTTGGAGCTGTTCGGCACCGTAGGGTATGAGGGGACGACGGTCCAGGCGCTCTGCCGCGAGGCGCGCGTGTCGACACGCGATTTCTACCGGTATGCCGGGCAGCGGCTGGACCTCTTCCGAGACGTGTTCGCACGCGAGGCGCGCCATGTCCAGACGTCCATTGTGGCTGCACTCGCGGAGGCTCCGCTGCTGTGGTTGGTCCGGGCAGCGCTGTGGACGAGGTCCTGGTTGGGGGACATGCTGCAGGATCGTCGTCGTTACCGGGTCCTGTATCGCGAGGCGATCGGCGTCAGTGGCGAATTGGACCGCTTGCGAAGCGACTTCTTCCGCTGGAGCAGCGATCTGATGGCGCAGCAGCTGTCGTTGTGCGCTCGGTTCCGTGGCAACGAGCGCCCTGACGCCTGTTACGAGATGCCGGCTGTCGTCATCCCGGCAGCGGCGCGGGAGATCCTGATGCAGTACATGGAGGGCAACCTCGACCTGAACGGGGGTGCGGCTCTCACGGATGCCCTCGTGCACCTGTGCGCGGTCATCGGCGAGTGGTGACGACTGGTCGCAGGGTCACTCTGGCGGCAGGGTCACTCTGGCCGCAGGGTCACTGGCGGCGATCCTGGTTCTGGAGGAGGCGGCGGAGCGGTTTGCCTGTCGCTGTCCGGGGCAGGCTGGCGACGAGCTCGATCGAACGTGGGACCTTGTAGCGCGCCAGGCGTTCGGTGGCGAAGGCCCTGAGCTCGGTAGCCGACGGCTTCGTACCAGGTGTTGCGACGACGCAGGCGTGGACCCGCTGGCCATAGGTCGGGTCGGGTCGGCCCACCACCGCAATGTCGGCGACGGCAGGATGGGCCCGCAGGACGTCCTCGACCTCCTGGGGGTGGATGTTCTCGCCGCCCGACACGATCATGTCGTCTTCGCGCCCGTCGACATGGAGCAGGCCACTCCCGTCGACGTGGCCCAGGTCGCCGGTGGCCACGAAGTCGCCCGCCGTCAGAGCGTTGCGGACGAGCAGGCGTCCCTGGTCGCCGGGGGCGACGGTGCGTCCCTCGGCGTCGACGAGTCGGAGGTCGGTTCCGAGCGGGGGGCGGCCGGCGCTGTGCGGAGCCCGCCGGAGCTCGTCAGGGGTGGCGATCGAGGCCCAGGCGGCCTCGGTGGACCCGTAGACGTTGTAGAGGATGTCGCCGTAGACGTCCATGAAACGCACCGCCAGGTCGCCTGGCAGTGCCGAGCCGCTCGAGGCGACGATCTCCAGGGACGAGGTGTCGTAGCGTGCGCGCACGTGCTCCGGCAGGTCTGTCAGACCGACGAGCATGGCGGGGACCGCCACGAGCACACGCACCCGGTACTGGGCGATCGCGGCGAGCGTCGCCTCGGGGTCGAACCGGCGGCGGAGGACCACCGTGGAGGTCATCCCGACGGCCAATGCCAGGTTGGCGAACCCCCATGCGTGGAACAGGGGTGACGCAATGAGGGTGACGTCCCCGACATGAAGTGGGATCCGAGAGAGCACGGCTACCACAGGATCCAGGCTGAGCGTTGCCCGACGGGCAGTGCCCCGGGGCACGCCGGTCGTGCCCGAGCTGAGTAGGACGTAGCGGCTGCCCGGGCGTGGCGCCAGCCGCAGCCAGGACCGTGATGCGCTCGGCAGGTCGTCCAAGGTCACGGTCCCGGGTCCGGTGTCGTCGTGGCCGTGACCCGCGGGATTGGTGGTGGCGTAGCGAGGGACGTTGGGATCGAGGTCAGCTGAGCCGCCAGTGGTGGCGATCCGGCGCACTGCTGTTTCGGAGCCGGTCCCGGCAGCCTGGGCGGCGAGGTCGGGGTCGTGGACGACCACCGTGGCGTGCTGGCCGCGCAGGGCTGCGTCGACTTCGGGGGCGGTCGCCGCCGAGCTGAGCAGGACGATGTCGGCTCCCAAGCTGGACACGGCCGCGGTGACCAGGATGAAGTCGCGGTGGTTGCGGCACAGGAGGGCCACGCGGTCTGCCGGTCCTACACCGGTGGCGGCGAGGGCGCCGGCGATCGCGGCGATGCGACGGTCCATTTCAGCGTAGGTGAGAGCGCCGTCCTCGTCGACGACAGCTGGGCGACGAGGAACGCGCGCGGCGCCGTACGTGTAGCCGGCGGCGGGCGACAGCCCGTCGTGGATGACGGCCAGAGCCGAACGCGCGACCGTGTCGGGTCGCAGGGGTTGCAGAAGGCCGGCGGCAGCCAGGGCCCGGGTGCCACGGGCGAGGCGCAGCGCGAGGCTCGGGGCTCGTCGGGGAAGGCTGCAGCTGTGGGACACGGCTCCAGTCTGGTCGCTCGGGTGGTGGCCGATCACATTGGGGTTGGGCTGGCCACCACGATGCTGCGACCATGTCCCGCTGTCTGTTGGGGCTCGACGGTGGCCACAGCTCGTTCAGGCCGCAGCGTGATCGTGCTCGGCGGGTGTGGCGCCGGCCGGGTTGGTCTGCCGGCGAGTTGGAGCTGGCATTGGTAGACGTCGGCGGTGATGGCGTCGGCGAGGCGGTCGAGGTGGCGGATGCAGCTGCTGAACCGGATTATGTTGGCTGGTGCCGCGACCGGTGGATGCTGGCCTCCGTCGTTCGCCGCATGGTGTGGCGGCGGACGCGGCCCGATCGACGACCCAGCTGAGGATGAGGAGCACCGATGTTCCGTCTGACCAGACCTGCGCGTCCCCTGCCCGTCGTTCCAGGCTTGGTGGGATCGCTCGCCCTGGGCGCGCTCGTCTTCGACGACCGGGTGCACACCGCTGTTCGACGTGTGGTGCCGCTGCCCGAGCGTGCCGTGATGCGCCGGGTGGTCGTCGGCACGTGGGTGCTGCACACCGTCGAGGCGGCTGCAGTCTTCCGCCGGGCCCGACGCGCCGACCTGGGTGCTGCGGCTTCGCGCTGGGCGGCCTCGACGCTGGTGTGGGGTGCGGTGAACCTGCCTCGGTTCCGGCGGGTGACCCGCGTCGGCTGAGCGCGGCAGCCGCGGTGGCGACCGACCGCCAGCGCAGATCAGCGCAGGCCGGCGAACAGATCCTGCTCGGGCACGGGGTGGCCGGTGCGGTCGTATGCCCGGACGAACGCCTCTGTGCCCATGAGACGGGTGAAGACGTCTTTTCCGAGCCCGAGGAAGAAGATGTTGTCCGACTGGCTGGCATGTGCCGCAAGGCTGTCGTACTTGCGCCCGGCGACCGCTGAGCAGTCGACGACCGTGGTCACGAGCTCGTCGGGCGTGCCGAAGTCGGGGTCGTCCTCAAGACCCTCAGGCGGTTCGATGCCTTGTGCGCGCAGGACGGCGGTGAAGCCGGCGAGAGCGGAGCGGGGGATAGCGGTGTGGTAGAGCTTGTCGGGCACGCCAGTCGACGCAGCGGCAGCCATGGTGGCCCGGTGGGCCTGGATGTGGTCGGGGTGCCCGTACATGCCGTGCGCGTCGTAGGTCACCACCACCTGCGGGCGGTACCGCTCCATCAAGGTGGCCAGCCGCGCTGCGGCGTCGGCCACCGGGGCGGTCCAGAACGATCCTGGCTGGTCGTTCTGGGGCCAGCCCACCATGCCTGAGTCGCGGTAGCCGAGCAGCTCCAGGTGCTCCACGCCGAGTGCAGCGCAGCTGGCCTGGAGCTCGGCCCGGCGCGTGGCCACCACCGCGGCTGGGTTGTGGCCGGGCTCGCCGGGCTTCACGCCACCAGGGGCGTCGCCCAGGTCGCCGTCGGTGCACGTGACCAGGACGGTTCGCACGCCTTCGTCGCTGTAGCGGGCGAGGATGCCGCCGGTCCCGAGCGACTCGTCGTCGGGATGGGCATGCACGGCCATGAGCGTGAGGGGGTCGGGCACGGGCCCAGCGTAGGGCGGTTCGACTGCCTGGTCGGGCGGATCGGCGCGCTGGGGAGACCGCTGTGGGTCTTGAGGTCCGGTGAACGGCGGCGGGGAACGCTCGTGGCGCGCCGATCTCGGCGTGGTCTGCCTGGTTGACAAATAGTCCGATCTTTCGGACAATATCTGGCATGACCGCCGCTCGCGTGCGCAACCGTGCGCAGCCGCCAGAGGGTGACCGCCGCTCCACCGGGTCGGCACCGGACCGCTTGGTCGACGGTGTGGGCGATGGGCTCGGTGCGGGGCATGCGGGCGATGTCGACGCACCCAGCGGCTCGGCACCGCTGTCGGCACGCTCTCCGGGCCCGCCGATGGTGCTCGACCGGCGCAGCCCGGTTCCGCTGTGGTCCCAGCTGGCCGGAGAGCTGCGCAGGCAGGTCGAGTCGGGCGAGCTCGGGTCTGCCTTTCCCACCGACGTGGCGCTCATGGCCCGCTTCGGCGTGTCCCGGCAGACGGTGCGTGAAGCCGTGCGCCATCTCGTGCTCGATGGGCTGGTCGAGCGCCAGCGTGGCCGGGGGAGCCGGGTCCGTCCAGCGGAGTTCGAGCAGCCCCTCGGGAGCCTCTACAGCTTGTTCCGGGCCATCGAAGCGCAAGGTGCCCGACAGACGAGCGAAGTGCTCGCTCTCGACGAGCGGACGGACAGTGCCGTCGCCGCCCAGCTCGGCCTGGCCGCCGACGAGGCCCTGGTGTACCTGGAGCGCGTCCGACTGGCCGGCGGGGCGCCGCTGGCCGTGGACCAGGCATGGATGCCTGCCAGCGTTGCCCGCCCGTTGCTGAGTGCCGACTTTCGGCACACAGCGCTCTACGACGAGTTGGCCACCCGGTGCGGCGTGGCACCCGACGGCGGGCGCGAGCAGGTGCGTCCGGTGCTGCCCTCGGCGCACGAGCGCGCCGTGTTGCGTCTTCCGCGTGACGAGGCGGTCTTCCTGGTGGAGCGTCGGACGTGGGCCGGTGGCCGGCCGCTCGAGGTGCGGCGCACGGTCGTGCGCGGGGATCGCTTCGCCCTTGTGGGTGAATGGCCAGCGTCGTCGACCCGGGCGGGCGAGGTGACCGGCGAACCTGCTGCAAGCCGAACGGGCGACCCGCCCGTGCTGCGCCTGCTTCCGACGGCGGCCGGCGACGAGGTCCTCCGATAGCCGCCGCCGGCAGGGGGCCAGATGGCGCCGCGGCCCTCGCGCCTCGATGGGTGAAGGTCCTCGACCAAACGCGCTGCATCGGCTGCCATGCCTGCACGACGGCGTGCAAGAGCGAGAACGACGTGCCGATCGGTGTCACCCGCACCTATGTCAAGTCCGTCGACGTGGGCCGGTTCCCTCTGGTGCGACGTGTGTTCCAGGTCACGCGCTGCAACCAGTGCGAGGACGCGCCGTGCGTGTCGGCCTGCCCGACGGCCGCCATGGTCCGCCGCCCGGATGGGATCGTCGATTTCGACAAAGCCGCATGCATCGGGTGCAAGGCATGCATGGCGGCGTGCCCGTACGACGCCATCTTCATCAACCCCGAGGACCATTCCGCGGAGAAGTGCAATTTCTGCGCTCACCGTCTCGACATCGGGCTGGAGCCGGCGTGCGTGGTGGTGTGCCCGACCGAGGCGATCCTGGTCGGCGATATCACCGATCCGACGTCCGCTGTCGCCAAGATCGTGCAGCGCGAGCCGGTGACGGTGCGCCGCCCCGAAAAGGAGACGCGCCCGGGACTGTTCTACAAAGGAGCGCACCAGGCGACCCTGGACCCACTGGCGGCTCGGCGCCCGCCGGGCGGTCTGTTCGCCTGGGCCACCCAGGGTGCCGACCGGGTCCCGCCTTCTCTTTCGCAGCAAGTCATCTCGGGCCATCCGCGCCACGCCAACTCGAGTGCGGCGGCGCTCCTCTCCTACGACGTGCCCCATCGAGCGCCGTGGGGATGGCGGGTCAGCCTCTACACCTGGACCAAAGGTCTGGCCGCGGGGACGTACCTGGTGGCGCTGGCACTGGTGCTTGCCGGCACGCTGTCGTGGTCCGGCACGCTGTTCCGCTGGGTGGCTCCGGCGGTCTCGTTGGCCATGCTCGGCGCGACCGGCATCCTGCTCGTGTGGGACTTGAAGCATCCGTGGCGGTTCTGGATGCTGTTCACGCGGCCGCAGTGGCGGAGTTGGCTGGTGCGCGGCGGCATGATCATCGGCGGCTACGGCGCCATCCTCGTCGCCGAGCTCATCGTCGGTGGCCTGGGGTCTGTCGGCGCGGCCAAGGTCCTGGCCGGGTTCGGCCTGCCCTTGGGTGTCATGACCGCCGCGTACACGGCGTTCCTCTTCGCGCAGGCCAAGGCTCGGGACCTCTGGCAGAACCCGCTGCTCGCCCCGCACCTCGTCGTCCAAGCGGCGATGGTCGGTGCGGCGGCGATGCTGGCGGCGGCCGAGATCATCGGCGCGCACGGTGCCCTGCACGACATCCGTGTGGTGCTGGCCTGTGCAGCGGCCGCGCACCTGGCGATGGTCGTCGGCGAGACGACGCCGCACCACGTCACGGCCCACGCCGAGCTGGCAGTGGACGAGATGACGCGGGGGCGGTTCGCGGTGTTCTTCTGGGCCGGGGTGGTCCTGATCCTGGCCGCGGTCGCCGCACCGTGGATCGGGACGGCGGCGGTCCCCCTGGCGCTCCTCGGGCTCGGGCTTCACGAGCACGCGTACGTACAGGCCGGCCAGTCAGTGCCGCTGGCATGACCGCACCCGGGGCGAAGCGCCCGGTAGGGAGAGCCGCATGACGATCGAGAGCGATGGTGTCGACTCGGCCGGCACTGGCAGCAGCGCCGGCGCAGGCGCAGGCGGCGAGGCTGGCGGTGCCGACGCAGGCGGCCGGGCGGGTGATGCCGACGTAGGCGGCCGGGCGGGTGATGCGGGCGATGGCAATGTCGATGTTGATGCCGATGTCGATGTCGCTGCGCTGGGCGCCCGGGTCCTCGCGTCACGCGCGGCCACCGAAGCCCGCGGTGAGACCTTCTACCCCGGCCCGTCCAAGGTTGGACTGGGCGCGTTCCCGCCCAAGGAGCGGTGGGACGACTGGGTGGAGCTCGACAGCCGATCGTGGCCGCGTCGGGTCGAGCGCCGGAGCATGCTGGTGCCCACCACCTGCTTCAACTGCGAGTCGGCGTGCGGGCTGCTCGCCTACGTTGACCGGGACACGCTGCAGGTGCGCAAGTTCGAAGGCAATCCCGAGCACCCCGGGTCTCGGGGACGGAACTGCGCCAAGGGCCCGGCGACGATCAACCAGGTCACCGACCCCGACCGCATCCTGTACCCGCTGCGGCGGGTGGGCGCTCGCGGCGAGGGCCGCTGGGAGCGGGCCGGCTGGGACGAGGCGCTCGACGTCATCGGCGGCCGCATCCGCGCTGCCCTGCTCGAGGGCCGGCACAACGAGATCATGGTCCACATCGGCCGACCGGGTGAGGATGGGTTCACCGAGCGGGTGCTGGCCAGTTGGGGCGTCGACGGGCACAATTCGCACACCAACGTGTGCTCGAGCGGGGGGCGCACCGGCTTCCAGTTCTGGACCGGGATCGACCGACCCAGCCCCGACCACGCCCATGCTGACGTCATCTACCTGATCAGCTCGCACCTCGAGACCGGGCACTACTTCAACCCGCATGCGCAGCGGATCACCGAGGCCCGAGCCCGGGGGGCCAAGGTCATCGTGCTCGACACTCGCCTGTCGAACACGGCCACCCACGCGGACTACTGGCTGTCGCCGCAGCCGGGTTCGGAGGCGGCCATCAATCTGGCTATCGCCCGCCACATCGTCGAGACGAAGCGCTACGACCGCGAGTTCATCCGGCGCTGGTGGAACTGGGAGGAGCACCTCGCGGCCTGCCGGCCCGACCTGCCGCAGCGGTTCGAATCGTTCGAGCAGGCGCTGGGGGAGCTGTACGCCGGGTTCACCTTCGATTTCGCCGCGGCCGAATCGGGCATCGACGCGGCGACGCTGGCCGAGGTGGCCGAGATCGTGGCCCGGGCCGGTACCCGCTTCTCCTGCCACTCATGGCGCTCCGCCGCGGCAGGCAATCTCGGCGGTTGGCAGGTGAGCCGCACCGCGTTCCTCCTCGCCGCGTTGCTCGGTGCAGTGGCCACCGAAGGCGGTACGTTCCCCAACGCCTACAACAAGTTCGTGCCGCGACCGATCCACCAGCCTCCGCACCCACAGGTGTGGCAGGAGCTGTCGTGGCCGCTGGAGTTCCCCCTGGCGCAGAACGAGCTGTCGTTCCTGCTGCCCCACTTCCTCAAAGACGGGCGGGGGCGGCTCGACACGTACTTCACCCGGGTCTACAACCCGGTGTGGACGAACCCCGACGGCCTGTCCTGGTTGGAGGTCCTTGCCGACGAAGACCTCGTCGGCTGCCACGTGGCGCTCACCCCGACGTGGAACGAGTCGGCGTACTTCGCCGACTGGGTTCTGCCTGTGGGTTTGGCTTCCGAGCGGCACGACACCCACTCGTACGAGCAGTACGACGGGCAGTGGATCGGGTTCCGCCAGCCGGTGCTGCGCGCCGCTCGCGAGCGCCTGGGGGAGGCTGTCGGGGATTCCCGCCAGGCGAACCCTGGCGAGGTGTGGGAGGAGAACGAGCTGTGGACCGAGCTGAGCTGGCGGATCGACCCCGACGGGTCGCTTGGTATCCGCCAGTACCACGAGTCCCGCGCCCACCCCGGGGAGAAGCTGACCGTCGACGAGTACTACGCGTGGATGTTCGAGCACTCGGTCCCCGGGCTGCCTGAGGCGGCGGCGGCGCAGGGTCTGACACCGCTGCAGTACATGCGGCGCTACGGAGCCTTCGAGATCACCCGGGGCCAGGGAGCGCTCTTCGACCAGCCGGTCCCACCCGAGGAGCTGGCCGATGTGCGTGTTTCCACCCGTGGCCGGGTCTACAGCGCGGCGCCGGCGCCCACCGGGACCAACATCGCGCCGGTGGGTGCTCCGCCTCCCGACGGCGACGGGCGGCGTCCGGTGGGTGTGATGGTCGACGGCGAGGTGCGACGCGGGTTCCCGACGCCGTCGGGGCGGCTCGAGTTCTACTCGTCGACGCTGGCCTCGTGGGGATGGCCAGAGCACGCGGTGCCTGGCTACATCCGGAGCCATGTCCACCCGGCCAACATGGCGCCCGACCAGATGGTCCTGCTGTCCACGTTCCGGCTCCCCACACAGATCCACACCCGTTCGGCCAACGCCAAGTGGCTCGACGAGCTGGCGCATGCGAACCCGGTGTGGATCCACCCGGCCGATGCAGGGCGCCTGGGCATCACCGCCACGGGAGACCTGGTGCGAGTCGAGACCGACATCGGTCACTTCGTCGGTCGGGCGTGGATCACCGAAGGGATCCGTCCGGGGGTGGTGGCATGCAGCCACCACATGGGGCGGTGGCGGATCGAGGGTCAGGGAAGAGGCCAGGGCCAGGCGATGGCCACGGTGACGCTTAGGCACGACGAGCAGGGCTGGGCCATGCGGCGGGTGAGCGGAGTGGGGCCCTACCCGTCGGACGATCCCGACACCCGGCGGATCTGGTGGACCGACGTCGGCGTGCACCAGAACCTGACCTTCGCCGTGCACCCGGACCCCATCTCGGGCATGCACTGCTGGCACCAGGCGGTGCGGGTCACACCTGCCCGGCCCGGCGACCAGTTCGGTGACATCAGCGTGAACACCGAGCTGGCCCGCCAGGTGTACCGGGATTGGCTGGAGCGCACCCGGCCCGCACACGCCGTGTCCCCCGACGGCACCCGCCGTCCGTCATGGCTGATGCGACCCCTCAAACCGTCCGCCGTGGCGCAGCGCCTGCCGGCGTCGGCGGGCTCGTGAGGCACTGAACGCATCGGGCCGGAGCACGCCGGCGACCGTCGATGTTCTGGCGGGCATCGAGTGGTGGCGGCCGGGACCAGGATCTCCCGGCGTGACGCCGCTGCAGGCTATGGCTGCGTGGCGCCCGTGCTCCTCACGTCACGTCAGGTCAGGTCCGGCGGCGGTAGCCCCTGGCCCATGAGCGATCGCTGCTCCTGCGGCGAGCTCCTCGATCCAACGTGGCAGGCGCCGGGGCCGCCCGTCGAGGCCTACGGCGGCGTGGCGCGACGTGGCTGTGACACGCCGCTCGCCGCCGACCGACACGACGTAGCCCAGCTCAAAGGCCGCTCGCGAGGCAGCGCCCAGCCAGACCGTGACGGCCACGTCGTCGTCGAAGCGGACCGGCCGCTCGTAGTGCAGGCGGAGGTCGACCACCACCAGGTCGATCCCGGCGGCTCGCACCTCACCGTAGGGATGGCCCGCGGCGCGCAACAGCTCGACGCGGGCGGCCTCGAGCCAGGCCGCGTACGACGCATGGTGGACCACCCCCATCGCGTCGGTCTCCGCGAACCGGGCGCGCAGGCGGTGCGTGAATGCGTGGGTGGGAGGCTCGGTGTGCAGGTCCACCCGGAGCAGTGTGCCCGCAACCGGCGAGCTGGCTCAAGTGCGCCGGTCGCAATGCCGATCGTCATCGAGACGCCGTGGGTGACTGTCGAATCGGCGAGCAGAGGAGCCACGATGACGAAGTGCCGAGGGATCCTGGTGCTGCACGAGGACGGGACAGCAGCGGGGTGCACCGCCCAGCCGTGCCCGGGCGCGCAGGTGGAGCGGCACCACGTCGTCGTGAGCTGCCACGCATACGGGGACTGCCCGACGTGTGCTTCCGAAGGGCTTGCGCGCAGCGCGTGAGGAGCTGAGCCGGAGGAGCTGAGCCGGAGGAACTGAGCCGGAGGAGCCGAGCCGGAGCAGCCGAGCCGGAAGAACTGAGCCGGAGCGACCGGGCATGCGTTGCCGGGCTCGATCAGATGCGGGTGCGCAGCTCGGTGCGGGCCGCTGCTCAGCTTGGTGCGACGACGACCGTGGCCAGCGCCACAACCAGGTCATCCGCACCGATGTCGTGGACCTCGATGCGGATGACGGTGCCCGTGGCCCCTGCGCCCAGTACCTGGCAGCGAGCCTCGACGGGTCCGACGCCGACCGGTGCCAGGAACTGCACCATGACCGACCGGCTCGACGGCAGGCCAGGGGCGCCGCCAACCGTGCGATGCGGTCGGCCCGAGGTGGCAGCGTGGCGCGCGGCGCGGTCTACCAGAACCGACATCGCCCCACCGTGCAGGATCCCCCAGGGGTTCCGCAGGTGGGGGAGCAGGTCGAGTCGGGTCGTGGTCGGTCCGATCTGCGACAGGGCGAACCAGTCCGGTACAGGCTCGACGGGTGGTGGTGCCCACAGGTCGTGGCGAAGTGGTCGGCCGAACCCGAGGTCGAGCCCCTCAGCCCGGCGCACGGCAGACGTGACGAGGGCCTCCGCCACGCTGGTGGCCCTGGTTGCCTCGTCGCCCGCGGTGAACTGCACGCGAGCTACGGCAGTGCGCTCGGCGGTGTGCAGGACGGTGGCGGTGGCGTGAAGAGGCCCGGCGATGCTGGTCCGGTCGATCCGGACCACCAGGTTCGTGGTGACCACCCAGGCGGGCATCACGGCAAGCCCTGATGCCACGCCGCCAAGGATGTCGGACGTGCCGATCAGCGCGCCGATGTCGAGGGCTCCGTTGTCTGCCACCACGTGGTAGCCGGGGGTGAGCTGGCCTTCCAGGCGAGATGCCCCGAGCTTGGACGGCATGGCCGCCGACGCAGCCGACCGTGATGGATCCGGCTGATCGTTCTCCAAAGCGATGGGGAGAGCGTGCGGCGTGACCTGGTGGACGAGAAGGGGCTCGGTCCGGTGATGCTCGGTTCGGGGCGCCGGGACCTCCTCGTACCGAAGCCCGTACGCACCGGCGATCCTGTCGCGACGGGGGTCGGCCTCGGCAAATCCGTCGGTCGGAGAGGCTCCGCTCACGACGGACCAGCCTGGCGCACGATCAGCACCCATGCGTGCAGCGGACTGGCAGGTTCTGGGCCGGTGAGCGCCACGGAGGCCCCGGCGCGCCCCGTGTCGGCCGGAGCCCGGAGCACGACCGGCCGCACAGGTCCGGTCCGTGCCGGCTGGAGGAGGGCCAGGTGCAGCTCCGTGGCAGGTTGGGGGCTTGCCGAGGTGTCGGTGCCACCGGCACCCCAGGGTGGTGGTGGGGGAAGCTGCGTCGCCAGTTCCGCAAGGGCGGCGAGAGCGCCGGCGGAGGCGGTGCCGTGCCCGGTGCGCACGGGGCCGTCCGCGTCCAGACGCCAGCCTTCGAGATCTTGGGCAAGCCCGAACTGCCCGGGCGACCAGTTCTGCCTGTCGTCCACGGATGCCGGCGCCGTCGGGTGCTCGACCCGGTCCGCACTCTGGCGTGATGGCACGGGAGGTGCGGAAACCCCGGCGGGACCGGTGCCGGCAGGCTGACCGGTGCCGGCCGGGTCGGCGAGCGCCAGCGTCACCGACACCCAGGCAACGGGCGCGCCGGCGCCGAGGTCGGCGCTCGGGCTGGTGCGCACGGTGCCTTCCAGCACCAGCACGGATCGTCCGTGGCGGACCGTCCGCATGTCCAGGCGGACGTGCGCGGTGAGAGCAGACCACTGGCGAACGGTCAGGTCGCTGGTGGCGACCGAGCGTGACGGTGCCACCGCTTGGGCCAGAGACCGGCCTGCGGCGTCGGCAAGCGCGGTCAGAGCGCCCAGAGCGAGCGGTGTGCCGACCGTCGCTCCGGTGTGCGACTGGGGGCCCGGCATGAAGCCCGCAGCGGTGGCATCGTGCACCTCGGTGGTGATCGACAGCGCTCGGGCGAGCGGGTTGGCGGGCGGGGCAGAAGAACCGGCAGGGGGACCGGAAGGATCGGCCTGAGGCACTGGGAGCACACGGCGACCGTACCCAGGGTGGCCACAGGAATGCGAAACGTCCTGGCCGACGTCGGATCGCGCGCCGTTCACGAATCGTTGACGCGTAGCGGGCCGGGATTGACGGCGCCGTGACGGCGGCAGCCGGACCATGACGGCATGGGTGATCTGCTGGTCGTGATCGGGACCGTCGGCTTCTTCGCTGCCATGGTGGCCCTGGCGTGGGCGCTGGAGCGCGCATGAGCGCCGTGCAGGGCGTGCTGCTGGCGGTGGCCGTCCTCGTCTTCATCTACCTCGGCGTGGCCATGTTCAAGCCGGAGCGCTTCTAGTGGCCTACTTCTGGACGATCGTCGTCCTGGTCGCGGCGCTGGCCGTTGCGTGGCGGTTCCTCGGCTCGTACATGGCGGCGGTGTTCGACGGCCGGGTCCACTGGCTCGGCTTTTTGGAGCGCCCGCTGTACCGGGCGCTGGGCACCGGGCCGGACCACGAGCAGACGTGGAAACGGTACGCGGGCGCGCTGTTGGTGTTCTCGGCCGTGTCGGTCTTCGCCACCTACCTGGTGCTCCGTTTGCAGGGGTCGTTGCCGCTCAACCCGCAGCACCTTGGCGCGGTGTCCCCGGCGCTGGCCTGGAACACCGCGGTGTCGTTCGTCACCAACACGAATTGGCAGAACTACGGCGGCGAGACGACCCTGTCGTACCTGTCGCAGATGACCTTGGTCGTCCAGCAGTTCGTGACGCCGGCGGTGGGCATAGCGGTGGCCATCGCCCTTGTGCGCGGGCTGTCGCGACGCTCCTCGCAGACGGTCGGCAACTTCTGGGTCGACGTCACCCGGTGCATGCTCTACATCCTGCTGCCTATCGCCTTCGTGGCCGGCATCGTCCTGGTGGGCCAAGGAGCGGTGCAGACCTTGGCCGGCCCGGTCACCATCCACGACCCGCTGAACGGGGTCACCCAGGTCATCGCCCGAGGGCCGATCGCCTTCATGGAAGCCATCAAGCAGCTGGGCACCAACGGTGGCGGGTTCCTCAACGCCAATGCTGCCACCACGTTCGAGAACCCGACCGGGTTCACCAACCTGCTGCTGATCTTCCTGCTGTTGGTGATCCCCTTTTCGCTGACCTACACCTTGGGAGCGATGGTCGGCTCGCGCCGTCAGGGCGCCGCGGTGCTGGCCGTCATGGCGATCATCTTCGGGACGTGGGTGGGGTTCACCAGCTTTGCGGAGCACCAGCCCAACCCGGCTGTGGCCGCCGCCGGGTTGGCGCACCAGCCGACCGGGAACATGGAGGGCAAGGAGGTCCGCTTCGGCGACACCTCCTCCGCGCTGTTCAACGTGGCGTCGACACAGACGTCGACCGGCTCGGTGAATTCGTCGGCGGACTCGTTCACTCCCATGGGCGGGTTCGGGATGCTCACCGGCATGATGCTGGGCGAGGTCTCACCGGGCGGGGACGGCAGCGGGCTCTACACCATCTTGCTGTTCGCTGTCATCGCCGTGTTCATCGGCGGGCTCATGATCGGTCGAACGCCGGAGTACCTCGGCAAGAAGATCCAGGCTCGGGAGGTGAAACTCGCCGGGTTGGGTGTGCTGGTGATGCCCATCGCCGTGCTGGTGCTCACCGGGCTCGCCGTGTCGTTGCACGCCGGGCGGGCCGGCCCGACGAACGTCGGCCCACACGGCTTCACCGAGATCCTGTACGCGATCACGTCGCAGGGGAACAACAACGGCTCCGCGTTTGCCGGGCTCAACGGGAACACGGCGTTCTACAACGTGATCGGCGGGATCGACATGCTGATTGGACGCTTTGCCATCATCGTTCCGGTGCTGGCACTGGCCGGTGCGTTGGCGGCGAAGGCGGTGGTTCCCGAGTCCCTCGGCACCTTCCGGACCGACAAGCCCATGTTCGTCGGCCTCACGATCGGCGCCATCCTGATCGTCGGTGGGCTCACCTTCTTCCCTGCCGTGTCCCTCGGCCCGATCGTGGAACAGCTCAGCCACGGGAGGTTCTTCTGATGACGAGCCCCACCGATCGTGCCGCTGTCGCCGGGGACCCAGCCGGCGCAGCTGGCGGTGTCGGTCCAAGCGGAAGCGACCCGAGCCCAGAGGGCAGCGCAGCCACAGGAGCCGGTGCCGGCCTACCGGGTGGTCCGCCGGGGCCCAGCCCGGATCGGACCGGCCGTGCCCGCGGCGTCGCCCGCTCCCGCAGCCTGTTCGACCGCGAGATCCTGCGGTCCGCGTCGCTCGACGCGGTGCGCAAGCTCGATCCGAGGGTGCAGCTGAAGAACCCGGTGATGTTCGTGGTCCTGGTCGGGACGGTCATCACGTTCATCGAGGCCATCGTCCATCCCGGGACGTTCACCTGGTCCATCGCCATCTGGCTCCTCCTCACCGTGCTGTTCGCCAATTTCGCCGAGGGGATGGCCGAAGGCCGGGGCAAGGCCCAGGCCGACACGCTCAGGAAGATGCGCACCGAAGCCGAGGCCCGGCGCCTGGGTCCCAACGGGTCCGAGGAACGCGTCCCTGCCTCGGCGTTGGCCAAGGGCGACACGGTGGTGTGCGAGGCCGGCGACGTGATCCCGTCCGACGGCGAGATCGTCGAGGGGGTGGCGTCGGTCGACGAATCGGCCATCACCGGTGAGTCGGCACCGGTCATCCGTGAGTCCGGCGGGGACCGCTCGGCGGTGACCGGCGGCACACGGGTCCTGTCGGACCGCATCGTGGTCGAGATCACAGCCGAGCCGGGTCACACGTTCATGGACCGCATGATCTCGCTGGTGGAAGGGGCGAGCCGGCAGAAGACCCCGAACGAGATCGCTCTCACCATCCTGCTGGCCGTCCTCACCATCGTGTTCCTGCCGGTCGTGGTGGTGCTCGACCCCTTCGCTCGTTTCGCCGGGGCGAACGTGTCGGTCGTCGTGCTTGTCGCCCTGCTCGTTTGCCTCATTCCGACCACCATCGGAGCGCTGCTGTCCGCTATCGGCATCGCCGGGATGGACCGCCTGGTGCAGCGCAACGTCCTGGCCATGAGCGGTCGTGCCGTGGAGGCAGCCGGCGACGTGCAGACCCTGCTGCTCGACAAGACGGGGACCATCACCCTCGGCAACAGGATGGCCAGCCGGTTCGTCGGCGTCGGGGGCCATGACGAACAGGCGGTGGCAGAAGCTGCCCAGCTCGCCTCCTTGGCCGACGAGACCCCCGAAGGCCGGTCGGTCGTGGTGCTGGCCAAGGAGCGTTTCGGCATCCGCGAGCGCGAGCTTGCCGGCGAGCACCAGTTCGTGCCGTTCAGCGCCACGACGCGGATGTCGGGTATCGACGTGGACGGCCGCCAGGTTCGCAAGGGCGCAGGCGAGCAGGTCAAACAGTGGGTGGCCGGCCAAGGTGGTCAGGTCCCGCCCGAGCTCGACAGGGTCGTCGAGGAGATTGCCCGCAGCGGAGCCACGCCGCTGGTGGTAGCCGACGGCGCTGAGGTCCTTGGCGTGATCGAGTTGAAGGACGTGGTGAAGCAGGGCATACGCGAGAAGTTCGCCGAGATGCGCCAGATGGGCATCCGCACCGTCATGATCACCGGGGACAATCCGCTCACCGCGGCGGCTATCGCCCAGGAGGCGGGAGTCGACGACTTCCTGGCGGAGGCTACTCCTGAGCGGAAGATGGAGCTCATCCGGGCCGAGCAGCAAGGCGGAAAGCTCGTGGCCATGACCGGGGACGGGACCAACGATGCCCCGGCGCTTGCCCAGGCGGACGTAGGCGTGGCCATGAACACCGGCACCACCGCAGCCAAAGAGGCTGGCAACATGGTCGACCTCGACTCCAACCCGACCAAGCTCATCGACGTGGTGGAGATCGGCAAGCAGCTGCTCATCACCCGTGGGTCGCTCACCACCTTCTCGATCGCCAACGACGTGGCCAAGTACTTCGCCATCATCCCGGCGCTCTTCGTCGCGACATACCCACAGCTCGGTGCTCTGAACATCATGCGCCTGCACAGTCCACAGTCCGCCGTGCTGTCCGCCGTGATCTTCAACGCGCTGGTGATCGTCGCGCTCATCCCCCTGGCGCTTCGCGGCGTGCGGTTCCGCCCGTCTGGAGCAGCATCCATCCTGCGGCGAAACGTCTTCATCTACGGCGTCGGCGGGATCATCACCCCGTTCGTGTTCATCAAGCTCATCGACATGGTCCTGGTGGCCATCCACGCCTACTGAAAGAGACGCCACCATGCTCGCCCACCTTCGCCGCTCCGTCGTCTTCGCCGTCGTCTGCTTCGTCTTCTTCGGGCTGCTCTACAGCCTGGCCGGCACGGGTGTCGCCCAGGCCCTGTTCCCGCACCAGGCGAACGGGTCGCTCACCGCTGTCGGCTCCCCGCTCATCGGCCAGACGTGGACGAGCACCCGATGGTTCCACGGCCGGCCCGACAATTTCGGCCCCTACGCGGCGAACCCGAAGACGGGGGTGGCCGGCGGGGACAACCCACTGGTGGCCAACGGGGTGAAGGGGGAGTCCGGTGCCACGAACCTCGGTCCGCGTTCCAAGGCGCTGGTGGCCGACACCCGCCTGCTGGTGGCATGGTGGCATGCCCACGGGGTCGACCCAACCACCGACCTGGTGACGACGTCGGGCAGCGGCTACGACCCCGACATCACGCCAACCGACGCGCTGGTGCAGATCCCGATGGTGTCGAAGGCGACGGGCGTGTCGCCTGCAGCTCTGAGGCACCTGATCGCCAGCCAGACCCAGGGGCGCCAGCTCGGGTTCCTCGGCAGTCCCATCGTCAACGTGCTCGATCTCAACCGGGCCTTGGCACGGCTCGAATGAGTGGCTGGTCCGTGCCGGGGCTCGCCGTGTGGGGCGGCCGTCCGGTGGTCCGCAGGTGCGCCGACACGGCGCCCCGGCACCGTGCCGTGCTCAATGGCACCGTCCAATCCATCGAGGTGCACCGCGCGCTCGACGGGACTCCGTCGTTCGATGCTGTGCTGGCCGACGGGACCGGCAGTGTGGTCGTGCGCTGGCTGGGTCGCCGGGCCGTGGCCGGTGTGGAGCCGGGGAGCCGCCTCACGGTCGAGGGCACCGTGCTGGCGCATCGTGGTCGGTTGATGATCCTGAACCCGCTGTTCCAGCACGGCTCGCCGGTCGGCGGGCTGCAGGCCGCTGGGAGCGCGGCGTGCAGCCCGGGTGGCACGTCGGCAGGGTTGCACCGGAGCGCAGGGTCGGCGCGACGTGGCGAGCCGGCCGACACCGGGTATGGGTGGGTGCTGCCAGGCGGCTCGCCGGGCACTGTGCCACCCGGCGGTGGTCGGTTGGGACCCGGGTCTTCAGCTGGCGGCCCGCCTGGCGCCGTGCCGCCCGGCGAGGGTCGGTCGGGCACCGTAGCGCGACCGGGGGGTCAGTCGGCTGCCGCACGGGGGGGAACCGGACTGTCCGGCCCTGATGGCTCTGTTGCTGGCGACGACTGGTCGGTGTCGTCGGCAAGTTGGTAGCCGATGCCTGGATGGGTGCGGAGCACGGCTCCTGCCGGGCCCAGCTTGCGGCGCAACCGGTGCGCGTACACGCGCAGGTAGTTCGATTCGGTGCCGAACCCGGGTCCCCAGACGGCTTGCAGCAACATGTGGTGGGTGCACACCTTGCCGGCGTGGCGAGCCAGATAGGCGAGCAGGTCGAACTCGCGAGCGGTGAGATCGAGGACCGCGCCGTCAACAGTGGCCGTGTGGTGGGCGAGGTCGACCTGCAGGCGGCCCACGCTCACCTCAGCCGGATCGCCCGGTTGGGTTCGAGCGGCACCGTGGCGCAACGCGACGCGCAGCCGGGCCTGCAGCTCGGCCATGCCGAACGGCTTGGTCACATAGTCGTCGGCACCGCTGTCGAGGGCAGCCACCTTGTGCTCCTCGTCGCCGGCCGCCGACAGGACAACGAGCGGAACGTCCGACCACTGCCGAACACGTCGGCAGACGTCGATGCCGTCGATGTCGGGCAGGCCGAGGTCGAGCACGACGGCGTCGGGCTGGGTCAGTGCCACCTGGGCCACAGCGTCCTCACCGGTCCGGGCTACGACCACGTCGTGGCCGCGTGCCGTCAGGGCGATGCGCAGCGCCCGTACCAGGGCGGGATCGTCGTCGACGAGAAGCAGGCGTGCCATCGGTCAGCTCGACCCCGCTTCGCATGCGGGGGCCGAGGTGCCTGGCCGTTGAGCACCGGCGATCGAACCAAGCCGAACGCTCGACGCATGTGGCTGCTCGTCACTGACTGCTGCTTCAGCTGCTGCTTCGGCTCGCGCTTCGGCTTGCCCGCTTGGCCCGTGTGGGTGTGCACGCCCGGCAGTGCTGTCACGTTCTGTGCCCACGGAACCATCGTCGACGGGAGCGGCCGGCAGCGCAAACGAGAAACGGGCGCCGCCGCCGGGGTTGTCCTCGAGGATCAAGGTGCGCCCGTGGGCGGCAACGAAAGCATGGGCAATGGTGAGGCCCAGACCGCTCCGCACGGGACCGGCGGCCGCCTCGCCGGTGGCCGGGCTCGCAGAGCGCGAGGCGTGAGACGTTCGTCGGCTGCTGGCTCCGGCGGATCCGGTTGTCGGGTTTCCGCCGGTGGCGGTGGCGGTGGCGGTGGCGGTGGCGGTGCCGGGCCCGGTGGCTGCTGCGGTGGCAAGACCGGTGCCGGTGGCGGCTGCGGTGGCGGGATCGGTGGCGGTGGCTGGGCCGGGATCGGCAGCTGCTCCGTCGTCAGTGCCGGTTCGCACGGTTCCTGCGGGCTCAGGTCCGGCCGGGGTACGCAGGCGGAACGCGTCCAGACGTGTTCCTCGGGCGACGCCGGGTCCCCGGTCGACGACGGAGACCACGACGTCGTCGCCCTGCGCTCGGGCGTGCACCTCCACCGCTCCGGGCGAAAAGCGCAACGCGTTGTCGAGGAGGTTGACGAGGACCTGTCCGATGAGCGTGTGGTCGGCCTCCACCGGAGGTACGTCGGCTGCGACGTCTGCTGCCACCGGTGGGTTCCCGAGCGTGGCCAGGGCTTCGGCCAGCAGGTCGTGGACCGGTACGGCGTCACGGTGGACGGCGAGGGTGCCGGCTTCGATGCGGTTGATGTCGAGCAGGTTCGCCACCAGGCGGTCGAGCCGGTCGGCTTGCGCTTCGGCCAGGCCGAGAAGCTCGGCCCGGTCCTCGCCCGACAGGTGCTTGCCGGACTCGCGCAGCTCCGACAGGGACGCCTTGATGGTGGCGAGCGGCGTTCTGAGGTCGTGCGAGACGGTTCGCAGGAGCGCCCGGCGCGCCTGGTCCTGGACCTCCAGGACCTCTGTTCGCAGCGCCTGATGGTGCAGGCGGGACCGTTCGACAGCAATCGCAGCCTGGTTGGCGAACGTGGCGAGGAGCTGCCGGTCATGGCGGTCGGCGGGGGCTGGCGCGATGGCCAGCATGCCCGCCGGGATGTCACCGGTCACCAGCGCAACGGCGACCGGCTGCTGGGAATGGCTGGACCCACCGGGCTCGGCGAGGAGGTGCACGGGCGTACCGGCGTCTCCGGCGACCGAGGCGACCTCGGAGAGCGACACGTCGGTTCCCGCTGTCGCCGCGACCTGCAGACCGTCGTCCCCGGGGACGAGCAGGGCCACCCATCGGGGATGAAACGCGTGGACCACCATGTCGACGATGCGCTGGGCGAGATCTGGCTGGTCGGCGCTCAGGGCCTCGGAGAGCTCGAAGAGCCGGCGAGTCTGGTGCTCGCGGCGGCGGGCTTCCGCCCGGGCATGGCGCTGGTCGGCAACGACAGCGGCGACCAGCACCAGGACGACGACGTAGACGACCAGTGCGACCCAGTTCTGCGCGGCCCCGACGGCGAGGGTGCCGTAGGGCGGGATGAAGACCAGGTCGTAGGCGACGAAGCCGGCACCCACGGCGACCACGCCTGCAGCCAGGCCCCCGACGACCACGGCGGCGACCACCGGCACTACGAGGACGAGCCCTGCGGATGCGACGCTCAGGTGATCGCGCAGGGGCACCATGGCGGCGGACAGGACTGCGACCAGGCCGACGGCCAGGATGGTGCCCAGAATGGTCCGGCGGTCCAGACGCATGCATGCTCCCGGTCGAGGCGGCTGGGCCAAGCCCTGCCGATGCAGCCGATCCTACCGAGCGGTTCCGTACAACCAGGAGGCGACGATGCCCGAGCCCGATGACGGTGCTCTGGTCCGGCAAGCTGGCGCAGGCGCGCCGAGCGACTTGGACGTGACCCCTGCGGGTCGATTCCGCGTCTATCTCGGAGCGGTCGCCGGTGTGGGCAAGACCTGCGCCATGTTGGACGAAGGCCAGCGCCGCCGCCAGCGTGGCACCGACGTGGTGGTCGGCTTCGTGGAGACCCACGGTCGGCCGTTCACCGTGGAGCGCCTTGCCGGGCTCGAGGTCGTTCCGCGTCGCGAGGTGGTTCACCGCGGCGTCACGTTCGGCGAGATGGACCTTGACGCCGTCCTCGCCCGTCGGCCCCAGGTCGCGCTGGTCGATGAGCTCGCGCACACCAACGTGCCGGGGTCCGGTCCCCACGAAAAGCGGTGGGAGGACGTGCTGAGCCTCCTCGATGCCGGCATTGCGGTCGTCACGACGGTGAACGTGCAGCACCTCGAATCGTTGGCCGACGCCGTCGAGCGCATCACCGGCGTTCCCGTGCGAGAGCGCGTGCCGGATTGGGTGGTGCGGCGAGCCGACCAGATCGAGCTGGTGGACTCGTCGGCCGACCAGCTCCGTCGCCGGATGGTGCACGGCAACATCTACGCCGCGGCCAAAGTTCCCGATGCGCTCAACGGGTTCTTTCGCACGACGAACCTCGTCGCCCTGCGAGAGCTGGCGTTGCGTTTCGTGGCGGACGAGACCGAGGAAGAGCTGCTGGCGAGCTTCCCCGGAGCTGTGCCTGCGGCGCCGTTCGACACCGCGGAGCGGATCCTGGTGGCCGTGACCGGGGCGCCGGGGACCGGAGCCGTGGTGCGCAGGGCGGCCCGCATCGCGGCACGGGCCAAGGCCGACCTGCACGTCGTGCACGTGGCTGTAGGTGATGGGGTGGCGGGCGACGGTGGGCAGGTCCTGCGAGAGCTCCGCCGGCTGGCCGAGGACGTGGGGGGGCGGTGGACGGAGCTCACCGCCGACGACCCGGCCCTGGCGCTCGTCGCCTATGCGCAGGAGCACCAGATCACCCAGATCGTGCTGGGATCGACGAACCAGAGCCGGTGGCACCAAGCCGTGCGCGGCTCCGTCGTCCAGCGGGTCCTGCGGTTCGCCGCCGCGGCCGAGGTTGACGTGCACGTGATCGCTCGGAGGGTGCCGCCACCGGGCGAGGGTTGACAAGTTACTGGTATGTCAGTAGACAATGAGCCGTCGGGTGGGCACAGGCACCGACCGCCACGGCGGTTTGCGCCAGCCCGCTGGACAACCGGGTTTCAGGTGTGGCCAAAGGGGGAGCGCAGGGGCTCGACGGCGACAGGGAACCAGGTGTGCCGGCGTTCGCGCCGGTCGGCGCCGGAGGAGGACGGGGGTCGGGGGGCTCTCGTCCGGAACCGGCGAACGTCAGGGGGGGAAGCACCGGTGCTCGGCTCGCTGCAGTGAGCCGAGCACCGGGAACATGGGGATCGTGCGCGCTGGCTGCCGGGGAGCAGCCGCGTCGTGCCCGCCGGGTGCGGTGCGAGCCGGCGTTGGGCACCATGACCTGGTTGACCGGTCTCGGCGGGAGGTGCCCCCCGCCGGGGCTGGTCGACCGGACAGCACCGGATGTTCCTCCGATCTCGTTGGCCCAATCCTCGGTGGATCTGCGCCCGAGCAGCACGGCAGCGCACGGTGAGGTCAACGCTCTCGGAGCTAAGCCACCGGTCCGTGCGGCCGCGACGAACGCCGGAACCGGTCCGTCTGGACTGCTCGGCGGTAGCATCGCCCGTCGTGGCCGGTGAACCGGGGCGTGCGCAACACGGCGGTGGCCTCGGGCATGGCCGGTCTGACGGCGCCGTCGCGCCCGGTGGCACCGGGCGATCAGCGATCGGATGGCGCCGCGGGGACACCGTCACCCTAGCGGCCGCTGTCGCCGCCTCCCTCGCCGCCACAGGGGCCGCGGCTTCCGGCATGGGCGCCGTCGGTGGGTTCATCGTCCAGGCAACGGCACTGGCCTGCCTGGCTGCTCTTGTCAGCCGGACGGTCGAACAGCTCGGTCTGCGCTGGTCGCCAGCGGCCACCGGGATCGTGCAGGCCACCGTGGGAAACCTGCCGGAGCTGCTGTTCGGCATCTTCGCGCTCAGAGCCGGCCTCACGTCGGTCGTCCAGGCTGCGCTGGTCGGCTCGGTGCTCGCCAACGTCCTGCTCGTCCTCGGTCTGTCGTTCACCGTCGGTGGGCTGCGCCATGGAACGCAGCGGTTCGTCGCAGCAGACGCCCGGACCAGTGCGGTGCTGCTGCTCGTGGCTGCCTCGGTGGTGGCTGTGCCCTCGGTGACGGCGCTGGCCCACACGCCAGCTGCCGCGCACGAGCACGCGCTGTCCGACGTCGCGTCGGTGGTCTTGCTGGTGGCGTACGCCGCAGCGCTGGTCGCCAGCTTGCGGTCGAGTGGCGGATCCGGGCCTCGGCTGGTCCCGGAAGGTGCCTGGCCGGTGTCGTTGGCACTCGGGGTGCTCGTCGCAGGAGCTGGCGCGGCGACACTCGTGTCGGAGTGGTTGGTGTCCGATCTCCGCCCGGCGATCCACCTCCTGGGGATGTCGTCGACGTTTGCCGGGGTGGTGGTCGTCGCGATCGCCGGCAATGCCGTCGAGCACGTCGGCGGCGTCGTGCTCGCGGCCAAGGACCGGACGGATCATGCCCTCGCTGTGATCCTGCAGAGCCCGATCCAGGTGCTGCTCGGCGTCTTCCCGCTCCTGGTGCTGCTCGGTCCTGTCCTCGGCGGGGGGCTCACGTTGGCGCTGCCCACACTGCTGCTCATCGGGCTCGCCGTGGGTTCGGTAGTGACCGTCGCGGTCGTGGTCGACGGCGAGTCCACGTGGCTCGAAGGCCTGTGCTTGATGGGTCTGTACATCGTGGTGGCAGCCGCGGCCTGGTGGCATGTCGGATGAGCCCAGCCGCTGTGCGCCGGAGCGGTCTGCTGTGTGGTGGTGCGCGTGTCGGGAGCCGGCGGGGAGCGGCAACGTCAGCGCTGGCCGTGGCCGGATAGGATGACAGGGCCAGCCCGACGGCGACGCCACCGGGTGCGGCAGGGGGGGTTCGTGCCGACACCGATACGTACGGTGGGTGCCGGGTCGAGGGGTTCGGGTGCCGGTGGCACCGAGTCCGACCGCGACCGGGCGAAGCATGGCCATGGCGGTTCGCCGTCGCTCGATGTCGTCCGCCGACGCGACCGGGTGACCGACGCGGGGGGCGCGTCGGAGCCGCCGGCCGGTGGCTCGGTGGTGCCCATCGGTCGCCAGGACCACCAGGTGGCTGGCGGCACCGAGCAGCGACCGCCCGGGCCGGAACCAGGCGCGCTGCTCCCCGTGTTCTCCCCGCGGTTCGTCCGCGCCGCGTGGGTCGCCGGGCCGATCGCGATCGCGGCGATCACGATCCTGGGGTGGCAGGTGGTGGGCAGTGTCGACTACCTGCGCGCCTGGGCGGCGGCCGGGGCGGTGTTCTTCCTGCCCACCCTGGTCACCTCGGTCGTGGTGGTCCGGCGGGTCGACCGACTGTCCAAGGTGTTCTGGCTGGCTTGGCTGGCTGCCCTCTGCGGCGGCGCGTTGCTCGGGCTCTCCATGCTGCTGGAGCCACTCGCGCCCGGGTCGACGCACCTGGTGGGTGCTGTGGGGATCCTCGCCGGTGGCCTGGTGTGGGGTATCGGGATCGTCTATCTCGTCGGCCGCACGGACGGCGCCAGGGTGCTGCTCGTCGACGGGCTGGAGCTCCTGGCGGCGGGCCTGGCCGTGGTCGCCCCGGTCCTGGTGGCAGCGGGGCCGTCTCTGGCGCACGCCAACGCCCAGTGGTTCGTCATCCCCGGTACCGTGACAGCCGCAGCGCTGCCGCTGGTGGCGGTGATGACCCTGGTCCTGTGTGTCCGCTTGCCGGCTCACCAGCGAGCGCCGGAGGTCTTCGGCGTGTTCGCCGCCGTGGTGGGCGAGGTCGACGCCGTGCTCCTGCTGGTCGATGCTGTGCACGGGTTCCACTTGTTGGCTGGCCCGTTGCTGTTGGTGCAGGCCCTCACCCAGTGGCTGGTGCTGATGGTGGCGCTGAACGCTCATCGCAGCTACCCCGAGGGGCTCGACCGACTGGGTCCCGAGGCACAGGTGCGCCGACGCAGCCCCATCCCGCTGTTCGTCGCTGTGGGCGTGCCTGCGCTCGCCGTCGAAGCGGCGACGGCGTCGCCGGCATCGTCGTGGACGGTCCCGGTGGTCGTCGCCGTGCTCGGGGCCCTCGCCTTCATCATGACGGGCCGGCACCTGCTCGTCGTCGCCGAGACACGTCGACTGTACGGGCTCCTCGCTGGCCAGGCCGAGCAGCGGCGCCGCCTGCTCGGCGATCTGGTCCGATCGGTCGAGCACGATCGGCATCGGGTGCTGGCCCAGCTTCACGAGCTGGCAGTGGAGATGATGGGGGCCATCGGCGCTGTGGTCCGGGTGGTGCGGTCGTCGAGCGGGGGTGGGGAGCCGGTGGTGGTCGGTGCCCTTGACCGCATCTACGCGGACGTCAATGCCCGGGCCGAGACCTTGCGCCGCCTGATGCATGCAGTTCGGCCCGACGAGCGAACGATCGGGGGCATCACCACCGAAACGCTCGCCACCGCCATCGCTGCATCCACCGCGAGCACCTTCATGGGGACCCGGGTGCCCCAGGTGGAGGTGGACATCGCGTCGGACCTGCGGCTCGACTGGATGACGTCGATGATCGTGTACCAGATCGTGGCCGAGGCCCTGTACAACGCCTACCGGCGGTCGCCGGTGAGCGAGGTGCACGTGAGCCTGAAGGCGGAAGGCGGCGGGTTGCGGTTGGTCGTCGTCGACGACGCCGCCGGCACGGACCTGCTGTCGACCGGCGACGCGCCGTGGCTCACGACCCTGCAGTTGTTCGCCGACCTCGGCCGCGGCACCGTGGAGGTGGAAACGCTGCCGGGGGGAGGAGCGCGCACCAGCGCTCTGCTCGGAGCTCGGGCCTGATGGCCGGGAACAGCGGCATTCGGCGGGTG
>JAJZLP010000059.1 GCA_021803325.1 Actinomycetes bacterium
GGTCGACTGCGCCGCCACCGGCGAGGAACGGGTCCCCGTCGGTGAACGCGGCGCGGGGTCCGATGAGAACGCCGGCGCCGAAGGGCGCATACATCTTGTGCCCGCTGAACGCCACGAAATCGGGGCTTGCAGGAAGCGGGCGGTGCGGAGCCAGTTGGGCCGCGTCCAGCGCTACGGGGACGCCGCGCCGGTGCGCCTCCTCGACGATCTCGTCGACCGGCGGCATCCAGCCGGTGATGTTGGACGCACCGGTCAGTGCCAGCAGGCGGGGAGCGGGCGACTGTTCGAGGGCTTCGACCACGGCGGCCACCGTGACGGTGCCGTCAGGCTGGCATTCCACGTACCGGCAGGTCGCCGCACGCGACCAGGGCAGCAGGTTGGCGTGGTGCTCGACGACGGTGGTGACCACGACGTCGTCGGGACGCAGCCGGAGCCGGTAGGCGAGGTGGTTGATGGCCTCGGTGGTGTTGCGACAGATGATGGCCACGTCGTCGTCGCCGCGACCAGCGAAGCGAAGCAGCGCCTGCCGGGCGGCTTCGAACGCGGTGGTGGAGCGCTGCGACTTCTGTCCGGCACCTCGGTGCACACTCGAATACCAGGGCAGGAATTCCTCGACAGCCGCAGCTACGTCGGGCAGCGCACTGGTCGACGCGGCCGCATCGAGGGACAGATAGGGCCGGTCGGTCCCGTCAACGCACGGCACAGGGAGCTCGGCGCCGACCAGGGCGACGGGCAGGGTCCGTGTCGCGGGTGGCGGCTCGGGCGTGGTGCTGTCCGTGGCGGCGCTGTCCATGGCCGTCATCCTGTCTGCCGGCACGTCCGGCGTCGAGCCGGCGGCATGAGCGGGATCGACCCCGTCGTCGCAATCGGCGTCGCGGTGTGCGATGCAGCGCCCCCTCGTCGAGCGGGGTGTCACAAGGCTCGTACGTGACTTCCTCGCTGGGTGGGTGCGCTCCGTGGAACCCACCCTGATCGACGGGCTGCGCCTGTGGTCAGACGGGTCGCTCGTCGTGGCCGCCGAACTGCTTGCGCATGGCGGAGAGTGCCTTGTTGGCGAAGTCGCCGAGGTCCCGTGAGGCGAACCTCGACTGGAGCGCGGCAGTGAGCACCGGGGTCGGCACCCCTTCGTCGATGGCGGCGATCGACGTCCACCGGCCTTCGCCGGAGTCCGACACCCGCCCGGCGAACTCGGTCAGGTCCGGCGACGCGGCCAGGGCTGCGGCGGTGAGGTCGAGCAGCCAGGAGCCGACCACGCTGCCACGTCGCCACACCTCGGCGACAGCGGCGGTGTCGATCGTGTACTGGTACAGCTCGGGTTCGGTGAGCGGCGCCGTCTCGGCGTCGGACTCGACCGGCCGTGTGCCCACGTCTGCGTTGTGGAGCACGTTCAGACCTTCGGCAATGGCCGCCATCATCCCGTACTCGATGCCGTTGTGGACCATCTTGACGAAGTGGCCGGCGCCGCTGGGTCCGCAGTGCAGGTAGCCCTGCTCGGCGGGTGTGGGCTCCCCGCTGCGTCCCGGTGTCCGCTCCGCCGAACCGACGCCGGGCGCCAGGGTGGCGAAGATCGGGTCGAGCCGCTGCACCGCGGCGTCGGGACCGCCGATCATCAGGCAGTAGCCGCGCTCCAACCCCCACACGCCGCCGCTGGTGCCGCAGTCGATCAGGTCGATGCCGTGCGCCGACAACGTGGCGGAGCGCCGAAGGTCGTCGCGGTAGTAGGAATTGCCGCCGTCGATGATGGTGTCACCTGGCTCGAGCACCTCGGCGAGGCTCGACACCACCCGGTCGGTGATGGCGCCGGCCGGGACCATCACCCACACGGCCCGAGGCGCGGCGAGCTGTTTGGCCAGCTCGGCCAGCGATGCCGCACCCCGCGCCCCGCCGGCCACCACCTGCTCCACGGCTTCGGGGCTCTGGTCGAACACCACGCACTCGTGCCCGTCGTTCATGAGCCGGCGCACGATGTTCGCGCCCATCCGGCCCAGGCCCACCATGCCCATCTGCATCGGTCGATCAGTCGGCATCGTCCACCGCCTCGTCTCGTCGTCGGGACCGCTCGGGTTGACCTGCGCCAGAAGCGCCAGTGCCGGGAGCGGCGACGCCGTTCGGCGCCGTTGGAGCCACGCTAACGGGGATGGAGGCCCGTGGGTGCTCCCCCACCCGGCGCCCAGGTCCCGTAGCGGGCAGACGCGGCGCCGCGTGCCGAGCGTGCAGTGGGGTCTCGGGGCACGCTGTCAGCCGTGGTGCGTTTCGGGGTGCGCCTGGTTTGCCGGCGGACCAGGTTCCCGAGTCGACAGGGTGTGGGGTTGACAGGTTTCGGGGTCGACAGGTTCCCGAGTCGACAGGGTGTGGGGGTGCCAGGTGGCGACGCTGACCCCTGGGATGCGGCTCCGGGGCACGCTGTCAGCCGTGGTGGGCGTTGGGAATGCGTCCGGCGCCACCGTCGCGCGGCGATATGTCCGCCAAGCCGTCGGCGGCGTGTGCGGTCCCGTGGCTGTCGGCTGGCCCATCGCGATGACCGAGTGCGGGCTTTGCCCATCCGAACAGGACGCCGTACAGCACCGCATTGGCGCATTGCAGGACGGCAGCCAGCTCGAACGGTGCGGCGAGGTTCACTTCGTCGAACAGGAAGCCTGCCAGGACCTGGCTGGCGCCCATGGCTCCTTGGGCCGGGAGGTTGGACAGCGCAGCCACGCTGGCCCGCTCGTCAGGATGGGCCAGGTCCTGGGTGAACGACTGGCGCAACGGCAGCCCCGCCCGTTGGGCCATCATCCGCACGAAGAAGACGGCTCCTGCGACCCAGAACGTCGGCGCCAGCACCATGGGAACCATGAGCACCCCGCCGATGGCGCGAACGGCGACAATGGACCGGACCGTGCCGAACCGACGCGCGATGCCGGCCGCCGCCAGGGTCGAGGCGAGCGATCCGAGGTTGACGAGAGCGAAGAGCAGGCCGATGGTGGCCGGGGTGGCTCCGTAGCGGCGAGCCAGCCAGTAGCTCATGAACGGACCGAACAGTCCTATGCCCAACCCATTGACGCTGTTGGTGACCGACAGCCGCCACAACGCCGGCCACGATCGGCGGGGCCATGGCACCCCGGTCCGGCGACCGCTGCGGTCGGGGCGGGCGCCGGTAGCGAACACCGGCTCGCGCAGCCGAAGGGCCACGACCGCCGCCACGGCGGCCAGCACCCCGGCGGCCACGAAGGCCGGACGGTAGGCGGCAGTGGCCTCTGCAGGGCTCATGTGAGCATGGGTGCGGGCCAGCCCGGCCAGCAGGCCACCAGCCAGAGCGCCCAGCGACGAGACGAACGCCATGCGGCCGAAGGCGGCGGCACGAACCGGCGCCGGCACGACTTCGGCCACGAAGGCGGACTCGGCGGGCTGGTAGGGGCCCACCGTGCCCCCGCCTGCGCCCTGTCCCCGTCCGAAGCTCCCCAGGGCAGCAAAGATGAACAGGACCGCCGGCGCGCGGTCGACTGCGAACACCGCGGCGGCCAGGGCGGCCAGCAGCGGGACCCCGACCAGGAACGGCTTGCGGCCCACCCGGTCCGACAACAGGCCGACTCCGGTCGACAAGAGCGCCGAGGCTACGGTCACGACGAGGAAGAGGACCCCGATCTCGAGTCCGGAGAACCCGTCCGCGGCCAAGTACAAGGCGACGATCACGCTGGCGACGGCCCGGGCCACGCTCATGGCGAACCGGCCGGTCAGGAGGATCCGCAGGTCGGGCCCGACCCACGACGGCCACAGATCCCTCCACCACTGGGCGATCACCGCCGTCCGCCGTCCAACAGTTCCACCAACGACTCGAGAGCGGGAAGTGCTGCCGAGATCGCCCGTTGCTGTGACGTCGGGAGCCGACCGATGTGCTCGTGGAGCACCTGAGCACGAGCCGCCCGGATCTGCCGGTGCAGTCGGCGTCCGCTCGTGGTCACCGACACGAGCGCCACCCGGCCGTCTGCAGGGTCGTCCTGGCGGCACAGCGTGCCGTCGTCGACCAGGCGGGCCAGGATGCGCGACAGCATGGTCGGATTGAGCCCCTCGCGACGAGCCAGCTCCGACGGGCGGATCGGACCCCAGCGCACCGTGGCTCCCACCACCGACAGCTCAGCTGGAGTCAGCCCGGACCCGGCGTCGATCGCCCGCAGCCGGCGTCCGAGGCGCAACAACACCGCCCGCAACCGGGCCACCTCGTCGAGGTCGTCACCGAAGCCGACCGTGTGCTCGGCGGCTACCACGCTCCGAGCCCCTGGCCTTCAGGTGGATGTCGAGGAAACGCAGTGGTGCAAGGCTCAGGCGTCGACGTCGACGGTGGATGGCGCTCGCGGTCCAGCGGTCCGATCACGTCACCACAGTATAGATGCTTTTCGACAGGCAACAGAGTGGACTGCCACGGTGGCCGGGAGATCCGGTCGATGCTGGCGGCACCGGACTGGGCGAAGGAGCGTCGGAGCCGCTCCGGGCTGAGCAGTGCCGGGTCGGGCTCGGTCCAAGCTCCGGCCGGGATGCCGTGTGGGTCTGCCGAGCTCCCCAGGAGGCGGCCATGCCGTGAGACAGGGCGCCAGGCGGTGTGGGTGGCGTCGCTGGTGTGGGTGGTGTGGCTGGTGTGGGTGGTGTGGCTGGTGTGGGTGATGTGGGTGGTGTGGGTGGTGTGGCTGGTGTCGCTGGTGTCGCTGGTGTCGCTGGTGTCGCTGGTGTGGGCGGTGTGGCTGGTGTGGGTGGTGTCCGAGGTCAGGCGAAGTGCGCGATGTCCCCGACGAGCAGAACCGTCACGAGTGCCATGACAGCGACGTAGACGAACGTGATCGGCCACCGCCACCGATGGTTTGCGAGCCAGAACCGTCGGGTCCCGCGTACGTCAAAGACGAGCGCGAGCACGGCGATGGGGATGCCGATGGCGGGCCCGACACCGGCAGCGGTGCCGAGCACTGGCGTCAGGACGGGGAACACCACATAGCTGAGGACGCAGCGGAGGGCCGAGATGAGTATCGACGTGCCGAACAGGCGCTGGGCGTCGTCGTTGGTGGCGGCCTTGCGCTCGGGGACCCGGAGCAGGCGGCGCATCGCCGCGTCGGGTGCTGAGGTGGACCGCCTGGTCGTCGCGGCGACGGGGGCGTCGGAGATCGTCACGCATCCAGGCTACGCACCCGTGCCTCCGGGCGACAGTCGCGCGGAGGGATCGCTCCGGTCCGAGGGCGGCCAGGCGGCGAAGCGGCGCGGTAGCCCGGATCGCCTGGTGCGGTACCCGGTGCGGTATGCGGCAGCGAGCTTCGCTGTCCTTCCTGGTGGGAGGGGGTGCGGTTGGACGACGGCTCTGATCGACGGAAGCGTGAGGATGGTCGATGCCGGGCGGCCGGGCCCCGGAGCGCTCCCCATGGGTCGGTCCGGCTCTGCATGTGCCCTTGGGCACAGGATCGAGCGTTCGATGGCGGCAGCCGCAGGAACGGTTCGGCTCGTCCTGGTCGAATGCGCTGGTCCGACCTGTGAACGCGCGTGGTCGGTTTCCGACTGTGGCCATGAGCGGTGGGTTGGCAACCCCTGGTTTACAGTTGGCGCATGAACCCTTCAGCGGGCGATAGGCGGGTGGGCAGGCCCGGGCGCGGCGAGCAGGAGCTTGGACTGCGCTGGCGGCGGCCTCGTCCGCTGGCGGTGTTGCGGACGGCCGGGATGATCGCCCATCACGGGTTCGAGCTGGGCTGTGGGGCCGGGCTGGCGTTCCAGCCGGAGCTGGGGCTCCCGGGGGCCGCGGCCCTGTGGCTTGCCGTGGCGGCGGGGGATGTGGCTGTGGCATCGAGCACGCATCGGTGGTCTTCTCGCATTCGGGCGCTGGCAGCGGGTCTCGGTTTCGCCGGAGCGGCAGTGCACTACGTCGTATGGCCCTGGCGGCTTCGCCGGGGGATCCCCCGGTTGCTCCAGGCGGAGGGGCTGCGACCGAGCCAGCTGCCGGTGAGCGACGTCATCTTGCTCGGATGGGCCGCCGCCGCTGCCGGTTCACTGTTGGCCGACGTCGAGCGGGGGAGCCGCCGGTGGGCTGCGCCGGGCCTGGCTGTCGTACCAGCGTTGATGGCGTTGGCGCATCACCATGTCCGGTGGGTGGGTGAGCAGGCCCGTGATGCCCCACGGTGGTGGAACCGGACGCAGTGGTCCGACAGCACCAGCGGGTAGGGCGGGCTGGACCCGCAGGGCGGGGGTGACATCCAGCCATACCGACACCCACAGGTGCCCGCTGGCTGGGCGGCTGTCGTCCCGCAGCCGCCACGGCGATTCGACCCCATCGGCACGAGCATCTGGCTGACGGAGCCGTGGGGAACCGACCGCTGTCCCGGCTCTACGCGAAGAGCCGCTGTTCCTGCGAGCGTGACCCGTTTCGAAAGCAACTCGGTGGCAGTCGGCGTCGCCTGCCTGACCCGCCTGTGCCGACCACCTGTGGACAGGCTGCCCGCCGCCGTTGCCCATCGGTGCACGGCGGTGGCGACGTGCAGAGCGGCTGGGGCTCTCGGCCCAGGGCACGACGAACCACCAGCCCCGGTGCTCGGGATCCCGAGCACCGACCGCTGCACGGTGCCTGCGGGCAGAGCGGCACTGCATCGCTCGCCTCGTCCAACCCCGGTCGGCGTCGCTAACGTGGCGCGCATGAGCAACCTGTTCGACGTGTCCGGCAAGACCGTCGTGGTCACTGGGGGATCCCGAGGCATCGGTCGGATGATCGCCGAGGGCTTCGTCGACGGCGGTGCAACCGTGTACATCTCGGCCCGTAAGGCCGACGCGTGCCGTCAGACGGCCGAGGAGCTTTCGAAACGGGGGTCGTGCACGGCGTTGCCCGCAGACCTGTCGACAGAGGCCGGCTGCCGAGGCCTCGCGGATGCGGTGGCGGCGCGTGAGCCGAAGCTGGATGTGCTGGTGAACAACGCAGGTGCGACGTGGGGAGCGCCCCTTGAACAATTCGACGACGCCGCATGGAACCGGGTGCTCGACCTCAATGTCAAGGGCGTGTTCCACGTGACGAAGTTCCTGAGGCAGCTCTTGCACAAAGCAGGGACAGAGGAAAACCCGTCGCGCGTCATCAATATCGGTTCCATCGACGGGATCCAGGTTCCCCTGCTCGAGACCTATTCCTATTCGGCCTCGAAAGCGGCGGTCCACCAGCTCACCCGGCACTTGGCCCGGTATCTTGCTCCGCGGACAACGGTCAACGCCATTGCTCCGGGACCGTTCGAATCGAAGATGATGGCAGCCACGCTGGAGGCGTTTGGCGATCACATAGCCGCATCTGCCCCTCTGAAGCGCATCGGCCGGCCCGACGACATGGCCGGAACGGCGATCTTCCTGGCGTCACGCGCCGGTGCCTACCTCACCGGTGCGATCATTCCCGTCGACGGGGGAATCGCCACGGTCGGCTGATTGCAGAATCCGCTCCGTTGGGTCAACGTGCGAGCACAACGTACGAGCATGACGAGCGTTGCCCGAGCGGACGGGAGCGGATCGTGTGCGCATCTGGCCATGGTCCGGCAGAGCTCGCTTCGGTCCTGGTTCGTGGGCACCGGTCGTGGTCGTGGCTGGTGGGCACCGGTCGTGGTCGTGGCTTGGCAGACCTCGCGCTCGCTCCGAGGGTGTTGACCTGGCAAAGCGGATCGGAGTGCACGTCCGAGCGCTGAGTGCCTGCATGCTTCCGTCAGAGGAGCGGTGGGCGAGCGATGAGGACGCCGGCGAGCGCGCACGCCAGGGCGGTAGCACTCACGGGGATGACAAGTCGCCGAACCGCGAGTCGGGGGGCGAGTCGATGTGCTGGCATTTCGACCAGGTATCTGCTGATGACCGCCGCGGACAGGGTCAGGCCGACCTGAGCGGCCTGGAGCGTGCCGCCGGACATTCCTGTCGTGTGTGATGTCAGGAGGATCAGGGCGGGCCAGTGCCATAGGTAGATCGCGTATGAAAGGCGACCCACAGCAACTGCCGGCGCCGAGGCAAGAATCCGGCCGACGACACTGGTCGGACGGGTCGCTATCGACCAGATCAACGCTGCGGCCCCAAGTGCGACGGCTACCAGCCCCCCCTGGAAGATCCATTGCGCCGCGATCCCGGAGACGGTGAAGGCGAAGGCCAGGATGCCAGCTACCGCGCAGATGCTCACGAATTCGGGGATCCAGGCGGGTATTCGTCGAACGGAGCGGTGGACCTGGCGGGAAAGAACGCCCACCGGCATGGATGTCTGACCTGGCTGCAGCGGGGAGGTGATGGCTGGGACAGGCCTGGTGGTCACTGCGAAAGTCTGCGCCATGGTGATGTCGTGGGTGGCTGTGTGGTCGTGGGTGGCTGTGTGGTCGTGGGTGGCTGTGTGGTGCTTTCGCGCCGCTGATCCAGCGATCGGCGCTGCGAGTGCAAGGCCTGCTCCGATGAGCAGCTCGAAGGCCCGGGTCCCGGTGTCGTAGTAGATCGGGAGCGGCGCCGAGCCGGTGAGCGACATGATGGCCATCGCCGTTCCCGAAGCCACGGACCCGATAGCGATCACCGCCCACAGTCTGCGGCGCCCGCGATGCTCGTCGTTGCGTCGCATGGTCACGAGCAGGAGAAGTGGCCAGAGGAGGTAGAACTGCTCTTCGACGGCGAGCGACCACGTGTGGAGAAGGGGCGATGGCGAGAAGATCTGGGTGATCTGCTGCGCGTGGGATTGCAGGGCCAGGTTCCAGTTCTGGAAATAGAAGAGCGTGGCGAGCCCGTCGGTTCGCACGACCGCCGGGGACACGAGACGCGGGTCGAGAGCGGCGACGGCTACGAGCACCAGCAGCAGCAGACAGAGCGCAGGCAGCAGGCGACGCGCCCGGCGTGCCCAGAAGCGAACGAGATCGATGGTTCCCGAGCGTTCGCGTTCTGAGAGGAGGATTCCCGTGATGAGGTAGCCCGAAAGCACGAAGAACAGGTCGACCCCGACGAACCCCCCTCGCATCCACGAGAAGCCGAGGTGGAAAAGGACGACGAGGGTGATGGCGACGCCTCGCAGCCCGTCGAGCGCGTTCACATGGGGAAGCATCTCGACGGATGTGGCGCGTGGCGTTCGGGGCTGTTCGGAGTCGGGGCTCAGGCCAAGGACGGAGCGCACGCCAAGGACGGAGCGCGCGCCGGGGAGTGCTACGAGCCGCGTCGGGCGCTTGGTGGCAGGTCCGTCAAGGGCGGTCGCTCCGACCGGGCCCGTCAGACCGGCAAAGGTCTCGGAGAGAGCGAGCGATACGATGCTCGACAGGTCGGGCACATGGGGCTGGACGATCGGGAGCGCCGGACGGGCTGGCACGCGAGCGGCCTGATGAGCACGGACGAGTTGTCCTTGTCCTTGTCCTTGTCCTTGTCCTTGTCCTTGTCCTTGTCCTTGTCCTTGTCCTTGGTGGAGGCGGGGCGCGCTGTGAGGCTGACGGGGCCGAGCTGGTTCGTGCGTGGCAGGGGCCACCTCGTCTTGTGGCGGAGGTACCGGAGTTGGTGGGACTGGGGTTTGCGGAGCCCGCCGGACCGGAAGCGCCTTGGGCGGTTCGACGCGGCATGGGTCGACGCGTGCTGACGGGTCTGGGCTCGGCAGCGGGTAGACCGATCGCAGGACAGCGCCGACGAGATCGTGGGTCGAGTCGGCTCGCAGCGCGCCACGGTGTGCGTCTGCTGGCCTGTCGCCGTGCCCGGCTGTCTTGGGACCTGGACGTGCTCCGGTGCGCGGCGTGGGATGCACACCGGCTGGGTTGGGCGCTGGCTCGGTCGTGGCGTCGCCGTCACCGTCACCAGAGGGTTGCGTACCGTCTGCTCCGACAGCGCTCGGAAAGACTGGCATGGGTACCGTCGTCGTCCCCTGGTGCTCGGGTCCCGGCTGTTCGAAGTGTCGGGACCGCGGTCTCTGCATCTCGAAGTCCCGGTCGGGACAGCCTAACGGCATGTTCCGCTGGGCTGGGGGCCGGCGCGCCAGGGGAGACCTGGTGCTTGTGACCGGACTGCGCCTGCTGTTGTGGCTGCGTGATCCACGGCCAGATGTGCCGGGTCGGACCGTGCGGGCAGCCGCCCTCGTCGTGGCCAGACCCCCCTGGCCTTTGGCAGAAGGCGCCTACGTGGATAGGAACCTGCACGTCAGACCCACATGGCCCCTGGCAAGGGCCGCCAGGGCGGATGATGTTCCCACCGTGGAGCGGGAATTGTCGCGCCAGAACGATGGGTATCCGAATTCCGCTGTCAGACGATATAGATGACGTGGATAGGGATAGTGCCGAGCCGGCTGCGCCCTCCGAGCATCGGGAGCTCGATCAGCGCCGTCAAGCCGCTCACGCTGCCTCCGGCCCGAGCGACGAGCCGTGTGGCGGCTTCGGCCGTCCCCCCAGTGGCGATGACATCGTCGACGAGCAGCACGCGCTGACCTGGGTGCACGGCGTCTTCGTGCATTTCAAGAGTGGCGGAGTCGTATTCGAGGTCATAGGACTCGCGCAGCGTCTGACGGGGAAGCTTGCCGGCTTTTCGGAGCGGGACGAACCCCGCCCCAAGCGCGAGAGCGACGGGCGCTCCCAGGATGAAGCCCCGTGCCTCAATGCCCGCCACGACGTCCACCACGCCTCGAAAGGGGTCTGCCAGTGCAGCTACAACGGCGGCGAACAAGTGGGCGTCGGCGAGCAGCGGAGTGATGTCCTTGAAGACGATGCCTGGAGTCGGGTAGTCGTGCACGTCCCGAACCATCGCAGCGACCCGCATGGAGGCATCGGCTGCGGCAGCGGAGGGATCGGAGGAAGAGTTGGCAGACACAGCGGAGACGACAGCGGCGGAGATAGCAGACGATGCGGCACTGGCAACCCGGGGGCTGTCACCAGGGCTCGGTGCTCCGCCACCTGGATCCATCTCGGTGGGTGGGTTGGCCACGATGTGCATCGCTCCTGTGGGGTGTGGGGTGTGGGGTGTGGGGTGTGGGGTGTGGGGTGTGGGGTGTGGGGTGTGGGGTGTGGGGTGTGGGGTCGATCTTGCCAGTCCGTGGCGCCGGATGTGATGGCCTCGGCGGTGGAGCACCGGCCGGCGGGCGGGACTGCTGCAAGCGACCTGCTGCAAGCCGAGTGTCGATGGCAGACGGACGCGAGGGCGGGCCGGGAGCGACTGCTCCCGGCCCGCATCCCGGCCCGTAGGTCACGGGCTGCTGATCCTGGTGGCGTGGGCGGCATGGGGGGGTACCGCCCACGCCACCAAGTCACTGCGGCGGGCCCTGTGCGAGCGCCACCGTTGCCGTGTGCTGCTGGCCCGACGGGTCCTCCCACGTGATCGTCACCCGGTTGCCAGGGTGGAAGGCGATCAGCGCATCGGTGAGGTCGGTGGCCGAGGCGATCGTGGTGCTGTTGACCGCTGTGATGACGTCACCTTGGGCCAGGCCGGCCTGTGCGGCCGGAGAGCCAGCGACCGTCCCCTCGACAACAGCCCCGGATGCGGTCGTTCCTCCACCGAGGCCGCCGATTCCGATGCCGCCCTGGCTGGAAGCCGTCGACACCTCGACACCGAGGAATGCTGTGGCGCCGATATGGACTGACGACGAGGCCCGCCCTGCCTCGATCTGCCGGGCCGTAGCAAGCACCTGGTTCGAAGGGATCGAGTAGCCCTGGTTGCCACTGCCTTGGAACTGGAAGCCAGCTGATGCAGCGGTGTCCATGCCGATGACCTTGCCGGCGGTGGTCACGAGCGGACCGCCGGAGTCTCCGGGCTGGATGTTGGCGTTGGTCTGGATGAGCCCGGAGAGCTGCTCACTAGTGCCATCTGCCGAGTCACTTGCTGTGATCGACTGGTTCAGAGCCGTCACGACGCCGCCGGCGTGACTCGGAGTTCCACCAACGCCGCCGGCATTGCCGATGGCCACGACCGGGGTTCCGACCGTCACCTTGGACGAGTCGCCGAAGGTGACCGTCTTGAGGTTGGACGCGCCTTGCATTTGCAGGACGGCGATGTCCGTCGTGTGGTCATAGCCAACGACCGTGGCGTTGTAGGTCTGGCCGTTGCCGATGTCGGTCACTTTGATGCTGGTCGCCTGGTCGATCACGTGGTTGTTCGTGATGACCTCACCGTTTGAGGTCACGACCATCCCAGTGCCGGCCGCTGCTGCCTGGGCGTACCCGAGTGTCGTGTTGATGTCGACCAGGCCAGGCGTGACCTTGGCGGCGATGCTCGCCGAATCGGTGGGTCCTGCCGACGGCGTGGTTCCCTGGTTGCCAGACGGCACCAGGGGCGACGTCACAGAAGAGTTGTTCGAGACAGGAGCTGAGGAGAACACGCTGCGGCCGATGGCGATCCCGGCGCCGGCTGCGACAACGATCGCCAGGGCCGTTGCCAAGGCTGCCCGGATCCGTAGCGCCCGTCGCGACATGATCTTCGGGGGTTGCGTCCAGTGCGGACCGGCCTGCGGCCACCATGGACCCCAGGAGCTGTTCGCACCGCCGGGGCTGTTGGGGCCTGGGGGGCCGCCCATCCAGGGGCCGCCGGGGCTGTTGGGGCCTGGGGGGCCGCCCATCCAGGGGCCGCCGGGGCTGTTGGGGCCTGGGGGGCCGCCCATCCAGGGGCCGCCGGGGCTGTTGGGGCCTGGGGGGCCGCCCATCCAGGGAGC
>JAJZLP010000039.1 GCA_021803325.1 Actinomycetes bacterium
GGCTCGTCGCTGGTGCGGCCCACCATAGGATCGGTCGGGTCGGGCCCCCGGGGTACCCGGTGTCGCTCTCGGGGGGCAGGCCCCCGGGGTACCCGGTGTCGTTCTCGGGCGGCAGGCCGATCGTGGGGCGGTCAGACGCAGCTGGCTTCCGGCCCAGCCCTTCGCCGGCGGTCGCTGCCGTCGGCGACGCCAGACGGCGAAGGACCCGCCAGCGCGCCCGCTGCCAGCGCCGATCGGGGACCGCCGCCACCGCCACGCAGGCCACGAAGCCGAGGAGCGACAGGGCCAGGGCGACGTCGACGATGTGCTGAGGCGCAAAGGTCAGGGTGATGGTGGCGGCGCCGCCGTGGAGCGCGTCGGCAAGCTGGGCCGGGCTGACGAGCCAGCCGTTGGCGAAGCCGTCGACGAGGGTGGGGGTGCCCAACGACGGCCCGCCGGCAACGGATGCCGTCCAGCCGCGGTTGATGCTCTGGCCGAGGACGAGCCAGAACGGCGCGTGCACGTCGGCGACCTGGAGCCGAACCGACGTGGGTCCCTGCGAGCGCAAACGGACCGTGGGGCTCTGTGACGTTGGTGCGGGAACGACCTGCGAGGTCCCGGCCTCGGGCTGGGCGCCGCCGCCGGCAGCGGAGTCGAGCACCAGCCGGTCGATGCTCCAGCCGGTGGAGGTGGTGTGGCCCCGGGCGGTGCGGATCACATGGGTGCCGGCGCTGAGGGTGATGCCGTTGCGGTCGTCGGCGCCGCAGGGGAGCACCTGGACCTCCTGGTTGGCCAGAGCCGCGCCGGTCGAGCCGACGATGCGAACCGGGTAGGACCGGCCGTCGATGGTGAGGAGGTTGTCCATGCAGGTTCCGGGCAGCCGTGCCGGGGTGCTCGATCCATGGACGCCGGGGATGCCGAGCTCGGCGACGGCGATGGGGAGGGCGATCGGTGCCCCGGAGTAGTAGTTGCGGGTGTACTCCATGCGGACGGTGTCGACGGTCACCTTGATGCGTGATCCGGTGATCGCCGTGAAGTGCACCGGCACGGTCACCGTCTGACCCGGCTGGCGCCCGTCGGCGACCGGGGGCAGGACCACGTGGCGGCTGGCCACGGCTGCCCCCGACGATCCGATCGTCGAGATCGTCAGGCTGGTGGGGACCGAGTGCATGCCGTCGGCGACGAGCTGCAGGTTGAGATGGTCGAAGGTGATGGGATGGGGCGTGTCCACCTGGATCCACGCACCGGTCTGGGCAGCCGCGCCGAACCCCGGTGACCACGCGGTCGCCGGGTTCCCGTCGATGGCTGCCTGCGCGCCCGCGTTCAGGTCCCCGGGGAGGCGGCCCGAGGAGAAGGCGGTGATGCCGTTGACGGGCCCGTTGCGCCCGACCAGCCGGTCGATCTGGTCGTCGGGGATGAGGGTGCTCAAGGTGGCTGATCCCTGCAGGCTGAACGTCCGGGCGGTCGGCAAGGTGAGCAGGCGGGTGATGGTGGTCTCGGGCTGGGTGCGCGGCGGGATGGGCTCCACCCGGTTCCGGGTCATGGTCACGAGGAGCCGGTCGGCGAGCGACGAGCGGCCGGCAGCCTGCAGCAGGTCGGTCGGCATGGCCAGCGCCCGCTGGGCGGTGACGCCGGGGATCCCGACCTCGGCGAAGCCGACGGGCGCCGAGCCGCGGTCGGTGCGGGCGTTGCCGTCGGTGGTGGCGTCGATGGTGATCCGCAGCGTCGAGAAGGTGCGGGTCGGAAAGCTCAGGACCTGTCCCGTGCCGCTCGGCGACAGGGACGAGGCGCCGAGGTGCTCGACCACCGGGTGCTCCCCGTCGAAGGTGAGGGTGACCTGGGTGATGCTGCGGTTCGCCCCGGTGTTCAGGGGCTGCTGGATGGCGATGACGCCGGTGGTGACGGGATGCTGCAGCGTGACCTGCCACCACTGTCCCTCGGGCTCGTAGAAGCCGCCGGTGAGCCACTCGGTGTCGAGGTTGCCGTCGATGGCGCTGGCGGGCCGGTTCTCGGGGAGGTACGTCACGTTGTCGCCGTAGCTCGATGCGGTGACGGACTTGACGCCCATCTCGACAGCGGTGGTCTGCGCGCTGGCCGGTGCTGCAGGGAACAGGTCGAGCGGGGCGTTGTTGGCGCTGGACGGTTGGGGCTGGCCGGCGGCCAGCGTGCTGCCCGCGTCCTGCTCGATGGTGTTCCACCGGAAGGGGCGCTTCTTGTTGGAGTCGGTCACCACCAGGGTCGGGTGGCTGGCCAGCACCGAGCGGCGGAGCGCCGGGTTGGTGTCGAGGGTGCCGGCATAGATGATGGGCGGGCTTCCGGCCAGCAGGCCCGCGTCAGCGGCGGCGGCGATGCCGCTGGCGTCGCCGGCCACCACCACGGGGGACGCTGCCCCCTCGGCCCGCACCACCGGCCGAGGGTCGGTGACCGGGAACACCTCGACCGGTGACGGCACCGGCGCCGCGGGGGAGGCGGCGAGCGTCGCTTCGTTCACCATCGGCAGGAGCGAGACGTTCGGGGTTGGCGGCCCGTAGCCCGTCGGCTGGCCCAGGCCAGGCGGCGTCTGAGCGAACATGCTCCACAACGTGGCCGGCTGCGGTGTCTGGTATCGGGTGTAGGCCAGGTCGTTCTGGACGAGCAGGTCGCCGACGCTCATCAGCCTGAGCATGGGGGCGATGCCGGCAGGGTCGACGACGTCGTTCTGCACCGGGTTGTCGAGGGCGTAGAGCATGTCGGCAGTGGGAAGCGATCCGAGCAGCAGCTGCTCGCGGGTCACGAAGGGCCGGGAGCTCGACAGCAGGGCAGGCCACACCGGGTCGACGGTGTCGCCCCACGTGTACTGGGCGAAGTCCTGGCCCGGCTCGGCCAGCACCCGGGTTCCCGGTGACACCGCGTTCAGCGCCGCGGCAGCCTGGCGCTGCGCGGCGGGTGCGGTGGCTGGCATCAGGTAGTGGTCGGCGACGGTGGCGCCGTCGAAGACGGCGGGGTTGGCGGCGGCCACGAGCGCGATGACCAACAGGCTGAGCACGCCGGTGGCCAGCGGCGCTGCCCATCGACGAGGGCGCGGCACGGCCCGGGGAGGTCGTGGGGGCGTGCCGGGGCCGACGGGGTCGGCGGGCAGGGCCCTGGCCGCCGACGGCACGCCTTCGGGAGACACGGCGGTGGCCATGGCAGGTGCGACACCGGTCCCGGCGGGTGCGGAGCGGATCCCGAGCGGTACGAACCCGCTGCCTGTGGGCGCGATGTCGATCCCCGGCGGCACCCGGTCCGGCACAGCTTGGGGGCCCGGTGGTCCGCTTCCCTCGGCGGCGGCGGCCCGTTCGGCGATCCGCCGGGCGACGGCGCTGAGCCCGGCCCCGAGGAGCACAGCCAGTCCGAGCAGGACCATGGGCGAGGCCCGGTCCGTCGAGCGCAGCGCCAGACCGGCGGTGGTGCTGGTGAAGAACGTTCGCAGCAGCGACCCGACCGGCGACGGGTTGGTGTAAGGGAAGGCTCCGACGGCCAGGACGGTGCCGACGACGACGAGCAGCACGAAGTAGCTGCGCTGGCGCCAGCGGGTCAGGAGACCGGCGCCGATGGCCAGGACGGGAACAGCAGCGCTGGTGGCCAGGAGCCACAGGTCCTGGGTGAACGGGACCGACGAGGCCGCCCACGGTCCGAACGCGTCGGAACCGTAGAAGTACCAGTAGCCGAGGCCGCGCAGCACCTCCTCGGGCGACGAGGTGCTGGAGGTGGCCATGACGGTCTCGGTGTACTTCAAGACGTTGACGCCGTAGGCGCCTTCGACCCACAGCCCGGCGACCCACCACAGCGACACCAGCACGGTCAGGGTGGCGATGCGCCAGGCTGCAGCCCACGCCCGGCGCCAGGTGCACTCGCGAACGAGGGCCGCATGCACCAGCCACAGGGCGGGCGCGATGCCGACGTAGAGCAGGGACGTGGCGTTGATCCCGCCGACAGTGGCCACCACCACGCCGAACAGGGCGGCGTCGCGCCAGCCACCCCGGCGTGCGGCGCGAGCCGTGAGGGCCACCATGAGCGGCAGGCCGGCCCACGGCAGCAGGATGACGGAGATTCGCCCCAGGTATTGCAGCGGGTACGGCGACAGCATGTAGGCCAGGGCAGCCACCAGTCGGCCCGGTCCGTCGAGGCGGAACGTCCGGCACAGGAACAGCACCCCTGCGCCCGCTCCGAAGAGGAGGGCGGACACCCACAGGCGCTCGGCCACCCAGGTGGGAACGCCCAACGCGTGGGTGAGGAGGTAGAAGGGGCCCATCGGCCACAGGTAGCCGATCTGTTGGTGGGTGACGGTGCCGAGACCGCTGCCGGGGTCCCACATCGACAGGGACTGGGAGAGGAACCGGCCGGGGTCGAGGTACAGGTAGCTCTTGGTGTCGGCCTGGACGCGCCCAGGTTGGGCCAGGAGCTGGGGGACGAGCGCGACCAGGCCGAGGAGGGTCGCCTCCACCACCCCGATCCCGGGCCGGCGCAGGCGGCGCACGGCGGCGGCCGCGGCAACGCCCGGGTGGGGCCGACGACCCGTGCGGGCCGGGGCGATGCTGCGCAGCCGGTCGGCGAGCGGCAGATGGGGACCGGCGTGGCGTCCCGTTCGCTTCCTCCGCAGCAACCGACGTTCTCCCCGAGGTCTGGACCGGAACCGGCGGCCCCGGTCGTGAGGTGGGGCGGCACGCCGGCGACCGGGGATCGGTCGGAGCTCCCCCGGCTGCCGGCGGTAGTGTACGCGGCCGGGCGTCGCCCACCATGGCGGTGGGGCGCCTTGCACAGGCCGTGGCCCGAGGATCGGGCCGTGGCCGGGGAGCGAGCCGGTGGCAGCGAGACTGACAGGGGAACGGCCGGTCCAGGGCGTCACGCCCGACGGCCTGCTGGCGCTGCACGCGGCAGGGTACCGAGCCGTGGTGGAGCGGCTCGGCCCGGGCCGCCTGCTCGACGTCGGGTGCGGCGAGGGCTTTGAGTCGGCGCAGATGGCTGCGCCCGATCGGCCGGTGGTGGGGGTCGACTACGACCAGGGGGCGGCCGTGCGTGCGGTGTCCCGGTTCGGGCCCAGAGGCCTGTCGGTGGCCCGCAGCGACGCCCGGCGTCTCTGCCTGGGGGACGGCACCTTCCGCTGGGCGTGCTCCTCGCACCTGATCGAGCACTTCGACGAGCCCGGTGAGCACGCGTCGGAGGTGGCCCGGGTGCTGGCCGACGACGGCACGGCGTTCTTCGTCACGCCGAACGAGCCGGCCGACTTCGAGAACCCGTTCCATATCCGTCTCTTCCGGCCCAGCTCGCTGCACGAGCTGCTGAGCCGGTCGTTCCACGATGTGGAGGTGCTCGGGCTCGACGCGGTGACGCGGGTGAAGGAGGACTTCGCCCGGCGCCGGGCCAAGGCGGCGAACGTGCTGGCCTTGGACGTCTTCGACCTCCGGCACCGGATCCCCAGGTCCTGGTACATCGCTCTGTACACCCGGGCGCTGCCCCTCGCCTACCGGGTGATGGCCCGCCAGGGGACCGGTGGGTCGAGCGGCATCACCGCGGACGACTTCTTCGTCACCGACCGGCTCGACGACACCACCCTCGTCCTGTTCGCGGTGGCCCGCCGGCCGCGGCGCTGAGGCAGGCGCGTGCTGGCCGTGGGCCTCACCGGAGGCATCGGCTCGGGCAAGTCGACCGTTGCGCAGCGCCTCGTCGAGCACGGTGCGGTGCTCGTCGACGCCGATCGCATCGCCCGCGAGGTGGTGGCGCCGGGCGGGCCCGCCTACCAGCCCCTCGTCGACCGCTTCGGGCGGGAGGTGCTGGCTGCCGACGGCACCGTCGACCGGGCCCGGCTGGCGGCGGTCGTCTTCGCCGATCCGCAGGCCCTGGCCGACCTGAACGCCATCACCCACCCGGCGGTGGGCGCTGTCATGGCCGAGCGGCGCTACGGGCCGCACCCGGCGGACGCCGTCGTCGTGCTGGACATCCCGCTGCTGCGCGCCGAGCACCGGGCAGCGCTGGCCCTCGACCTGGTGGTGGTGGTGGACTGCCCTGTCGAGGTGGCGCTCGATCGCCTGGTGACCGGGCGCGCCATGCCGGCCGAGGACGCTCGGGCGCGTATCGCCGCGCAGGTGACCCGCGAGGAGCGCCGAGCCGAGGCCGACGTGGTGATCGACAACGACGGCGACCTGGCAGCGCTGGGTGTGGCGGTGGACCGCCTGTGGGAGGATCTTGCCGGTCGGGCCGCCTCGGGCGCGTCGGCCGGCTGAGCTGGCAGGACCGGGCCGTTCGACCTGGCAGGACCGGGCCGGCTGACCTGGCAAGACCGGGCCGGCTGACCTGGCAGGACCGGGCCGGTTGCCGGCGGCGGCGGGTACGATCGCGGGGGTGCCCCGGCTCCAGGTGGTGTCGCCCTTGCGCCCGGCGGGCGACCAGCCCGCTGCGGTTGCCGCCCTGTCCGAGGGGATCCGGGCCGGCGAGCGCTTCCAGACCCTGCTCGGCATCACCGGGTCGGGAAAGACGGCCACCATGGCGTGGACGATCGAGGCGGTGCAGCGGCCCACGCTCATCATCGAGCCGAACAAGTCGCTGGCGGCTCAGCTCGCGGCCGAGCTGCGGGAGCTGTTCCCCGGCAACCGGGTGGAGTACTTCGTCTCCTACTACGACTACTACCAGCCCGAGGCCTACCTGCCGACCTCGGACACCTTCATCGAGAAGGACTCGTCGATCAACGACGAGATCGACCGGTTGCGCCATGCCACCACGTCGAGCCTGCTGCTGCGCCCCGACGTGATCGTTGTCGCATCGGTGTCGTGCATCTACGGCCTCGGCTCGCCCGACGAGTACCGAAGCCGCATCCTGGTCCTGCACCCCGGGGACACCGTCGACCAGCGGGACCTGCTGCGGCGGCTGGTGGACCTCCACTACGACCGCAACGACATGGTGCTCGCGCGTGGCCGGTTCCGGGCCCGGGGCGACACCGTCGAGGTGCACCCCGCCTACGAGGAGCTGCCCGTCCGCCTCGAGCTGTTCGGCGACGAGGTGGAGCGCATCCGGACCTTCGACCCCATGACCGGCGACGTCGGGCCGGACCTCGACGAGCTGGTGGTGTTCGCGTCGACGCACTACATGGCGGGCGACGACACGATGCGCCGGGCCATCGCTTCCATCGAGGTCGAGCTCGCCGGCCGGCTGGCCGAGCTGCAGGCCCAGGGCAAGGTGGTGGAGGCGCAGCGCCTGCGCATGCGCACCGAGCACGACCTCGAGATGCTGGCCGAGGTCGGCGTCTGCAACGGGATCGAGAACTACAGCCGCCACCTCGACGGGCGTTCGGCTGGCGACCGTCCCAACACCCTGATCGACTTCTTCCCGCCTGGATTTCTCACCGTGATCGACGAGAGCCACGTGGCCGTGCCGCAGATCCACGGCCAGTACGAGGGGGACCGGTCCCGTAAGAGGACGCTGGTCGACCACGGCTTCCGGCTCCCTTCGGCGCTCGACAACCGGCCGCTCACCTTCGACGAGTTCATGGAGCGGGTCGGGCAGGTGGTGTTCTTGTCGGCGACGCCGGGCGCCTACGAGCTGCAGGTGTCGGACCGGGTGGTGGAACAGGTGATCCGACCTACCGGGCTGGTCGATCCGGAGGTGGTGGTGCGGCCCACCACCGGGCAGATCGACGACCTGCTGGAGCGGGTACGCGACGCGGTGGCGCACGACGGGCGGGTGCTGGTGACCACGCTCACGAAGAAGATGGCCGAGGACCTGACCGACTATCTCTTGGAGCTCGGGGTGCGGGTCCGGTACCTGCACTCCGACGTGGACACCATCGCCCGGATCGAGCTGCTGCGGGACCTGCGCCTGGGCGAGTACGACGTCCTGGTCGGCATCAACCTGCTGCGCGAGGGCCTCGACCTGCCCGAGGTCCGCCTGGTAGCGATCTTGGATGCCGACAAGACCGGGTTCCTGCGCTCGGCATCGTCGCTGATCCAGACCATGGGCCGCGCCGCGCGCAACGTGGACGGGCTGGTGGTCCTGTACGCGGATGTCATCACCGACGCCATGCGCCAGGCCATCTCGGAGACCCAGCGCCGCCGGGCGCTGCAGCAGGCGCACAACGCCGAGCACGGCATCGATCCGACCACGGTGCGAAAGGCGGTCGTCGACATCCTCGCCCGGCTCCGGCCGCCAGCGGGTGCGACCTCGGGGCGTGGTGGTCGCGGCGGCGAGCGGACGGGCCAGGGTCGGGTGGCGCAGCGAGCGGGATCCGGTCGGGTTGCCGCCAGAGCTGGGGGCGAGGGGCGCGCCAGTGCCGCCGGGGCGGGCAGGCCCGGGGATGAGCCCGATGCCTTCGGTGCCGCCGACGCTCCGGAGCTGGTGCTCGCGGCGCTTTCGGCGGACGAGCTCGAGCGCCTGGAGCGCGAGATCGCGGACGACATGCGCCACGCTGCCGCCGAGCTGCGGTTCGAGGAAGCGGCCGTGCTGCGCGACGACCTGGCCGAGGTGCGAAGGGCGCGGGCGGTACAGGTACAGGTACAGGCCTGAGCGCCGGAGCACACGAGGCGAGGGCGTCCGGCAGTGGCGATGCCCAGGCGCTGGTGGCCGGGCCGCCGGCCAGGACGGGCAGGCAACCCGCGGCATGGGCCTTGGTTGGGGCGCCAGGTCCGGGCCCAGCGAAAGGCGGGCGCTACTGGGTGCTGGTCGGACCTCGGCGGGCCGTCAGCCGTCGCTTGTGGTCGTGTGGTCGGCGGCGGCTGAGCCTGGTGGTGCCGACCGGGCCGCCGCGAGCGACGTGGAGCCCAAGCGGTCGCGGGCGAGGATCAGCTGGCGGCGTGACGAGATGCCGAGCTTGGCGTACACCCGGGACAGATGGTGGTCGACAGTCTTGGCCGACACGTACAGGTGTTGGGCGATCTCCTTGTTGGTGAGCCCTTGCGCGGCGAGCACGGCCACGCGTCGCTCCTGCTCGGTGGGCTCACTCGGAGCCCGTCGGCGGCGGCGCACACCTGCAGCGGCGAGCTCGCGCACGGCTATCGCCTGCAGGCGGGCGGCACCGGCGGGCTTCACGAGATCGAGGGCACGCTGCAGCGCCGTGCCGGCCGGACCGGTGCGCCCGCAGCGGCGGAGGAACCGTCCCTGGAGCAGCAGGGTCTCTGCCTCCGCCAGGGGCATGGGCACCTGGGCGTTGTGGGCCAGCGCTGCCTCGTACAACGACTCCGCCTCGTCGACCTGGCCCCGACGCCAGGCGATGGTGGCCTTCCCTGCCAGCGCCACCGCGCGCGGTGCGTGGCACGGGAGGGGCTGGCACCGGGCCAGGAGGTCGCAGGCGAGCTCCTCGGCGTGATCGAGGTCGCCGGCCACGCTCATCGCTTCGATCGCCGCTCCATGCCACGGGACGATGCACGGTTCGAGCAGCCCGGAGTCGGCGGCGACCGCCATCGCCTGGGTGGCGTCCGCCGCGGCGTCCGCCGGGCTCCCGTGGGCCAGGTGCTCGTGGCAGGCGATCAGGAGCAGCCACAGGCGCAGGTACGGGGACTCGCCGACGCCGGCCATCAGCCTGTGCAGGCGCTCGCGCCACATGGCCGACTCCTCCTGGAGCCCCATCTCGTGGGTGACATGGGCCAGGCCGACACAGGCGAAGGGCGCGAGCATCGGCACGAGGTCCATGAGGTCCTTCGTCCGCGCCAGCAGGTCGTAGGACTCCTGGAGCCGGCCGAGGCGCCACAGGCTGTCGGCTCGGGTGATCGCGTACGCGTGCTGGGCGAGCGTCGAGCCGTGCTCGCAGGCGGCGGTGGCCAAGCGGCTGTACCCGGCCTCGTCGTCGTCGAACCGCTCGGCCAGCTTGGCCAGGTTGACGTAGGCGAAGCGTACGTCCCAGGTCCAAGGGGCGCGGTCGGGACCGAACTGCCCGGCGGCATCGGCTGCGCGGGCCAGGTCGGCCATGGTGTCGAGCCCGCTCGGATCGCCGAGCATGTACCCGAGCATGGCGTCGGCGGTCATCGCCGACACGCGCAACCGTTCGTCGCCGAGCGATGACGTGGCGATGGTGTCGAGCACACGGCGCGTGACAGCACGGGCGCGCCGGGGCCCCACGAACAACCACCCCATGAAGGTCGTGTCGAGCACGATGTCGCATGCCAACACCGGGTCGAAGCGTGCAGCTACGTCGGACGCGGTCCGGGCAGTGCGATCGGCCTGCTCGTGGTCGATGCCGAGCAGCTGCACCTGAGCGAGGAGCCGCAGGACGCCGACGCGCTCGGGGTCGGTCAGCGCGGGGCGGGCCAGGAGGGTGCCGAGCCCCTGTGCAGCAGCGTCGATGCGTCCCGCCATGAGGTTCGCCTCGCCGAGCTCGATGTGGGCTGCCACCGGAGCGTCGTTGCCGGCCACCGCCACCGCATGGGCGAAATGCTCGGCGGCAGTGGCGGCTGCCCCCGCCGCGAGCGCGGCTCGCCCGGCGTCGAGCAGGGTGGCGGCGAGGAGAGGGTCGCCCGTCAGGCCGGCGCGCACGCCGTGGGCCGCCGATTCCGCCGGGGCGACAGCGCTGGCTCGGAGAGCGCGGAACGCCCGTGCGTGCAGCTCGCGCCGGACCGGGATCGGCATGTCCTCGTACAGGGCCTTGCGAAAGAGTGGGTGGACGAACTCGTCCTCGCCGTCGTGCCGGCCGCGCACCAGACCTGCGCGGCACAACGCGTCCAGTCCGTCGAGGACCTCCGGATCGTCGAGCCCGGAGATGTCGGCGGCAACAGGGCTCCGGAAGCGGGTGCCGAGGACGCTGGCGGCTCGGGCCAGGGCCAGTCCGGCAGCTCCGACCCCGGCGAAGCGCGGCAGGAGGACGCGGGCCGCCAGCGTGGACGCGTCGCCGTCGAGCACGTCCTGACCGCGCGCCCAGGCACCGGCCGTCTCGGCCAGCAGCAGTGGGTTCCCCGCACACATCCGCAGTGCCTGCTGCGCGGTCGCGTCGGGGATGGGCCCGCCCGCGTGCTGGAGGAGCAGGGTGCGCGCCGCTCCGTCGGACAGCGGTTGGAGCTCGAGCACGGTGGCGACACCGCGACCGGCCAGCTCGCGGGCCTGGTCGAGCGCAGCGGCAGGCCAGGGTCGCAGCGTGGCGAGCAGCACGACCGGAAGGTCAGCGACCCGGCGGCACAGGAGCCCCAGAAGGCCGAGCGAGTCGCGGTCGGCCCAATGCATGTCGTCCACGAGCAGGACGAGAGGACCGCGAGCGGCGTGTTCGAGCCACTCGACGAGCGCGGTGTACTGCCGGGCGAGTGCCTCGCTCGACGAGATGGCGTCACGGCTGCCCGGCTTGTGGCGGCTGCCCAGCGTGTGGCGGCTGCCCGGCTCGTCACGGCTGTCCGGCTCGTCACGGCTGCCCGGCTCGTGGCGGCTGCCCAGCGTGTGGCGACGGCACGGCGCGATCGGGTCCTCCGGGGCGTCGAGCGGGCCGAGCAGGCGGGCCAGCATCCCGAAGGGCAGGACGGACTCCACCTCGGAGATGGACACTGCGCGCAGCGCGGCGCCGAGCGGTTCCGTGTCGGCCAGGGCGCGGGCTGCGGTGAGCACGGTCGTCTTGCCCAGGCCGGGTTCGGCCACGACGAAGAGGGTGGTGCCCCGGCCCGCCACCGCGTGGCGTAGTGCACCGGCCACCACCGCCATCGTCTCCTCGCGCTCCAGGACCCGGACCGGGATCGGAGGACCACCTCGTGGTGGAGCGATCACGTCGACATCGTCGCAGGTAGGAGGGGGAGTTGCAATTGCCGTCGACCTGGCTCGGGCCGTGGGCATGGGGAACGTTCCCGATGTTGCAGACCGACGCTCTCCGTAGCCTTGGTGCCTATGGGCGCCTCGCAGCGCGGCTCGTGCCGCAGGACGGTTGCACGTATCAGCCTGGCATGGTGTGCGCTCTTGGTGGCTGGGCAGGTGATGGGTCGGACTGCGGGAGCGATCGGTCCCGCCTCGGCGTCCGCCGGCACGGTCGCACACCTCGCGCAGCGACCTGGCGGGGCCGCCAGTGGCCGCCCGGCCCACGGGCGAGGAACGCTCCCCAGCGGTGTCGCACCGGTCGGTGCCCGTCTGCCGCGGACGGCCGTGGCTGGCCCGGCTGGTCCGCCCGGGCTGGCGGAGGGAGCGGCGGATGGCGGGGTGTTCGCGTTGGGGGATGCGGGGTTCTTCGGGTCGATGGGTGGTCGGGCGCTGGCCGCGCCGGTGGTGGGGGTGGCTGCGAGCCTTGATGGGGCTGGGTACTGGCTGGTGGCGGCGGATGGCGGGGTGTTCGCGTTCGGGGATGCGGGGTTCTTCGGGTCGATGGGTGGTCGGGCCTTGTCCGCGCCGGTGGTGGGGGTGGCTGCGAGCCTTGATGGGGCTGGGTACTGGCTGGTGGCGGCGGATGGCGGGGTGTTCGCGTTCGGGGATGCGGGGTTCTTCGGGTCGATGGGTGGTCGGGCGCTGGCCGCGCCGGTGGTGGGGGTGGCTGCCAGCCCTGATGGGGCTGGGTACTGGCTGGTGGCGGCGGATGGCGGGGTGTTCGCGTTCGGGGATGCGGGGTTCTTCGGGTCGATGGGTGGTCGGGCGCTGGCCGCGCCGGTGGTGGGGGTGGCTGCGAGCCTTGATGGGGCT
>JAJZLP010000062.1 GCA_021803325.1 Actinomycetes bacterium
CTGCACCGCCCGCTCGCCGGGCCACAGCACCAGCTCGGCAGTGACGACCGATGCCACCCACACCGCTATGCCGACGTCGACGAACGGGTCTCCGAAGCTGAACGCGCCGCCGCTCATCGCCACCAGAGCCACACCGAGGATCGGTACCGCGTACACCGTGCGAGCGGCCCAGTTCACCCCTGGGCGGAAGAACGCCCGAGCACTCGCAGCGCCCGGCACCTGCGGACCCCTGCGGACACGCTCCGCCTGCACCCCGGTGGCGATCATGGCGCCATAGCCCACCAACGCCGCGCCGATGTGGAGCACGAGCACGACGCTGAACGCCGGACCGGTCGGAGCCTGAGCCGCAGCCACAGCCGCCATCATCGTGCGCACGCCCCGGGCATGCCAGGTCGAGCGCCGCCCAAGCCCCGAGCGAGGGGCACACCCCGGCGAACTGACCGCCTGGTGCCCCAGGGGCTGCTGGTCCGGCGAACTGACCGACTGGTACCCCCAGGGGCTGCTGGTCCGGGGTACCGTTGGAGGGCACGTATGCGATCCCGCTGCCCCGACACCGTGGCCCTGCTCGACAGGGCGCCAGCATGGTGGGGCGTCGCGTCCCCATACCCGTTCCGGCTGCGGCCCGCAGGTCCGCCGCCCACGTCCACGTCCGCACACATCTGCAGCCTGGGGGCCCGATGAACCAGCTCCGGCTCGACCCACTGACGGGTCGCTGGGTGGTGGTGAGCATCGACCGGGCCGAGCGCCCCGACGCGTTCGCCCCGCGTCTGGCACCGGTCCAGGCCGACACCAGCCGGCCGTGCCCCTTCTGCCCGGGGAACGAGGAAGCCACACCGCCCGCGTTGGAGACCTACGGGGCCTCGGGCTCGTGGTCGGTGCGGGTGGTGCCCAACCTCTACCCGGCTTTCGAAGGCGACGACCCGTTCGTGGTGGAGCACCGGGGACCGGTGTTCACCCAGGCCACGGCCGGCGGCATCCACGAGGTGCTGATCCTCTCCCCGTCGCACTCCGACGGGTGGGACGCCATCAGCGAGGACCAGGCGTCACTGGTGATGGCAGCACTACGCGACCGGGTGGAGGAGCACTCCACCATCCCGACCCTGCGCTACAGCCAGGCCATCGTGAACGCCGGGCGCGAAGCGGGTGCGTCGGTGGACCATCCCCACGGCCAGCTGCTCGGCATGTCCTTCGTGCCCCGTGAGCTGGCCGAGGAGCAGGCAGGATTCGCCCGGTTCGCCGGCCGGTGCCTGCTGTGCACCACCGCCGACGCCGAAGAGGACGCCGGGCACCGCGTCGTGTACGCCGACGAGCGCGTGCTCGTGATCTGCCCGTTCTGGAGCGGCGTGCCGTTCGAGATGCTGGTGATCCCCCGCACCCACTCCCCGCACCTGTACCGGGCTACCCCCGCCGACCTGGTCGCTGTCGGGCAGTCGCTGCGCGCCGTGCTCCACCAGATGCGCAGCCGGTTGGGTGACGTGTCGTACAACCTGGTGTTCCATTCGGCGCCGTACCGGGCGCACGAGCCGTACCACTGGCACGTCCACATCTGGCCGAAGCTGACGACCACCGCCGGCTTTGAGCTCGGGACCGGCGTGCTCATCAACATCGTGGCGCCCGAGCAGGCAGCCGAGGAGCTGCGGGTGGGTGTCCCCGCCTGAGCCGGGCGCCCGGCAACCCGCCTGAGCCCGACGCCCGACCTGCACGCGTTCTGACCGTACCGCCACCACGATGGCGAGCGGAACCCCGACCACCGCCTGCCCGATGGCTGCCGCCGGTCTCCCCGACGAGCTGACGCGACGCCGACGAGCTGACGGTGCACCAGGCACCGGACCAGCTCGTCGGCAGCTCCCCGCGTCAGCCTGTGACGGGATCAGCTCGTGTGCGCCACCCCGCGTCGGTGAAGACCCAGGTTCACCCGGACGACGATGGCGATCAACGCGATCCACACCGCCACCACGATGGCGAGCAGCACCCCGACCACCGCCTGCCCGATCGTCCCGTCCGGGCGGACGGACTCGATGGCGCCGGCGAAGGGAGTGGTCGCCACCGCAGCGGTGAGCGACGTCGTCGCCGAGGCCAGCGTGTTGCCCGACGAGTCGGTCGCGGTGGCGACGAGGCTTTGGCTGCCGGTCCACGTCGGCTGGTAGGTGAGGACCGCTCGGCCGGCAGCGTCGGTCGTGGCGGAGCCGAGATCCAGCAGGGGTGCGCCGGCGAATTCGCCGATGTGCACCTCGAAGTCGACGGAGATCCCGCTGAGCGCGGCCGCCGACTGCCCTGCAGGCTCCTGCAGGGTGGCGACCAGATCGACGGTGTGGGCGTTGCCCGGAGCCGGCGCCGCGGCGAGCCGGAGCGAGGGACCGGCGGTAGCCGCCCACGTCCCGGGCGAGGCGACGCCGAGCACGACGGCAACGACGGGCAGCGTGCCCAACAGCCACTTCATCCCGACGTACCGCCGCAGTCGCCGGACCGGCCGGCCGATGGTGCTTCGCTTCTCACTCACCAGGAACCCTCCTCGTCGGTGACGTCCCGCAGGGACGTTCCCATGGCAAAGCTGCTGCCGGGGATCGCCGTCGCCAGACCGGCACCTGCTCCGACGGCGCCGATCCCCGTGGCCATCGTGGGCTCGGCCTCTTCGAGCGCGATCTCTTCCATCTCCCCGATCGGCAGGATCGGCACGAAGCGGAACAGGATGAGCAACAGCAGGGGGATCGCGGCGGTGGCAGCGACGGTGATCGCGATCGGCACCCAGGTGAAGTGGTAGCTGCCCCAGTTCCCCGTGAGCACCCCGCCGGAAGCCAGCGGTGTGTGGACCAGGGGCTCGGTGGCCGGAGGGATGACGATGACAAGGCGCTTCACCCACATGGCCACGAGGACCAGCCCGGAGGCGACGACGACGCCCGTGGAGGTCCGGGTGCGCCGGAACGCCATGATCGCGATCGGGATCACGCCGGCGGCGACGAAGTAGAACCAGAACGGGATCCAGTACCGTCCGACCAGCACCTGGCGGACCCACGCGGCGCTGTCGATGGTGCCGGAGTAGCCGTCGACGAGGTACTCGGTGAACGTCAGGTAGATGTAGGCAGCACCGAACGCCACCATCACCAGTCCGAGCCGGACGAAGTGACGGGGGTTGATGAACCGCTCCAGGTGCCACAACCGCCGGCAGGCCGCCACGGAGATCACCACCAACGCGACGCCGGTGTACAACGCGGCGACGACGAAGTAGACGGGAAAGATCGTCTCGGCGTAGCCGGCCCGCGAGGAAGATGCGAAGGCGAAGGACAGCACCGAGTGCACCGACACGGCCATCGGGATGATCATGATCGCCACCAGGCCGATGGCTCCCTGCAGCAGGCGGCGCTGCGGCGGGGTGCCATCCCAGCGTCCGCCCAGCACCTTGTAGGCCCGGCGCAGGGCTCGTGCGCGCACCCCGGTCTGGCCCGGACCGAGCAGCCGCCGGGCGATGGCGAGGTCGGGGATGAGCGGCAGGTAGAAGAACACCGCGGTGGCGAGCAGGTAGGTGCTCACGGCGAAGAAGTCCCACAGGATCGGCGAGGACAGGTTCCAGTCCGGCGGCCACACGAGCTCCCAGATGCGCCACGGGCTTCCGAGGTGCGGGATGATGAAGAGCATGCCGATCGGGAGCGTCACGAGCGCGGTCGCCTCGGCGATCCGGGTGAGCGGTGCCCGCCACGCGGCCCTGGTGAGCCGAAGGATCGCCGAGACCACCGCCCCGCCGTAGCTGACACCGATGAAGGCGACCAGGTCTGCTTCGTACACCGCCCAGAACCCCTGGTTGTTGTACCCGGCCACGCCCAAGCCGTCTGCCACCTGCACCGCCCAGGCGACGACCCCGAGGACCACCACCGCAGCGAGCACACCCACGGTCGGCCACCACCACCGGGGCGTGTCGACCACGGGCCGCATGGCCGCGGCGCGCACGTCATGGAGCGCATGGGGCTCCTCGAGATGTCCGCCTGCACTCGGCGCACCGACCGTCCCGGTGCCGGCGTTGTCGTCCGACATTGCTCTCCCTCCGCTTCTCATGCGGCTACAGCCACGTCTGCAGGCGTGACGACCATCTCGTCGCTCCCGGGCTCGGGACGCGACCGGTACCAGGCGAGCCCTGCCAGCGCCAGGAGCGGCCCGGTGTTCGGGTCGGTCCCTCGTCCGGTCAGGATGCCGCCGAGCCCTTCGGGGAACACCCAGATCGCTGTCGCCACGACGATCGCGGCGCCAAGCACACCGGCGCTCCTCCAGCCGAGAGCGACACCGGCGCCGACCACCAGCATCTCCACGGCGACGGCCAGCGTGAGCACCGTGCCGTGCCTGCCGACGGCATCGGCCGCCCGGGCGAGGATCCACGCGTACCAGCGGGGCTGCCCGCCTTCAGCCGCTACCAGCGCGCTCCGCAACGCGCCCCCGGCCAGGTTGGCCGGTTGCAGGAGCAGCGCCGCGCTCCCGACCCACAGCAGCGCCCAGACACCGCGCGCGCCGCGTGCGCCGAACAGCCCGACACCCGATCCCACACCCCGGTCGCGATCCCGGGCGCATCGGGGCCAGGCGGCGATCCCGATGAGGACGTAGAGCAGCACCGCCCCCGGCGCGCCGGTCAGCGGCGACGCGGTACCGGTCAGGAGCCCGCCGAAGCCCTCGGCGAACCACCAGACACCGAGCGACCAGGCGAACGACACCGCCAGCGCCGGGCGAACGGTGCGCTGCACGAGCAGGCCGACGCCGATGGCGAGCTGGATGGTCGCGAACAGCGCGTTCCACAGTGCGATGTGCGGCTCTAAGAACCGGCCCATCGCGGTGATCGATCCGGCCACGACGGCGGGGTTTCCCTGCGCAGCAGGCAGGAGCTGGCCGGTGACGAAGTCACGGCCGAACATGGATGGCTGGAGCTGGAGCACGCCGTCGCCGATCCAGACGAGCCCGAGGAGCACCTGGACGACGCGCTCGGGAGACCTGCCTGCCCACGCCACCCGGGGCCATCGCACGTTGCCGACGTCGGCCGGTCCGAGCAACTCCACCTCAGGCGCTCGCTGCGTCGGCCTCGAGGTCCTGCCCGTGGCCCTGGATGTAGAACACGCGCGGGTGGGTCCCGTAGGACTCCTTGAACTTGACGGCATCGTTGTCCGCGAGGAACGTCGACAGCTTCACGGTGTTGCCGAGCCCGTTCACCGCGACGTCGGTCTCGAGGTCGCCGAGGTACAGCACACCCATCGGGCAGTTGGCCATGCACTCGGGCAGCTTCCCCGAGGGCAGCATCGCCGCGCAGAACACGCACTTGCCGACCGTGCCCTCCACCTGGGGAACCGGCCAGGCAGGCTCCTGGGGGAAGGGCTGCCGGGGCGCGGGACGCGGGGCCGAGAAGTTGAAGTACCGCGCCTGGTACGGGCATGAGTTCATGCAGATACGGGTGCCGACGCAGCGATTCTGGTCGACCAGGGTGAGCCCCTCGGCCGTACGGATGTTGGCGCCCACCGGGCACACCGGCACGCAGGGCGGGTCCTCGCACATCATGCAGGGCCTGGGCATCGCATAGCTCTCTCCGGCCGCGTTCTGCATGGTGAACACGTCGATCCAGGTCTGGTCCTGGTGCAGGAAGTGGGCGTTCTGGCACGCCGCCGTGCAGAGCTTGCAGCCGTTGCAGTAGCGCAGGTCGATGACCATCGCCCACTGGTGGGCCGGCTTGGTCGGCTCCGTCGTGGTCGCCGAGGACGGCGAGCTGTCCACCATCGCACCCACGGCGCCGGCTGCGGCCAGGCCCAGCGCACCGAGGGCCGCGCCCCGCAGGAGGTTCCTGCGCCCCATGGTGACGGGGACCGGTCCGGAACCTGCATCGTCCCGGGCAGCGGCACCGTCTTGGGGATCCTGCTGGATCGGTCCACCCACGCGTCGCTCCTTGCTCACGTCTCGCTCCTGCTCGCCTGCTCCACCTCGTTGCAACCCGGACGGCGTCATGACAGCACCCGGACGGTGCCTTCCATCCAGCCCTTCACCGACATCGGCCCACCCATGGAATTCGGTCCGGAGCCACACGGTGCGTAGCACTGCCACGTGAAGGTCCCGGAGCGGGTTGCGATGTACCGGGCCACCACCGTCACGCTCCCCCCGGTCGGTGCGGCGGGGATGGGCATGTTGAGCCCCAGACCGGGAACGGTGAACGTGTGGGTGATGTCGTCGTTGGCCACTGACGACACCGGCTTCCCGTCCACCGTCTCGATGCCGCCGACCGTCCCATGGACCTGGGCGAGCATGATCTGGGACCCGGTGAGCGGCGCCGGACCGTCGTCGTAGCTCGTGATCCGGATCACCACCGTGTCCCCGACGTGCACGGCCCACGACGTATTGGTGTACATGGGGCCGAAACCGACGCCGTACGGGGTGATGATGTGGCGCTTGCGCTGCACCTCACCGGTCAGGATCTCCATCGACTCGGTCACCACCGGGCCACCAGCCACAGCAACGGTCTTCGACGACGTGATCTGCTGGCCCGCGGCGCGTACCCCTCGGGCCACCCCGGCGACAGCGGCGACCGACACCCCGAGCCCGGCGAGGATGCTCACCAGGGCGACGACCACGATCATCGGGGCGCGCGGGCCCCACGTTCCACGACCCTCCGGGGCCTGGTGCTCGGCGCTCATGAACGTGCCCTCCCGGCGAAAGGACGGGCCGCCTTCGACCCACCGTGCGTGTCGGCCAGCGCGACAGCCGGGCGAACCGGCTCGGTCTCGGCAGGACCCTGCTCCGGGGCTCGGAGGACCTCGGCCAGGAACGCGTCGATCTCCTGCGTCAGCGGGTCCTGTCGGGACTTGCCGAACGCCGTCCGAGCCGCGACGACGAAGAAGATGACGGCGTACGTGACGATGACGGCAAGAGACGCCGCTATCGCCACGCCGAGCATGATGCGTAGCACGTCGACCATGGCTCTCATCATCACGGTCCAGACGCCAGCAGCAAACCAGGGTTCCACGGTTTGGCGTGCCCCAGGTTCCACGGGGACGGTTCCCCGGGACCCCCGTAGAACCACGGGGACGGTTCCTCGGTCTCCACACTGGCGAGCGGGCTCCACGTGGCGCAGACTTGCCACATGGGCGACACCGCGAGTGCTGGCCACGACGCGGCACCCGCTCCCGAGCCCGGGCTGCACCCGCCACTGCCGGCGGACGACATGGCGGCGACCCGCGTGGTCATCGTCGACGACCACGCGCTGGTGCGCGAGGGGACGCTCCAGCTGCTCGAGCAGGACCCCGGCATCGAGGTGGTCGGTCACGCCGGCACCGCCGAGGAGGGTCTCAGCCTGCTGGACCAGCTCGGTCCCGACGTGGCGATCGTCGACATCAACCTCCCCGGCATGAGCGGGCTCGACCTGGCCCGGAAGGCCGGCGAACGTCATCGGAACGTACGGATCCTGATCGTCAGCGCATACGACGACTATGCGTATGTCGCCGAGGCGCTCGAGGTCGGGGTCGGGGGCTACATGCTCAAGACCGCGACCGCCAAGGAGCTGCTCGACGCCGTCCACGCCGTGGCCGACGACGTCTTCGTGCTCGACCGAGCGGTCTCGGGCCGCCTGTCGCGGCGGTGGCGGGCCGGAGAGACGGCGACGAAGCCGCTGACGCCGCGAGAGGCCGACGTGCTCACCCTCCTCGCCCATGGCCGGTCCAACAAGCAGATCGCCGCCGAGCTCTCCCTCGGGCTGCGCACCATCGAAGGTCACGTGTCGAACATCTTCGCCAAGCTCGGCGTGGCATCCAGGACCGAAGCGGTCGCCCACGCGATCAGCCACCACCTCGTCAGCCTTGACAGCAACAGCCTCGACAGCAATGACGGACCGGCCCGCTCGTACTGAGATCGGCGCGGTCCTTCGCCGAGCCCTGCACCCCCCGCTGGGTGAACGGCGGTTCTGGGTCGTCCAGGCGATGGTGGTCCTCATCGCTGGCGTCCACCTGTTCGTCGACCTGCACTCGTCGATCGAGACCAAGGCCTTCCCGGTCGGCATCCCCGTCGCGCTGCTGATCATCCCGGTCGGCTACGCGGCCCTGCGCTACGGGCTGTCGGGATCCGCCGCCACCGGCCTGTGGGCGACCTTGCTGTGGCTGCCGGACCTGCTCCTGCCCCACGACCAGGGACACGTCGGCGGCGACCTGGCCGACCTGGTGCTCGTCGACGTCGTCGCGTTCCTGTTCGGGCAGCGCATCGAGTCCGAACGGCTCGCCCACGCCCGGAGCAAGCACGCCACGGCGGAGCGCCTGGCGGCCGAGGCCCGCTATCGCCAGCTTTTCGATGCCAACAGCGCGCCGATCCTGGTCCTCGACGGACAGGGGGTCGTCCGCGACGCCAACCCGGCGGCGCGTGCGCTGCTCGGCGAGGACTCGATCGGCCGTGCGTCGGAGGAGCTCCTCGGGGTGCACGTCGACGCCGAGGAACAGGCCGGGCGGGTGCTGTCGCTCCCCGACGGCCGCGACTACCGGATGGACCTGGCGGCGCTCCCCGCCCGCAGGGACGACACCGACATCCAGGTCATCTTGGAAGACGTCTCCCGGGAGCGAGCCGAGGGGCGTCGGGCCACCCACTACGCCGCGCTCGTCGTCCAAGCCGAAGAGGACCAGCGGCGCCACCTGGCCCGCGAGCTGCACGACGAGCCACTCCAGCTCTTCTTGCACCTGGCCCGCCGCCTCGAGAGCCTCGGCGGGACATCGGGCGTTCCTGCTGGGGTCCAACACGACCTGGCCGAGGCTCGCCATCAGGCACTCGACGCCGCAAGCCGCCTGCGGGTCCTCGCCCGGGACCTGCGACCACCCGCCTTGGAGCAGCTCGGCCTGGTCGCTGCGCTGTCGAGCCTCCTCGCCGACGTCGAGGACGAAGTCGGCCTGGACAGCAGGATCGAGGTGACCGGCGACACGGTCCGCCTCCCCCCCGACGTCGAGCTCGGCTCCTTTCGCATCGCTCAAGAGGCGGTGCGCAACACCCTCCGCCACGCCCAGGCCCGGCGGCTCCACCTCCACCTGTGCTTCGGACCAGGCGACCTGCAGATCACCGTCGACGACGACGGATGCGGCTTCGACGCTGCCAACGTCGACGACCTCGCTCCCGGCCACCTCGGTCTGCTCGGGATGGCGGAGCGGGCGCACCTTTTGGGCGGGCAGCTCGACGTGCGGTCGGCGCCGGGCAAGGGCACCGTCATCGAGGCGACGATCCCACACCGCACCCCGACCGGGGACGGGCCCGCACGCCCCTCGTGACGGTGCCCGGTCAGCCTGCGGGGGGGCGCGCCCTGCGGACCGACTGCTCGAGCTCGAACGCAGCTGTCACGGTGCGAAGCGCATGGCGGACCGGCGGCACGAGACCGCCGATGCCGGGAACAGCCAGGTAGCCCCCGATGAACGCCCGGCGGTTGCGACGCTCCCATGCGTCGGCGAGCTGGCGGGCGGTTCGCCGGGCCGACGTCGCGTCGGGCACGCCGGCGTCGGCGCCCACCGCTCCCTCGGAGCCCGCAGACGGGCCGCTCTCGGCGACGGCCACGGCAGCGACGTGGCCCAAGGACCACAGCATGTCGGCCACGTCGGCCAGCGGCGAGCGGAAGGTGCCGGCGGGCGCACCCGTTCCCGGCCAGGCATGGTCCCCGTCGGGCCCGTCGACCAGGTACCAGCCCTGGTCCGTCCGGGCCACCCGACCGAGGTGCAGGTCGCCGTGGGTCTCGATGGCCAGGCACGGCACCGGCAGGGTGACCAGGTCGTCGAGCACCCGGCGCACGTCGTCACGCTCGGCCAGGTGCGGGGCGCCGGCCCGCACCGCCGAGGCGACCGAAGCGGACCACGCGGCCACGTTCCCTGGGCGGCGGCCGTAGACGCGCTCGAGCGCCAGGTGCAGCCGGGCCGCCATGGTGCCGAGACGCTCGGCCTCGCCGGCGAAGTCCCCGCCGGCGTGCTCCGGCGCACCACCTGACGCGAGCAGGTCGCGCAACGATCCCAGCGCCATCGCCCAGCCCGACGTGGCCGCCGGCAGGATCTCGCGGACCATACCCAGGTGATAGGGCCCTCGGCGCCAGAAGGCGACAGGCCCGGGAAGGTGGTTGAAGCCGGCGTCGTCGAGGGACTGCAGCAGCGTCATCCACCGGGCACCGCGCTCGGTCAGCCGGTCGAGCACGGTGAGGCCGATCCGGTCGTCGAAGGCGACGGTCACCGACGTGCTCGCCGGTTGGAGCCGGTGGGCCCACGACACGCTCGACGGCATGCCGGCCACGGCTTCGAGCAGGGCGGTGGAGGTCTGCTCGTCGGCGGTGGCATCGAAGGCCACCGCCAATCCGTGTGCGTCCTCGCACAGGCCGAGGACCGGGTCCGCCATCCCGGGGAAGAACCGGGCCTCGTCACCGGGAGCCCTCAGGCCGAGGACCACGTGCACCTGGGCGTCGCCCACGGCGGCAACGACGTCGATCACGCCCGGGCGGCCTGCCACCAGGTCGGCGACGTCGAGCACGACGGGGGCGGCGCCGGGAGCTCGCTGCCACCCCGGCCGGCGGGCTGTGTAGGCGCCGACCAACCGGGCCAGGGTCGACCGGTCGACGGCACCGGTCGCGGTCACGGTGCCGACCATGCCACGACCGCCTCGGTGGCACGCTCGGCCCCCAGCAACTCCAGCCAGAAGAACCCGTAGGGCCCCAGCGTGATCTCGTACGCGCCCCCGCTCACGGCCGGGAACGGTACCCGTCCGAGCAGCTCGACGGGCGTGCGACCCTCCCAGCGCGCCAGGTCGAGGGGGGCCGGCTGGGCCAGCCGGCTCAGGTTGTGCACGCAGAGCACCGGGTTGGCGTGGCCCGCCACAGCAGCGCCACCTCCGCCTGCGGTCGCGCCGGCCGTGCCCACGCGGGCCTCGGATCCACCGACGGTCCTCCTGCTGGCCTCAGATCCACCGGCTGGGCTCAAGCCAACCTCGGGTCCGCCCGCGCTGGGTGAGCGCACGTAGGCGAGCACGGCCGGGTTGGTGCACGGCACCACGTCGAACGTGCCGGTGCCGAACACCGGGAACAGCTTGCGCACGTGGACCATGGAGCGGGTCCAGTGGAGGAACGAGCTGGGGTTGCGCTGCTGCGCCTCGACGTTGCATGCCTGGACGCCGTACACCGGGTCCATGAGCGGCGGCAGGTACAGCTGAGCGAAGTCGGCCCGGCTGAACCCGCCGTTGCGGTCGGGGCTCCACTGCATCGGCGTCCGGACCGAGTCACGGTCGCCGAGGTAGACGTTGTCACCCATGAGCAGCTCGTCGCCGTAGTAGAGCACCGGGCTGCCCGGCAGCGAGAAGATCAGCGCCGAGAGCAGCTCGGCGAGGCGGCGGTCCCCGTCGAGCAGCGGGGCCAGGCGCCTGCCGATGCCCATGTTCCGGCGCATGCGCGGGTCGCGCGCATACTCGTTCACCAGGTAGTCCCGTTCCTCGTCGGACACCTTCTCGAGCGTGAGCTCGTCGTGGTTGCGCAGGAAGATGGCCCACTGGCACCCCGCCGGCAGGTCCGGCGTCTGCGCCAGGATCTCGGTGATGGGGAACCGCTGCTCGCGGCGGACCGCCATGAACAGGCGAGGCATGAGCGGAAAATGGAAGCACATGTGGCACTCGTCGCCGTCGCCGAAGTAGTCGACGAGGTCCGACGGCCACTGGTTGGCCTCCGCCAACAGGACCCGGTCGGGGAATTCGGCATCGACGGCCGTGCGCAGCCGGCGCAGCAGGGCATGGGTCTCGGGCAGGTTCTCACCCGAGGTGCCGTCGCGCTGGTAGAGGTAGGACACCGCGTCCAGCCGGAACCCGTCGAGCCCCAGCTCCAACCAGAACCGCACCGCCTCCAGCATGGCGTCGACCACGTCGGGGTTGTCGTAGTTCAAGTCGGGCTGGTGTGAGAAGAAGCGGTGCCAGTAGTACTGCTGGCGGCCCGCGTCCCAGGTCCAGTTCGACGTCTCGACGTCGACGAAGACGACGCGGGCTTCGGGCCAACGCTGGTCGTCGTCGTTCCAGACGTACCAGTCGGCCTTGGGATTGGTACGCGACGAGCGCGACTCGACGAACCACGGGTGCTGGTCGCTGGTGTGGTTCATGACCAGGTCAGCGATCACCCTGATCCCCCGGCGATGCGCGCCGTCGAGGACGGCGACCAGGTCGTCGAGCGTGCCCAGGTCGCCGTGGACGGTGAAGAAGTCGCTGATGTCGTAGCCGCTGTCGCGAAGCGGCGAGGGGTAGTACGGCAGGAGCCACAGGCAGTCGACACCCAGCCATTCCAGGTAGTCGAGCCGCTCCAACAGGCCGGGGAGGTCACCGATGCCGTCGCCGTTGGCGTCGAAGAACCCACGGGTGAACACCTCGTAGAACACCGCTCGCCGGTACCAGCCGGGCTCAGGAGCCATGGGCAGCGCGGCGGGCCGGACACCGGGCAGTCGCGCTTGGCGCCGCTCGGGCCGCTCGGGCCGCGGCCGGGCCGCCGGCCGGGCCGGGGCACGGCGCGCTGTCATCGCCCCGGCGGTTCGG
>JAJZLP010000220.1 GCA_021803325.1 Actinomycetes bacterium
ATTGCCAGGCGCACACCGCATACCGCCTGGCACGCATTGCCAGGCGCACACCGCGATCCCCGTCACACGTGTGAGCTCCCGGTAGGCTTCGTCGATCATCGTGCGAGCACGTCGACCGCCGCTTCTCCTTTCACCGACCCGGTGCCGCATCCGTCTCGTCCTGGCCGCCACCGTGCTGGCCGCCTCGGCCTGCTCGGCGTCACCCGCGGCGTCGGCTGGCGCTTCGGCACCTCGGCTCCGGTGGGTCGCCTGCTCGCATGGTCCCGCCGCGCAGTGCGCGACCCTGCGAGTGCCGTTCGACTACAGCCGGCCCGCCGCCGGCGACATCTCGATCCCTGTGGTTCGCATCCCCGCCACCGGCGCCGCGCGCGGCGTCCTCGTGATGAACCCGGGCGGGCCCGGCGAGAGCGGGGTGCAGCTCGCCCCTGTCGTCGACGCTCTCCTCCCCGCCGGAGTCCGCCAGCACTACGCACTGGTGTCCTTCGACGAGCGTGGCACCGGATCGGCTCGACCGGTCGGCTGCGGGACAGATCCAGCTGCCGTCACGAGCGCCTCACCCGGGTCGCAGAGCTCCGGAGGTCGCCCACCGGTCACCGCCGTGTACGCCGCTATGGGGGCGGCCTGCCGTCGACGTGCCGGGGCGCTCATCGGCCAGGTCGGCACCGTCGACGCGGCCCGCGATCTCAACCGGCTGCGCCGGGCACTGGGCATCGCGCGCCTCGACTATCTCGGCCTGTCCTACGGGACGGTGCTCGGCGCCGTCTTCGCGTCGATGTTCCCGACGCACGTGCGGGCCATGATCCTCGACGGAGCTGTCGATCCAACCGAGAGCCTCACCGCCCAGGCACACGACGAAGCACCCGCCATGGACCGCTCGCTCGCCCACCTGCTCGCGACCTGCCGGGCTGCACCCGCCTGCCCGCTCGGGCCGAACCCGTCCCTGGCGTTCGGAGCCCTGTCGGCCGCCCTGGCCCGTCATCCCCTGCCGGCTCCGGCCCACAGCCCGTACCCCGTCACCGTCGGTGACCTCGATGCGGCGACGTTCGCCGCCATAGCGCTCCCGGTGCTGGCCGGCAGCTGGGAAGCCGCAGTCGTCGCCGCTGCCCACGGCAACGGCGGTCTTCTGCGCCAGCTGGCGCTGTCAGGCGAGGAGGACCTGAACGGCCAGCCACTGGTCGACCCGCAGTGGGCGATCACGTGCGCCGATGCCGCCGTCCACCCGTCGAGCGCGGCGGTCGACGCGCTGGCCACGTCACTCCAGGCAGAAGCCCCGCCGCTGGGAGCAGAGGCCGCCGCCGTCGACGCCGCCGGATGCGTCGGCTGGCCCGCAGCGAACCATCCCGTGTCCCGCCTGGCGGTCCGCGGCACCCCACCGCTGCTCGTCCTGTCCAACCAGGGGGATCCCGTCACCCCGCCGGTGTGGGCGCACCGGCTCGTCACCCACCTGGCCCGTTCCACCCTCGTCACCTGGGACGGCTGGGGTCACACCTGGCTGCTCAACGGATCCGGCGATCCCTGCATGGCGGCCGTCGTGACCCGCTATCTCGACGACCCAAGCGCACCTCCGGCCACCACCACCTGTCCCTGAGCACACGGTGCGATGGGCCTCATGGCGCTGGTGCTCGCGGCCGGGCACGGCGAAGCGGGATCGGCGCGTTCCCCTGAGCGCCGGGTCCGCTGCCGCGTCCGGGCGCGCGGTGTTCGCTGCGGGCCCCGCCCCACGACCATCGCGCTGCCCTGGGCAACCCGCAGCACCTGGGCACCGCCGAGGTGCTCCAGACCCGGCGGCGCAGGCGGGGCCGCCGGCCCAGCGATCCGTCTGCCGGCTCCTCCCTTCGACGGGAGTGGGTTCCATCCACGCCTGGCGCGGTTCACGACCACCCACGCCCATCGACGGGGCCGGCTCAGCGCTTGCCGGGGCCGCCTGCGCCAGGCCAGAAGGCCGGGACCGTTGCACTCGGGCAGGGTCGCGCCAGGAGATATCCCTGGTAGAGGTCGCAGCCGAGCCGGCGGGCGGCGTCGCGCTGGGTCTCGGTCTCCACGCCTTCGGCGATGACCCTGACGCCAAGTCCATGGCCCAGCTCGGTCACGACGGACACGATGTGGTCGTCCTGGTGGTTGGTGCCGATACCTTCAACGAACGCCCGATCGATCTTGAGGAAGCTGACCGGCAGCCGCTTGAGCTGGCTGAGCGACGAGTAGCCGGCGCCGAAGTCGTCGACCGCCAGGCGCAGGCCCGCTCCCCGCAGGTCGTCGAGCACTCGGGCGATGTGCGGGTCGTCGGCGACAAAGCCGGACTCGGTGATCTCGAGCACCACAGCCGACGGTGACAGCCCACTGCGGCGCAGCGCCTCGTCGACAGCGGGCACGAGATCCGAACCCTCGAGCTGGCGTGGCGACACGTTGACAGCGAGGAAGGCATCTTCCGCACCCCGATGGCGCGCCCGCCACCGTGCCATCTGCGAAAAGCTCTGCACGAGCACCCAGGATCCCAGCGTCACGATCAGCTCGGACTCTTCGGCAAGACCGATGAACCGTGCCGGCATGAGCAGGCCGCGGCTGGGGTGCTCCCAGCGGACCAGTGCCTCCAAGCCGACGACACGACCGTCGGCGAGCGAAGCGACGGGTTGGTACTCCACGCGCAGCTCGCCGTTCGCCACCGCGGCCCGAAGGTCGTGCTCGAGCTCGAGCCGGCCTCCGATCTCGTCGCGCAGGCCGGCGTCGAACAGCGCGACCCGGCCCCGGTGCCGACCTTTTGCTTCGAGCATGGCCAGGTCCGCGTCCTGGAGCAACCGGCCCGCGTCGCGCTCCGACGGGTCGGCGCGCACGACGCCGGCGCTCACGCCGAGGTTGAGGATGCGGCCCGAAACCAGGCGCAGCGGCCGGGCCAGCGCCGCTCGAAGTGTCTCCGCCCATGCTACGGCCCCTTCGGTGTCGACCACACCGGTGAGCAGCACGGCGAACCCGTCCCCGTGGAGCCGGCCGACGGCAGCGGTGGGCGGCACTGCGTCGGCGAGCCGGTGGGCGACTGCCCGCAGGACCTCGTCACCTGCCGCGTGACCCAGGGAGTCGTTCACCATCTTGAAGCGATCGACGTCGATCACCAGGAGCACGGCCCCGCCAACGAGGTCGGCGTCGGCAACCGTCTCGCTGATGCGTGCCAGCAGGCCGGTGCGGTTCAACAGGCCCGTCAGCACGTCGTTGCGGGCCTCCCAGGCAAGCCTGTCCATGAGCTGCTTGCGCTCGGTGATGTCGGACACCGAGCACACCACCACCGCACCGTCGACCGACTGGTCGTCGTCGAGCCGACGGGTGTTGACCGAGAGCCACTGGCGAACCCCGCCGTCGCTGACCACGCCGAGCACCGCATGCGAGCGGGTGACCTGCCGCCTGAGCGCACGGGCGACGGGCAGATCCTCGGCTGCGATCGCTCCGCCGTCCACGCCCCAGACGATCCCGCCCCCGGTGAGCACCGCGTCTCCCCGCCCGCGTTGCAGGCGGTGCCCGAGGATGCGGACAGCCGACTCGTTGGCCGCCTGCACCGACCCGTCCCGGTCGAGGACGAGCACGCCCTCTTCGAGGGCGGCAACGGCAGCCGCATACCGGCGCTCGACAGCCAGGAGGGCCCGGTTGGCCTCCTCAGCCGCCTTGCGCTCGGTGATGTCGTGCAGGATGACCTGGAACGCGGGTTTTCCTCCCCAGGTGGTGCGGGCACTGGTCACCTCGACGGGGACCTCGGTGCCGTCGGAGTGCAGGATGAGCGCCTCGTGGCCCTTCACGACATCGCCGCTGTGGAAGAGCTGCGACAGCCGGGCGACGGTGGGTCCCACGTGGTCCGGGTGCAAGAACGCCGTGATCGGCTGGCCCACACCTTCCTGCAACGTGCGGTAGCCGGTCATCTTGATGGCAGACGCGTTGGCGTAGACAAGCTTGCCGTCCTGGTGGACGACGATCCCGCTGGGTGAGTGCTCGACCAGCAGCTGCAGGCGCTCGGCGGTGTCGGCAGAGATCCACGGCGTGCCGTCCACAGGCTCGGGCTCACCGACGATGCCGAAGAGATGGCCTTCGGGACCCCCGGAAACGCTCATCGCCCGCACGAGCAGGCGCGTGGGCTGGCCTGACGGCGCCACCATCTCCTGCAGCAGCTCATAGCTGTCCCATCCCATCCCGGCCCGAGCACCCTCGATGACCGGCGCCAGGAGCGCGTCTCCGAGCTCATCCGGCTCGACCGGGCGGACCGACTGGCCATGACGACCAGCGGGCCCGCTGGAAAGCCAGTAGCTCCCCGGCGTCGGGTCGTCCCCGATGAGACGCGCCAACGGTGTGTGCCACCGGATGCCGGCGCCACGAGGGTCGAATTCCCAAGTCACCACGCGGGCGAGGTCGGAGAACAACGCCAGCCGCTGCTCGGCAGTGAGCGGGACCACCGCGTCGGAACCCGACGGTGCAACAGGCGTGCACAATCCGACTCGTGCCAGGACCATGCCCGACATATCGGCACGGGTAAAGACGACCTTGAATAGCGCGTGCGAGTGCGATGGGAACGGGCACCTCGAGACCAGAACCGTCCGATCCCTGAAGCACACGTGAACTCTGTGCGCGCGATATTCCGAACGCACAGCGTGGGTATGCAGCGAGGGACGCGCACCGAGAACTCATAGGGCCAGCAGCGCGGACGGCACCGTGCGACGACATTTGTGTAAAGCGTACCGCTCGTCCTTTACGCAGCGGGGGACGCTCGCTATCATCCGCAGCAACCGACTGGACGAAGCGAGGTTGCACGATGGGCAGCGCGACGGTTCGTGACCACGACGGTGATCGGGTTGGCTCCACACCGGCCTCTATCTGCGGAATCGGCGCGGTGACTGGCTACGGATGGGGTCAGAAGCATCTGTGGGACGGGCTGTACAGCGGGGTTCCGGCGGTCCAGCCCGTCGAAGGTTACGAGGAGTACCTGTCGCAAGGTCCTGTGTATATCGCCACGATCGAGGACGGCGGTGATCCCGACGATGGCCCGAGCACCTACGCCAGGGCGACCCGTTTCGCGGCGCGTGAGGCTGTCCACAATGCCATTGATCGGGGTTGGCGTCCGGGCGAAACGGTTGGCGTCATCCATGCGCTCGTCCTCGGGGATCTCGAACGGTGGTCAGCTTTTCATCACCGCCGCGGGCGCGACACCTCCAAGCGCGAATGGTTGACCTTGATGCCATCGGCTGTGCTCACCGGCATCAATCAGGAGTTCGGTTTCCACGGCCCCACGATGGCGGTGTCCGCCATGTGCGCGTCGGGAGTGACCGCGCTCCTGACGGCCAAGCTCTGGCTCGACGCCGGGCTGGTGTCGGACGTCTTGGTGCTGGCTTGTGACCTGTCGGCCAGCCCGGAGACCTGCGCTGCGTTCACGAACGTCGGCGTCCTCATCTGCGACTCGCCGGCCCTCGACGCGTGCCGACCCTTCCAGCAGGGCAGCCGAGGCTTCGTGGGTGGCGAGGCGGCCGTGGGCATGGTCGTGTCCGGTCGGTCCGACGCAGCCATCGGCGACCTGCTGGGAGGGGCCACCACCCACGACGGCGCCCACATCATCTCCATCGCACCCGACCTCGTGGAAGTGTTCCGGGCGTTCGAGCTCGCGCTGGCTCGCAGCGGGGTGCGGCCGGAGGAGATCGCCTACCTGAACGCACACGGGCCCGGCACGCAGCAATGCGACGATGCGGAGGCCAAGGTCGTCGACGACCTGCTCACGGGGATCGAAGGCATCTTCTCCGTGAAACCGCTGGTCGGCCACTGCCAGGCTGCAGCCGGAGCGGTCGAGCTGCTGTCGTCGCTCTTCGGCTTCCAGTCGGGAGTGATCCCGGCGCCGCCGCGGGTGGCCCCCGGGCATCCCAAGCTGCTCGATGGCGCCACGGCGTGCGTCGACGGGCCGGTGCTCAAGTCGTCGCTCGGCATGGGCGGCTACAACGCCGTCGCCGTGCTGGCCCCGCCTTCGGCGTAGATCCCACCAGATCCCGTTACCCGGCTCCCAGCTGGGATCCGAGTCGACAATCTCCGTAAGGGTCAACGCCGTCACTCTCTGCGGTGGGCACGACCCGAAGACCGTGGTGGTCCGCCCGCGTGCCGGCCACCACGATCAGTCCCCGATGTGCACTGCCGGCACCGTGCCGAGCCGACCTGCCTGGTAGTCCTCGAAGGCTTCGGCGATCTCGGCCTTGGAGGTCATGACGAACGGCCCGTAGGCCACGACCGGCTCCCCGATCGGGGCTCCACCGAGAAGGAGCACGTCGAGCGCAGGGGCGGCGGCGTCTTGGCTGCGGTCCGCCTCGACGACCAGTGAGTCGCCGTCCTCCAGTACGGCAAGCTGCCCGCCGATGATCGGTTGATGATCCTCGCCGACAGTGCCCCTCCCGCTCAGGACATAGACGAGCGCGTTGGAGCGAGCAGGCCAGGGCACGTCCGCTCGGGCCCCCGGACTGACCGTCATGTGCACCAGGTTGATCGGCGTGTGTGTGGCTCCGGGCCCGCCGATGCCCCCGACGGAACCGGCGATGACCCGGATGAGCGCTCCGGCGTCGGCGGTGGTCGCCAGGGTGACGTGCGGCGCGGCGATGCCCTGGTAGCGGGGGGCCACCCGCTTCAGCGCCGCCGGGAGGTTCACCCACAGCTGGATCCCGTGGAAGAGACCGCCGCTGGCCACGAGCTCGTCGGGCGGCCGTTCGATGTGCAGGATCCCCGCTCCGGCGGTCATCCACTGGGTGTCGCCGTCGGTGATGAGCCCACCGCCACCGATCGAGTCCTGGTGCTGGAACGTCCCGTCGATCATGTAGGTCACGGTCTCGAAGCCCCGGTGCGGGTGCCATGGCGTGCCTTTCGGCTCACCCGGTGCGTACTCGACGGCACCCATCTGGTCCATGTGGACGAAGGGGTCGAGCCGCGCCAGGTCGACGCCGGCAAAGGCCCGGCGCACCGGAAAGCCCTCGCCCTCCAGGCCGGCGGGAGCAGTCGTCACCGACACCACCCGGCGAGCCCGGGCGTCAGGCGTCGAGCTCGCGACGCGAGGAAGAACGGTGGGATCAGCAACGGTCACAGCGGGCACGGGTACCTCCTCCGGCAGGAACCTGCTCGGTCAGGCTTCATCAACAGGCGTTGCGCCTGCGACATTCCGGACGGCGTGCCAGCCGCTGCCGGGTTCGTAGCGCTTGATGACGCGAGCCGGCACTCCGGCGGCGACACAGTGGTCGGGCAGCGTTCCGGTCACCACGGAACCGGCACCGACGGCGACGTTCCGGCCGATGCGGGCACCGGGAAGCACGATCACGCCGGCTCCGAGCCAGCTGCCCGGACCGATGACGACCGGCGCATCGTGCGGGACCTGGGTGCCGATGGGCTGGTCGGGATCGCTGTAGCTGTGGTTCTGGTCGGTGACGTACACGTAGGGGCCGGTCTGCACGTCGTCGCCGATCTCGATGCGCAGGTGCCCGACGACATGACTGCCGCGCCCGATCACCACCCGGTCCCCGATGGCCACGACCGGGTCGGTGATCATCTGCTGGCCGGGAGCCATGCCGGCCGACAGGGTGACCCACGGTCCGATCATCGTGCTCGAACCGATGCGGATCCACCGCTCGTTGTAGACCGACCCGGGAGGGAAGGCGACGAAGCTGCCGGCGCCGAAGGAGCCGAACCGGGCTGCCCGGGGATGATCGGGCCCGATGGCGCCGTACAGGCAGATCCACTCCCAGGCTCCGTGGATGGCCGAGGTCGCCTTCTGCCGGAACAGGGGCGGCAGCCACGACGGGAGGAGCCGAAGCGCCAGGCGCCCTGGTGGGCGGCCCGGAAGCACTGGACGGTCCGACGGCACGCCGGCAGGCTAGCCCCGCCGCCATTGGCCATCCCACTCCACCACCGCAGTCGGTCGGCCACCACCTGCCGGCCAACAGCCCCGCCGACGGCGGCCGCAGACCACCGGTCGGGTCGATACCGGGGCGCTCGGCCGCCGGCCGGATATCCTGCAGGCCGGCAGGTGCCCGGATATCCTGCAGGCCGGCAGGTGCCCGGGTGGTATCGATGCGCAACGGTCGACCTGAGCGTCTTCCCGGCTACCCGCCCACGTGCCCCCTCGCCCGCCCGCCAGCCCGGCAGGAGAACCCGCTCATGACCCCGCTGCCAGGCCCCTCCCAAGCCGGCGGGCCGCACCGGTCCCGACAGCCGGGCCAGCGCCGCCGTGCCGCACACGCGGCGCCACGCCACGCCCGAACCGGTGGTCGCGGCCATTCCCGGACGGCGACGGCGACAATGGCCGGTACTGCCGCTTTCATCTCCTTCGCCGTCGTCATCCTGGCTGCGGCTGCGCCCATCGCTGCCGCCCGCACGGTGCACCACGCCATCGGCCACGTACGACACCAGCGGCCAACCCACCGGCGCGTCGTTTCCCACTCGCCGATAGGGCCGGTCTGCCCCCTGACCGGGGAGCTGGCCCCAGGGGGCGCCGTCCCGCACCGCCCGGCGCTCGCCGTCAAGGTCGACAACTATCCGACTGCCCGCCCACAGTCCGCCTTGAACCAGGCGGACATCGTCTTCGAAGAACCGGTGGAGGGTGCCATCACCCGCCTGGTGGCGGTCTTCCAATGCTCGTCTCCGTCGCTGATCGGCCCGGTCCGATCGGCCCGCGAGCCGGACGTGGCCATCGCCGACGAGCTCAGCCATCCGCTCCTGGTCCACGCCGGCGGCATCAACCCGATCCTGGCCCTCCTCAATGCCGCCAATCTCACCAACATCGACGTCGTCTTCCAGTACTCGAACCTGACCGTGCACCCGTCGGGCCGCTACGCCCCCTACGACACCTATGTCTCCGCTCGGAGCATGTGGAACCTGGCTCCATCGGACACCACACCGCCGGCACCGCTGTTCTCCTACCGCGCTGCCGTGCCCGACGGAGGCACGACCACCTCGTCGGTCCACATCCCGTTCTCCTCGACCAGCGACGTCACCTGGACGTGGGTTCCCGGCAGCAGCGACTGGCAGCTCTCGTACGCCGGCCAGCCGGCGACGACGTTGAGCGGATCGACGATCGACGGCTCGCCCGCCCCGGTCGCTGCCGCCAACGTCGTCGCCATGCATGTCCACACGTTCTCCGGGCCGTGGGTGGAGAACAGCCTGGGCGCCCACGAGGTCGAGGTCCACGCCACCGGGAGCGGGCCGGTGGTCGTTCTCCGCAACGGTGTGGCCATCTCCGGGACCTGGCGCCGCTCGTCGCTGTCGTCGCCCATGGTGCTCGTCGACCGCTCCGGAGCGACGATCCCCCTGGCGCCGGGTGTGACCTGGGTCGAGCTCGTCCCATCTGGGATCCCCATCACCACGGCTGCTCCAGCCGGATCGGGCTCGACGGCAGGGAGCTCCGGGAGCACACCGGCGGGCTGATCCGGCACCGCCGGCACGTCCGACACCGGCGGGCCGATCCGACACCGGCGGGCTCCCAATCCCTTTCGGATCCACTGGTGCGTGGGGGGATCGACGAGCAGGCCTGGATGATCGGCTGCAGCGGCGACGGCCGATCTGCCCTGGCCGCCGCCGCGCCAGCCCGCCTCAGTCGCCAGCCGGTACCTCCACGGGAACAGGCACACCGGAGTCGAGCTCGTCCTCGACGCTCGTGTCGGCCCCCAGGGCAGCACGCACCCGTTCGTTGATCTCCACCATCAGCTCGGGGGTCTCACGGAGGAACTGCTTGACGTTCTCCCGGCCCTGCCCGAGCTGCTCGCCCTCGTAGGTGAACCACGCCCCGGACTTCTTGACCAACCCCAGGTCAACGGCTACGTCGAGCAACGAACCTTCGCGGCTGATACCCGTGCCGTACATGATGTCGAACTCGGCAGTCTTGAACGGGGGGCTGACCTTGTTCTTGACGATCTTGACCCGGGTCCGGCTGCCGATGACCTCGGCTCCATCCTTGATGGCCTCCACCCGCCGGATATCGATCCGCACTGAGGCATAGAACTTCAGCGCCCTGCCACCGGGGGTGACCTCGGGGGATCCGTACACGACCCCCACCTTTTCGCGGAGCTGATTGATGAAGATCGCGATGGTGTTGGACTTGCTGAGGCTGCCGGTCAGCTTCCGCAACGCCTGCGACATGAGCCGCGCCTGCAGACCGACGTGGGTGTCACCCATCTCCCCCTCGATCTCCGCTCGCGGCGTGAGGGCAGCGACCGAGTCGATCACCAGGACGTCGAGCGCCCCCGACCGGATGAGCATGTCGGCGATCTCGAGCGCCTGCTCCCCGGTGTCGGGCTGGGAGATGAGAAGGTCGTCGATGTTGACCCCGATCGCCTTGGTGTAGACGGGGTCCATGGCGTGCTCCGCATCGATGTAGGCGCAGATCCCTCCGTTGCGCTGGGCCTCCGCAACCACGTGCATGGCGAGGGTCGACTTCCCCGACGACTCGGGACCGTAGATCTCCACCACTCGCCCGCGGGGGAGCCCGCCAATGCCGAGGGCCCGATCCAGCGCCATTGCCCCAGTGGGGATCGATTCGATGGCCATGTGCAGGTTCTCTCCCATGCGCATGATCGAGCCCTTGCCGAACTGCTTTTCGACCTGGCCAAGGGCCATCTCCAGCGCCTTGTCACGTTCCATGCCGGTTTCTCTCCTCGCTCGTGCAGCCGCTTCCGCCGCTCCGACAGGACCCGACCGTAGGAGGCAGGTGTGACAGCAGCCTGCTCCTGGTCCGGTCCGACCCGGTGATGCGACCTCGGCACCGCTCGACCCTTGGTCTTTCAGGAGTGTAGTTACGAACACGTGTTCGTGCACGCATCCGGTCACTGCACCCCGCTGGGCTGCCCACGGGGACGTCCCCGGGCCCCGGCGTCACCCCAAGGGCACCCGGTGCACCACCCGATGTCGCGCCCCACAAGCCGACAGGGTGGACGCCACCAGGGCCAACCCGGTGACCGTCCAACGGATGGCGACCGGCGCTCCCGCCCCCGGTGACTGCAATCCGTGGCCCGGCCGTCTGGCTCGGGCCAGCGTCACGTGGCCGGTGAAGGGGTGCTCCGGCGCCCGGGACCAGTGTGACAGCGCCCATCCGGTCGCCCCGGCGAGATCGTCGAGCCCGCCCACGGGAACGTGCAGGATCCGCCCACCGGCGAACCAGGCCGTGACCGGCCCGAGGGCGGCCTCCGGCAGGCCGACGCCCTCGGCCCGCAGGCGACCCGGCACCTGGCCCAGAGCCGCGGCCACACCTCCCACGTCGCACACCTCGCCCAGGAACCGCACGGTCACATGCCACTGCTCCGGCGCCGACCACCGCACGCCGGGATCCTGTGGACGAGGAACCGTGGCGAGCACGGCCACCACCTCCCGGGGGAGCAGCACGCCGACGAACAGTCTCATCGGCTGCGTCCACCCACCACCCGGGCGCTGCATCCGCCTCCGGGGGCGCTCACCCGTACCGGAACGCGAGCGCGTTGGACATGCCTGCATCCGTGGTCAGTGTCACGGCGACGGCAGGCGGCGGGGCACCCGCCACCACCGCAGCGGGGACGGTGACGACGCACGTCGACTGGTCCGGGCAGCGGGTCGGCACCACCACGCCGCCGAACCGCACCACGATCCGACCGTCGGCGCTGAAGAAGTCCTGCCCGGTCACGGTCACGGTCTCGCCGGCCACACCTGATGACGGGGAGAGCGCGGAGATCACCGGCGGAGGCCCAACCGTCGCTGGAGCGGCCGAGCCCGACCCGGCGCTACCGGCCCCCCCTGCGCCCGAGATCGGCGATACCGACAACCCCGAGCTTGCCGGCGACAACCCCGAACCGGCGGACGACGACCCCGAGCTTGCCGGCGACAACCCCGAACCGGGGGACGACGGCCCCGAGCTTGTCGGCGACAACCCCGAACCGGCGGCAGGCCGGTCCGGAACGGATCCCGGTGACGTCGGGGCGCTTGGGTGGCGAGCACGGTCTCGGTATGCCGCCGAGACCGGAGCCCGCTGGGGACTCCTTCCAGCGCTGGCCACGGCGACCGCCGCGCCGGCCGCGATGAGTGCCACCCCTACGAGAGCGACGGAGGCGACCTGCCGGGAACGCCATCGCCCTGCCATCACGGCACCCGCACCCGCACCGGGTCCGAAACCGGGACCGGCGCCACCACCGCGGCCGGGATCGGGACCACCACCGGGACCGGCACCGGGACCCGCACCGGGTCCGAAACCGGGTCCGGCGCCACCACCGCGGCCGGGATCGGGACCACCACCGGGACCCGCACCGGGACCGACACCGGGACCGACACCACCACCGCGGCCGGCACCGGGACCGACACCACCACCGCGGCCGGCACCGACATCTGGGCCACCACCGGAACGCTGGTCCCCGGCACCGCCACTCGCCGTCGTCCGGTTGCGCGATGGCCACCG
>JAJZLP010000322.1 GCA_021803325.1 Actinomycetes bacterium
GTTCGGCGACGGCCCTGGTGACGCCGACATCCGCGCCGCGGGTCGCCGGCATCCCTCGGCGGCCCGGCCGTCCCCGCCAGCCGGGCCGTTCCCACCGGCCCGTCCCCGGCTCGTCCGAGGTGACGACCCACACTGATCGGTTGCACCACCGATGGTCCGTGGCGGGCTCCGTCGCGGGCCGGTGCCATTCCGGCCCCCACCGGTCCGGGTACCATCTTGGGCGTGGTGGTGCGACCGAGTTCCGCCATGGCCGATGCGCTGGCGCTCGTTGCACCTGGTCAGCCCCTGCGCGAGGGGCTGGAGCGGGTGCTGCTGGCCAAGCGTGGGGCCTTGGTGGTCGTGGGTGACGGCCCAGCCGTGCTGTCCATCTGCACCGGCGGGTTCCTCTTCGACGCGGAGTTCAGCCCGCAGCGGCTGTCGGAGCTGGCGAAGATGGACGGAGCGATCATCCTGTCGGCCGACGCGACGCGTGTGGCCCGAGCCAACGTCCACCTGATGCCGAGTGCGTCGATCCCGACCACCGAGACCGGCACCCGGCACCGGACGGCCGAGCGGGTCGCCCGGTCGGTCGACGTCCCCGTCATGTCGATCTCGGCCGCCATGGGCATCGTCACCGTCTACCGCGGCGACGACCGCCACACGCTGCAGCCCGCCTCGCGGCTCCACGAGCGTGTGAGCCAGGCCTTGCAGACCCTGCAGCGCTTCCGTCACCGCTTCGACTTGGCGGTCACCGCGCTGTCGGTCCTGGAGGTCGAGGATACCGTCACGGTGCGTGACGTCGCTGCTGTCCTGCAGCCGGCCGAGCTGGTGGTCCGGATCACCGAGGAGATCGAGATCGCCCTGGTGGAGCTGGGTGACGACGGCCGGCTGCTGCGTCTGCAACTCGACGAGCTGGTCGACGGGGTCGACCAGGTTCGTCGGTTGGTCGTGCGGGACTACTCCCGGTGCAGCCCCGGTGGGTCGGCAGGCAGCGGCGCCGCAGCCAACGGCGACGAGGGCACTGCGGGGGCGGCAGCGCATGGTGCGCCGCTGCGTTCCGCCGAGACAGCGCATGGTGCGCCGCTGCGTTCCGCCGAGACAGCGCGTGGTGCGCCGCTGCGTTCCGCCGACCTCGATCGTTGCTTGGTGGACCTCGGCAGGCTGTCGACCGACGAGCTCCTCGATCCCCGACGGGTGGCGGTGGCCATCGGGATCTCGACATCCAAGGTCGATCTGGACGCACCGTTGGAGCCACACGGGTACCGGCTGCTGCACCGGCTGCCCCGGTTCCCCGAAGCTGTCGTGGACCGCATCGTCGAGCACTTCTCCGGTCTGCAACGGATCATGCGGGCGTCGGTCCACGAGCTCGAAGAGGTGGGCGGCGTGGGGGAGAGCCGGGCCCGATCGGTCAAAGATGGACTCGCGCGTCTGGCGGAAGCCAACATCCTCGACCGGTACACCTGAGCCGCAGGCCCGGCCTGCCAGGCGGCGCTGCGCCCCGGCTCCTGGGACCCTCGACGTGCTGCCGGCAGCCCCTGCGGGGTGGCGTCCTGGCCCCGGCGGCAGGGACGGTCCGCCGACCGGGTATCCTGGGAAGCTGTCCCGCCACCACTTGAGCCTGGGCGGGCCGTCGGGAGAAGCCGTGTTCGACATCGGTGACAAGGTGGTGTACCCCCACCACGGTGCCGCCATCGTGGAGCGTCGGGAGGTCAAGGAGGCCTTCGGTCAGGAGCGCGAGTACCTCGTGCTCCGTCTCGCCTATGGCGACCTGACCTTGATGGTCCCTGCAGACAACACCGACGGCGTCGGTCTGCGCGAGGTCATCAACGACGAAGAGGTCGAGGAGGTTTTCGCCGTCCTTCGGAAGAAGGAGGCGCGGATGCCGACCAACTGGTCGCGCCGGTACAAGAACCATTCGGAGAAGCTGCGCTCCGGGGACATCTACCAGGTGGCGGAGGTCGTCCGGAACCTGTCCATCCGGGACAAGGACAAGGGCCTGTCCGCGGGGGAGAAGCGCATGCTCAGCCGGGCGAGGACCATCTTGGTGTCCGAGCTCACCTTCGCGCTCAACGTGGACGAGGCGGAGGCCGAGCGCCGGCTCGACGAGGTCCTGCCCTGAACGATCGTGCCGGGACAGCGCGGGCGGTGGCGCCTGCCGTCCCGACGCCGTCGATCCACCGGCGCGCTGAGGTCCCCCGGCAGTGAGCGAGCAGGTGTGGACGGTGGTGGTTGCGGGCGGTGCGGGCACCCGCTTCGGCAGCCACAAGCAGTTCGAGGCCCTGGGTGGCCGTTCGCTGGTGGCGTGGGCGCTGTCTGCCGCCCGGTCAGTCTCTGACGGCGTCGTCCTCGTCGTGCCGGCTGGCGTGCTCGAAGCCGGCACCGGCATGCTCGATGCCGGCACCGACGTTCCTGATGCCGGTACCGACGGGCCCGACGGCCACCGGGCCGGGGTCGACGGCGGCGCCGACGTTGTTGTGTGTGGGGGCGCCACCCGTGCCGAGTCGGTCCGGGCCGGCCTGGCAGCCGTGCCGGCGTCCGCTGGTGTCGTGGTCGTCCACGACGCGGCCCGCCCCCTTGCCACCCCGGCGCTGTTCCGGGCGGTGGTGGAGGCGGTGCGGCGTCCGGGGGGTCCGGCGGGCGCTGTCCCCGGCGTGCCCGTGCACGACACGGTCAAGCGTGTCGCGGGCGGGTTGGTGGCGGCCACCGTGGACCGCCAGGACCTCGTCGCCGTGCAGACCCCGCAGGCATTCCGGGCTGACGTGCTGCGCCGTGCCCATGCCGGCGGGGGCGATGCCACCGACGACGCCGGGCTCGTCGAGGCGCTCGGCCTCGACGTGGCGATCGTCCCCGGCGATCCTCGCAACCGCAAAGTGACGACCCCCGAGGACCTGGTCGTCGCCGGCGCCCTGCTGGCACGTCGCGACGACGACGCCGTGCCCGGGGCCGGCCCTGGTCCAGGCGGCGGTGCGGGCTTGGGGGTCGTCGCCGACGGTGCGGACCCAGAGATCGTCGCCGGTCGTGCGGGCTTGGGGGTCGTCGCCGACGGTGCGGACCCAGAGATCGTCGCCGGTCCTGCCGGTGCCTCTGCCGGCTCGGAGTGCCGGCGATGAGCGGCGGGCAGCCGGTACCGGTGATCGCGCCCCTGCGGATCGGACAAGGCCTCGACGTCCATCCGTTCGCTCCGGCTGGTGAGCGGCCGTTGGTCCTGGGCGGTGTCGTGGTCCCGGGCGCTCCCGGGCTCGTCGGGCACAGCGACGCGGACGTGATCGCCCATGCGCTCGCCGACGCGCTGCTGGGCGCCGCCGGCCTGGGGGACATCGGGCACCACTTCCCCGCGGACCAGCCCGAATGGGCAGGGGCCGATTCGACCGACCTGCTGGCTCGGGCGGTGGCCATGGTCGGTGATGCGCGCTGGCAGCCGGTCAATGCCCAGTGCACCGTGGTATGCGAGCGGCCGAAGCTGGCCGGTCACCTGCCCGCCATGGTCGACCGTCTCAGCATGGTGGTCGGGGCGCCTGTGGCGGTGACCGCCAAGCGGGCCGAGGGCCTGGGTGCGCTCGGACGCGTCGAGGGCATCGCCTGCCTGGCTGTCGTGCTCCTGGCTGCAGAGCCGCCACGTGACCCGGCCGCCGCGCAATCAGACCCGGCAGCGTTCGAAGCGGAGCCGGCAGCAGCCGGAGCAGAGCCGGCAGCGTTCGAAGCGGAGCCGGCAGTAGCCGGAGCAGAGCTGGCAGCAGTCGAAGCGGGGCCGACCGCTGGGGAGCTGGCGTGACTGCTCGCTCTGGTGGTCGACCGGGTGGTGGTGGCGCTCGCCGGGTGCCGGGTGGCAGCGGGCGCGCTGCGGGAGGTCGAAACGGAGCACGTGGTGGCGCTGGCGCTGGCGGTGGCCGGGGCCGTGCATCGGGTGGGGCTGGCAGCGGTTCCGGCGCTGGTGCCAGCGCAGGTCGCAGGCGTGGATCGGGGGATGCTCGCGGCAGCTTCGGAGCCGGTGGTGCCGGCGGGCCTCGCGGCGGCTTCGGTGCCGGTGGCGCTGGCGCCGGCCGCAGGGGCGCGTCAGGGGGGTCTCGCGGCGGCTCAGGTGGGTTCGGTCGGGCGGGGACGTCGGGTGGAGCAGGTGGCGCTCACGGCGGTGGTGGCCGGGCAGGAGCGCCGGGGAGGGCGGCAGGCCGTGGCGCGTCGGCCGGCGGGCGGGGACGGGGGGCATCGGGCTCTGCCGGGGCGTACGGCCGCACTCATGGCATGTCGGACCGAACCCGGCAGCCTGGGGGCGCGTTCGACCGGGGAGCCGGCGCGGTCCGCCACGAGCTGGGCGGCGAGCAGGTGGAGGGCCGGCGGGCGGTCCTGGAGCTCTTGGCCGCCGGCCGGCGGGCGGTGCGCGAGGTGTGGATGGCCGAGGACATGGACCCGGCGGTCCAGCTCGACGAGATCGAGCGGTGGTGTGCGCGTCGCCACGTGCTGGTGCAGTCGGTGTCGCGCCGTCGGCTCGATGCGGCGGCCAGGACCGATGCGCCCCAGGGCGTCCTGGCCTACGCCGATCCCCTGGTCCCCGCCGACCTCGACGACCTCTGCCTGCCCGACCACGACCGGATGCCCCTGCTGCTGGTGCTGGACGGGGTGACCGATCCGCACAACGTCGGGGCTGTCCTGCGCAGCGCAGCGTGCGCCGGCGTCACCGGCGTGGTGCTCCCGCGGCATCGAGCCGCGCACGTGACCGCGGCGGTGGCCAAGGTTGCCGCCGGGGCCATCGAGCATCTTGACATCGCAGTGGTGCCCGGGGTGCCTGCCGCCCTGGCCCGGCTTTCTGAACTGGGTGTGGCGACCGTGGGGCTCGACGCCGAAGCGCCAACCATGCTCTACGAGCTCGGCCAGGAGCTTCGTGGACCGGTCGCCCTCGTGCTCGGCTCGGAGGGTCGCGGCTTGGGCCAGCTCACCCGTCGCCGGTGCTCGGTGCTGGCCTCCATCCCGCAGCCGGGCCCGTTGCCGTCACTCAACGTGGCCACCGCCAGCGCCATCGCCTGCTTTGAGGTGGTGCGCCGCCGGCTCGCCTGAGGACGCCGCAGGCCCGCAGCCGGGCTCGTTGCCGTCGATCGACGTGGCCACCGCCAGCACGTTATCGCCTGCGTCGTGGTGGTGCGGCGCCGGCTCGCCCGAGGACGTCGCAGGTCCGCAGCCGGGCCCGTTGCCGTCGCTCGACGTGGCCACCGCCAGCGCGCCATCGCCTGCTTTGAGGTGGTGCGGCGCCGGCTCGCCTGAGGACGCCGCAGGCCCGCAGCCGGGGGACCGGTGATCAGGAGATCGGCGTCACCGCCATGCCGGACGGGCAGGCCCGCGGGTCGTAGCTGGGCAGGGGCTCGGTGGCCGGCGTGACGTCGGTCGACGGGACCGAGCTGGCCGACGAGCTCGACGAGCTCGACGACGTGCTGCCGGAGCCCGATGCCGATCCCGACCCGCCCGTGCTGCCTGACGTGCCGGCCGGGGTTCCGGATACCGACAGGTAGGTGCCGGTGACCACCTGCAGGTCGGTGCCGGCGGGCAGCGACCGCTCGCCCATGATGACGTTGCCGGTCAGCTGCGCGGTCAGGGCCACGGCCTGGGCCTGCTGCCCGGGTGCGTAGTACACGATCGTCTCGGCCGGGCTCGACGCCTGGGTGGCGTCACCCACGTTCACCACGCTGAACCCGAGCTGTGTCAGGGCATCACCGGTCTGGGTGGCCTGCTGGTAGATGCCGGAGCCGTTCAGGACCTGCACGGTGGTGCCCGGTGTGATCTTGGGGGTCGGAAGGCCGAGCTGCTTGCGGATCACGCTGAAGTCCGAGGGAGCCACCGGGAAGACCACCGAGCCGTAGCCGGAGTTGCCCTGGTAGCTGAAGGCACCGGGGACCTCGAACACCGGCAGCGTTGCGGTGGGTACGGTGCTGGCGTTGACGTTGCGGTAGGCGAGCGCCAGCCCGATGAGCTCGTTCATCCCGAAGCTCTGGTCGATCTGCAGGTCGGGAGCGATGGCACCGAGGAGCGAGTTCACCGTCAGCGGGTTCGACAGCCGGCCGCGCACGCTCGCGGCCAGGACCTTCAAGAACTCGTGGTCCCGGTGGATGCGCGAGATGTCGCCGGTCGGATCGTAGAGCCACTGGCCGCCCGTGTAGTAGTACATGTGGCGCGCTCGGACGACGGCTAGTGCCTGCGTGCCGTTCAGGTGGTGGCATCCGGCGTTGGGGATGTTGAGCCCCGAGTAGGCGTCCTTGACGGGGTCGGGGAAGTACATGTTGATCCCGCCCAGGCTGTTCACGACGCTCTGGAACGTGTCGAAGTTCAGCCCGACGAAATGGTTGATCGGGATCCCGAAGTCGTCCTCCACCGTCTTGACCAGCTCGCTCGGGCTCACGTTGAGGGCGTCGTCGACACGGTTGGCGTTGGTGGTACCGGGGATCGGGACGAAGGTGTCCCGGGGGATCGACACGACGCTGGCCGAGTGGGTGGCCGGGTCGAGGTGCAGGATCATCGTGACGTCGGAGCGGTTGCCCCCGACCTGGGACGCGTTGCCGAAGGCGGCTGCCTGCTTGCCGTTGAGGCAGGACCTGCAGTTCTCGCCGATGAGCAGGATGTTGATCGGCTTGTTGGGGGTCTCCGCCACCAGACCGCCGACCTTGTCCTTGTGGATCTGGTGGAAGCGGTAGAGGGCGTACAGGTACCCGCCGCCGGCCAGGATGACGAGGATGAGCACGATGGTGCTTGCCGCGATGACCGTGCGGCGGAGCCGCCGCCGACGGCGGCTCCGTTGCCGGTGTATCTGGCGCGAGATGGGCGCGTCGAACGGCGGTTCGGGAGTCGGCACGGTGGGGCAAATTACCCGCCAGCGAGGTACCCGTGGAGTCACTCGCCCAATTTCGGCCCCTGGCGGGGCAACGAGACCACGTCGCGTGGCCCCCGATGCAGGTCGGAGCAGGTCGGAGCGGGTCGAGTTGGAGCGGGTGGGGAGTGGTGCCAGCGCCAGCCGCCACAAGGGTCAGACCAGGTCGAGTCGACGTTCGTCGCACCGAACGTGACGAGCCTGGCGGACTCCGCCACACGATCATGCAGAAGGCGACCTCTGGGTGGGCCCGTCCAGCCGAACGGTTCGTCCGTCGGCGTGCTGGAGTCACAGGACGCGGAGAACCTCGGCGTCACCCCGTTCCCTCCGGGCGAAAGCCCGCACCACGGCCACGTCGCCCGAGCGTGCTCTGGCCAGCTCGAGGAAGACGCCGAAAGCGGCGGAGGCGGCCTCTTCGGGAATGTCGATCTCCATGCCGACGCTGGATGCCAGGTCGTCGGCATGGACCACCAACTCGACGATACGGGTGGCGAGATAGTCCGACAGGTGGGTGGCGCCGCCCTCGATGCGCCAGACCGTCACCAGCCGGGTCACGGGCTGGTCGTCGAGGACGCTGCGCAACCGCTTGACGAGCGCATCGAGCTCGACGCGTGCTCAACGTGGGAAACGCTTTGGGCGAACGGCCACGGACGGATGCGGACGTGGCGCCGCCGGTAGCGTGTGGGCTGGCACACCAGGCAGGGGAGAGGGCGATCAAGGGTCCGCATGGGTGAACGTCAGTGGATTGGCGTGAGATCACCGGAGTTCCGCGCTGTCTCCGAGCGGATCAAGGTGGCGACCCGGCTCTCGGCCAAACTGAGCGGCTACTGCTGGGACGAGCCGGAGCTGGTCCGGGGAGTCTTCGAAGAGTTGATCGGCAAGCCCGTTGGTGACTCGTTCCACCTCATCCCTCCCTTCTATGCGGACTACGGGCTGAACATCACCGTCGGCCGGGCTGTCTTCATCGGCTACGAGTGCATGTTCACCGGGCATGGAGCCATCGAGATCGCGGACGAGGTCATGATCGCAAACAAGGTCAACCTGGTCACGGCTGGTCACCCTGTCGAGCCGGACAAGCGACGGGCCTTCATCACCGTGGAGCCGATCACGATCGAGAGGAACGTGTGGATCGCAACCGCTGCCACGGTCTTGCCCGGAGTGACCATCGGAGCCGATTCCGTTGTCGCAGCCGGGGCAATCGTGACGCACGACGTCCCCCCGGCAACCATGGTGGCGGGCGTGCCAGCAACGGTCATCAGGCACCTGTAGGAGAGCAACGCCACGACCCCACACCCAGGACCCCGGCGACGTCCTCGACGCACCCCCGCTGAACTGCGGCGACGTCCAGACCCGAAGCCGCGGACACCCTGCCCGTCGGCGACTGAGCCGACTGTCCTGATCCCGCAACGCCGGCTGTGCGGCCGGTCGCCGGTGTCGGGGTGGTCGGCGGCATCGCGTGCACGGGCAGGTCCTCGCCCCAGGAGAAGTCGAGGGCGGCGCCGTCGCATCGGACGGAGCACTCTGCCCGGCGCTCCGGGCTGGGCAGGGAAGGACTGCGACGGTGTGGGGCGACGTTGAAGAAGCAGGCCGGACTCGCACCGGGATGGCGCAGCCCCGGGGGCCCGGTCGCCTCGGTACGGAGGCTCCCCGCGCGAACTGCTGCCCCCTGACCGCCCGCTTACGTCTGTGACCAGGACGTCGAGAGCTGGCGACGGGAATCGAACCCGCGTTCTCAGCTTGGGAAACGCATCGGGGCGTGCGGCGCCGAACGGCTGCGGCGTGTTGTGGCTGGGCAAGGGGGGTGGGAGATCACCGGTGGACGGGGCCGAACGGCGGCGTACGCGCGATAGCCGCGCGATGACGCCGGCAACTTGGTGCTCGGGGCATCGGCCCCCCGGCCCGCGTCCGTATCATGGGATGGCGGGTTCCGGACGGCACCGCTACGGCAGCTCGAGAGGTGAGCTCGGGCGATGAGTGTGGTCTCCTGCGAGGTTCGCGACGGCAAGGCGACGTACGAGCGCAGGAGCTTGGCGGCGTGGGTGCCCGAGGTGGTCCGCGTGCTGGTCGAGCGGTTCCGACCCGCCCAGGTGATCCTGTTCGGCTCGGTCGCTCGCGGCGACGACGGGCGTGACTCCGACATCGACCTGCTTGTCGTCCTCCCCGAGCTCCAGGCTCGTCACCACGACGCCGCCTTGGCCATGCTGCGGGCCCTGCAGAGGAATTGTGCCGTGCCGGCCGGCGTCGTGGGGCCGGTGTCGATGATACCCTCCGGGCCGGGGTCGATAATGCTATTATTATCGAATGCCGGAGCGGTCGTGGGACGTGGAGTTCGATCCGGCGTTCGAGACCTGGGCGGACGGTCTGGGGCAAGGCGACGCTGAGGCGCTGTTGGCGGCCGTCCGTGTTCTGCGCATCCACGGTCCGGCGCTCGGTCGGCCGCTGGTCGACACGGTGAAGAGCAGCCGACACAAGAACATGAAGGAGCTCCGGCCCGGGTCGACGGGGCGGACCGAGGTGCGGGTGCTCTTCGCCTTCGATCCGAGGAGGCGGGCCATCCTGCTCGTCGGAGGCGACAAGGCAGGAGCGTGGTCGAAGTGGTACGCCGTGAACGTGCCGATCGCCGACCAGCGCTACGACGCCCACCTGAGCCGGCTGACAACCCAGGACGACCAGATACCCGAGGGGACCAGCAGGAGGAAGAGGCGATGAGCGCACGAGACTGGGAGAAGCGGGTCCTCGCCACCGAGGGCGCCGAGGAGCGCGTGGCGGAGATCGAGCAGGAGCTCCTGCTCGCCAACCGGCTCACGGCGCTGCGTGAAGATGCCGGGCTCAGCCAGCGCGAGCTGGCGAGGCGTCTGGGTGTCTCCCAGCCGCGTGTCGCCGCCATCGAACGCTCGCACAACGTGACGATCGAGGTCCTGGAGCAGTACGTCGAGGCGCTCGGAGCGAAGCTCGAAGTGAACGTCGTCAAGGGCCGCCGCAAGACTCGACTGCTCGGGGTCAGCAACCCACCCGCCAAATCAGCCTGACGTCCGACACCTACCGCCCGCCGCTGCGGTGCCGCGGCGGGACCGCTCGGCTGGTGGGATTCGGTTGACCTGGTCGACCAGCGGCTCCTGATCTGGGACGACCTGCCTGAGATCGGAGCGGGCAGGATCGACGGTGTCGTGCGCGAGACGGTCGATCGTGAGCGGCAAGCCAACGAGGACGGCCTGCGGCGCCAGCGCCCGCGCGAACGATCGGGAGTCCGGATCGGCGCCACGTGGTGGTCGGCACCGGGCTTCGCTCCGCTCACCTGGACGACCGGTGCGGTCCCCCCACTGCCCACCACAGCCCTGCTGGGGTTCATCGACACCTACCAGCCCTTCCGCGTGACTGGCGCCCGGATCTTCTCGGTCGACATCAATCCGTCGGCCCGGGTGTACGAGATCGCCGAGCCCGAGGACTGGCGTCGCCTGGTGGAACGGTTCCCCGAGGACGCCACCGGAACCCACGACGGCGAGTGGCGCGACTGGGGCGGCGTCGCCGGTCCCTGGGTCCTCCCCAACTGGCACGAGGTCATGGCGCACTACGACGGCGTGCATGTCGCCGTCGGCGGATACGTCGCCTCCTGCGGGCTCGCCCTTCCCGTCGGCGACGCTTACACGCTGCTCGCCGGATGGATCCCCGACGCGACGTTGTGGCTCCACGACGTTGTGATCGCCCGACGGCTCCTGGGCCGCTGGCACGGACAGCCCACGACGGACATCGCCGAGGTCATCGCGGCGTGGGAGCCAGCCTGACCGAGCGCAGGCCAAGCCCGCCCTTCGAGCTCGCCCCTACCTCCCACCACTCGTCCCCGAACCGCGTCCGGTCCGCCACCTGACGCGCCCCAACCGCCGGGTATGAGAGCCTGGTGGCGGGCCGTCCGGGTCAATGGGCTGCAACGCGGGACGGCCTTCGGTCGTCGCTAGATATGTGGGCAGAGGCACATTGCCCTCTCCCCCGTTTGGGTGGGCTCCTGTCGTTGATGGGCTGGGAGGTGCGGAGTGCGGGGACGGCTGACCGCCTGGGCGGCGACGGGGACGGTGGTCGTCTTGGCAGTCGCCGTTGCGGTGGTGTCGACGGTGACGTCGCCGTCCGCTGCGCATCCCGGAGCTCCTGCAGCTTCGGCGGTTGCGCCAGTCCGGGTCGCCTACGCCTCCCCGTCGGTTGTGCTGCCCGCCGCCTACGAGTTCGACCAGATTGCCACCACCTCCGACGCGCTGCTGCTCACCGGCGAGGTCGCGTCGACGACCCGTACGCAGACACCGACCTGCGTGGCCGCCACGGTCGACCCGACAAACCTGCATCTCACCATCACGGCGGAGGCAAGCTGCGACGACCCGACCGTTCACGGCCGGACCGCGGGGATCGTCAACCGCTACATCCCCCGTTCCAACAACGCCACCATCCAGATCGCCCACGTCGCTCCCCACACCAGGACCGTGTCGGTGGGGCCGGTCGTCATGACCTACGCCTCGTACTCGGACACCAGGCCCGTCACCGCCTATGGCGGTGGATGGCTCTGGATCTACGACAACTCGACGACGACCCCCGCCGCCACCGTCGACCAGAACCACCCCGGCCGACCCGAACTCCTCCAGGTATCCGCCACGACCGGCGCGGTCGTCGACACCGTCGCCATGCCGGCACTGTTCCGCCCCATCATGGCCGCCGACGACGCCGGCCTATGGATCGGCAACTCCATCCAAGGAACCACTTCGCCCGCCTTGTTTCGCGTCTCTCCAGGGGCAGCCACGCCCAACGTGGTGATCCCCAGCACCGCCGCCCACACCTGCTGGCTGCTCGGCAGCGGCCACACCCTGTGGGCCGGGATCGGCCCCACCGAGCGAGGAGCATGCGGCCAACAGACCATCGAGCGCTTCGACGGCAGCAACCCCCGACCCATCTTCGCCGTCGCCGAAGCGGGCTACGACCCCAACACCGTGATCGGAGACCAGTCGCAAGGCCTGTGGACCATGCAGTGGACCGCGCCAGGGGCCACACCGCCCATCAGCCCACAGGTCATCGTCCGGATCGATCCCAACACCGGCGCCGAGAAGGCCGCAGTAACCCTCCCTCCGCTCCCCGTCCCGCTCGGCCAAGGACTTGGCCTCGTCCCCGGCCAGGCCGCCGTCCTCGACCACTCGCTCTACCTCCTCGAACCCCCCACCGAGCCAGGCGCCACCAACCCCTACCCCGCCCTCGTCAAGATCCCGGTCCCCTGACCACCAGCCGCCAACCACCCGTCCCCGAACCCCGCTTCCCAAGTGACATCACGGCGACACCTACCGCAAGCCATTCGGTGGGTGGCCGGGGCACGGCGAGGAGGTGCCGGCGTCGGAGTCGGTGTGGTCGGCGGCGTCACGATCTCCGGTGGGCCCCGCCCCAGCAGATGTCGAAGGCAGCGCGGTCACATCTGACGAGGCGCGGTGCCCGATGCTCACCACCGGGCGGCACGGTCACCCCGGCTCGGAGACCTCACGCGCGATGAACGCGCCATCGAGTCTTTCCTGACCATTTGGTCAAGCCGCTGACCAGGGAC
>JAJZLP010000003.1:0-30951 GCA_021803325.1 Actinomycetes bacterium
CGCTGCGCTGCCCACCACCAGTTCGTGACGATCATCCAGCGTTCCTCCGGTCAGCGCCTCGCGTGACCCGGCACGGGCGCCAGGTCGCCACAGGGAACCACGTCGCCGGGAACCAGGTCGCCACCGGGAACCAGGCCACAGGGAACCACGTCGCCACAGGGAACCACGTCGCCACCGGGCCGGGCATGGACCTGCAGCGCCCCGGGGAAGGACGAACCCGGCACCACATGGCGCTTCCCGTGCCGTTCTGTGCACGGCAGCCCGTCGCGCCACCACCGCCCGGTGCGGCCGTCATGTCCCGGCGTCTGCACCCGTCCCGCCGGCTGGGGAGGCACCTCCGAGCCACGACGCGAGCAGCGTGCCGTAGGCGTGCTCGTACATCTCGTACCGCGAGCGCAGCTCGTCGGCCGGCCACCGGCCAGGAAGCAGCTCGCCGGGAAGCAGGGGGTCGGCGGTGACGTGGCGGACGGCTGCAGCCGCCACCGCAAAGCACGGGGCCAGCGCCGACGTGTCCTCAGCCTGCAGCCTCGGCAGGGTGCGGTCGAGGTCGGCCAGGAGCGATCGGGCCTGTGACGCCCATAGGTCGAGGTCCCACAGGCGGCGCGCGAGACCCCGGTCGTCGGGGGCGCCGAGGTCTGCGGCCGGCACGGCTCGTAGCCACAGGCAGTGCCCGATCACCGATCCACGCTCCCCGGTGATCGCCAGCTCTCCGCCCTCCGCTCCCTCCCCGCCGGGTGCCGCCATCCCACCGGTGACCGGCGCGGCCGTTCCCCTCGCCGACACGACCGGATCGACCGTCGTTCCCGCTCCGGGGGCGGCGAGCGCCATCACCATGCCGTCGACGTTGTCCGGACGAGCCCACACGCCTTCGCGCAGTTCCGCCATCCGATGGTGGCGCAGGACCCCGCGAAGCGTGGCGCGCTCGGCCGCGCCCCGACGCTCGGCGACCACCACTGCCACCAACCACGAACCGGACCAGGGCCGGAGCTTCGGCCACCGGGCGGCGCGCTGGCGGGCCTGGCGTTCGAGCATCGGACCGGTGAGCCGGTACCGGCCGTCTGTCTGCTCCAGCTCGTGCCGGGCGACCATGCGACTGAGCGCCACCCGGGTGGTGCCCTCGGCGATGCCGAACAGCTCGCAACACCGGACGAGGGAGCGGCCGGTCAGCTCGGGGCGATCGAGGGGCAACAGAATGCTGGCGATCACCGAGCGCGCTGTGAGGGGACGCCCAACGGCCGAGCCGCCCGCCGGATCGAGCTGCCCCGTTCCGCGCCGGTTCGGCGCCGTTCCGGCCATCGCAGTCCCGGCACGGTTCCGATCTCGTGACGCTGGGACCCGGGGCATCCTTCGACGATAGATGGCGCCTTGGGCCGTGCGTCACCATCCGCCGTCCGATCAACCGACCCTGGTCGATGACGACGTGACAGATGGGCCGGTCCCGGTCCCGGGCATTCGGTCGGGCAGTCCACCGGAGGGTTCGCGTCCGCCCCCGGTAGGGTGCGAGGTGCCGGTCCCAGTCCCGCTGCGCGGCACACGGCACCGGGCGACGGGGTGGTCCCAAGCCGGGGCCACCCAGGGTCCCGAACGGCCCGGCAGCATCGTGGAGCGACGGTGCGGTCCGACAGCACGAAGGGACGCCGAGGAGACCCGGCGGCACCGCTGATCGAGGAGGAGCACGACCATGCGCGTGAGCGTGCTGGGAACGGGACGGATGGGGACGGCGGTTGCCCGCCGGCTCCTGGACCAGGGCCACCAGGTGACGGTATGGAACCGCACCGCAGAGCGGACGGCCGGTGCTGTCGAGGCCGGAGCCACCGCGGCCGGCAACGCTGCCGAGGCCGTGGCCGGTGCTGACGTGACGATCATGTCCCTGGCCGACGACCACGCGGTGCTGGCGTTGGTGCACGACACCGTGGCCGCAGCGCTCACTGCCGACGGCGTGCTCGTCGACAGCAGCACCGTCGCGCCGCGCACCAGCCGGGACGTCGCCACGGCGGTCGGCGCCGAGCGCTTCGTCGCCGCACCCATCCTGGGAGCACCGAACGCCGTCGAGGACGGCGCCGCTGTGCTGCTGGTCGGCGGCCCACCCGCGACCGTCGAGCGGCTGGCCACGCTCTGGAGCGACCTGGCCGCCAGCCACTGCTTCTGCGGGGAGGATGCCGGATCGGCCACGACACTGAAGGTCACCGCCAACTACCTCCTCCTCGGCGGACTGGCCGTGCTGGCCGAGGCGGTGGCCATGGCAGAGGCCGCCGGTACCGATCCACAGGTGCTGCAGGGCTTTCTGCGAACATCGCCCCTGGTACCGCCCGCCGTTCACAACCGGCTCGACAACCTCCTCGCCAGCGAGCACCCGGGCTGGTTCGCCCCGCAGCTCGGTGCCAAGGACGTCCGGCTCGCCGTGGCGCTCGCACACGAGTCCGGTGTGAACCTGCCGGTGGCTGCGCTGGTGGCCGACCGCTTCGGCGAAGCAGCACGCCGTGCGGGCCCCGACGACGACATCACCGCTGTCGTGGAGCTGCTGCGCCACCCCGAAGGCTGATCGCCGGTCACCAGGTGTCGAGCCCGGGCCGCTTTCGACCGGTGCGCGGCGGGGGTGGCCCCGCAGACCGGATGGCGTCGGTGATCACGCGCCGGGTGTCTGCGGGGTCGATGACGTCGTCGATCTCGAACACCGACGCCACCTCCACCGCCTTGCCTCGCTCGTAGGCGATGGCCACGAGCCGGTCGAACAGCGCCTGGCGCTCGCCGGGATCTGCCACCGCCTGCAGCTCCCGGCGGAACCCGAGCCGCACCGCGCCTTCGAGCCCCATGCCGCCCAGCTCCCCCCCAGCCCAGGCCACCGTCCGCAGCGGCGCGTGCAGGCTGCCGCCTGCCATGGCCTGGGCACCGAGACCGTAGGCCTTGCGCAGCACCACGCAGCACCACGGCACCGTGGTGCCCGCCCCGGCGACGAACATCCGGCTGGCCTGGCGCACCAGCCCGGTGGCCTCGGCCTCGGGCCCGACCATGAAGCCAGGCGTGTCGACCAGCGACACGATCGGAAGGTCGAAGGTGTCGCACAGGGCCATAAAGCGCGCCGCCTTGGACGCCCCAGCCGCGTCGATGGCGCCAGACAGGTGGATCGGGTTGTTGGCCAGCACGCCCACCGCCCGGCCTTCCACGCGGGCCAGGGCGGTGACCATGCCCGGCGCGACGAGCGGCCGAAGCTCCAGTACCGACCCCTCGTCAGCCACCAGCGCCAGGACGCGCCGGACGTCGTGCACCTCGGCCCGCCGCTCCGGCAGCACGTCCCGCAAACGGTCCTGGTCGGCACACGACCAGTCGGCGTCGGCGCCTTGGAAGTACCCGAGGTAGCGGCGCGCCACGGCCACCGCCTCGGCCTCGTCGGCCACCGCCATGTCCACCACGCCGTTGGCAACCTGCACCGCGATCGGCCCCACGTCCTCGGGTGCCACCACACCGAGCCCGCCCCCCTCGATCATGGCCGGGCCGCCCATGCCGATGCTGGCATCCGCGGTGGCGATCACCACGTCACAACAGCCGAGCAGCGCGGCGTTGCCGGCAAAGCAGCGTCCGGCGGCGATGCCGACGAGCGGCACCAGGCCGCTCAGGCGGGCGAACAGGGCGAAGGCCATGGTGTCGAGGCCGGTGACTGTCGTGGTGTCGGTGTCGCCAGGCCGTCCACCGCCCCCCTCGGCGAACAGCACCAGCGGCACCCGGGTGCGAGCCACCAGCTCGAGCAGGCGGTCGGTCTTGCGGTGGTTGATCTGGCCCTGGGTGCCGGCCAGCACGGTGTAGTCGTAGGCGAGCACCGCGCAGTCCGCCGTGTCGGGATAGCGGTCGCCGTTCACCCGCCCGAACCCGGCGATCAACCCGTCGGCCGGGGTGGTCCTCTGCAGGTCGTCCAGGCTGCGCCGAGCCCGCTGGGCGGCGACGGCAAACCCCCCGTACTCCTCCAAGCTCCCCGGGTCGAGCAGGTCCGCCACGTTCTCCCGGGCGCTGCGATGCCCGACAGCGCGGTGGCGGGCCATCGCCTCGGGACGAGCCGCGTCCTCCAGCAGCGCCCGGCGGGACCGCAGCTCGGCCAGCTCACGGCGCACCACCGGAACGGCTGCAGCCGTCGGACGCACATCGCCCGGCACCGACGCACCCGGGCCCGGCACCGACGCACCCCGGTCCGCCCCCGGCGAGCCGGCACCTGCCGGGCTGGCACCTGCCGGCACCGACGCACCCCGGTCCGCCCCCGGCGAGCCGGCACCTGCCGGGCTGGCACCGCCCGGCACCGACGCACCCGGGCCCGCCCCCGGCGAGCCGGCACCTGCCGAGCCGGAGGCTGCCGCCACCAAGGTGAGCACCGCGTCGCCGGAGCTGACCGCGGTGCCAGGAGCGGCTACCACCTGGTGCACCCGGCCACCGATCGGGGCGATCACCGGGTACTCCATCTTCATCGACTCGACGGTGGCGACCCGGGCGCCGGCCTCGACCTCGTCCCCCGGCGCTACCGCCACGGCGCTGACCGTGCCGGTCACCGAGGACGGCACGGCGACGGCGCCTGGCTCCTCGCCGGAAGCGGGCCCGCCACCGTCACCGGCGTCGCCTTTCTCCGTCCCCGTGCGGCCATGCTGGTGCTCCCCCATCGGCGCGACCCTAACCAGTCGCTCGGGGGCGCCTCGTCGACGACCGTCGTGGCGGCCTGCCAGCGCCGGAGACGGCACCACTGTCGTGCCCAGCGGAGCCGCCGACCCCGACCATCTTCGACAGCGTGTGCCGACACCACCACGGCGCACGCGAGCATGCCGGATGCGTGCCCGGTGGACGGGACTGCAGCGATGCGCGAGGGTCGGGGGATGGACCATATCCGCGAGGCGCTTGGATGACCGTCCGCACCGACACCCGCGGCCGCGTGCTGGTGGTGACCATCGACCGGCCCGAGACCCGCAACGCCGTCGACGGGCCGACCGCCGACGCGCTGCTGCACGCGTTCACCGACTTCGGCGCGGCCGACGACCTCGACGTTGCCGTCCTCACCGGTGCGGGCGGCACGTTCTGCTCCGGCGCCGATCTGAAGGCGGTAGGGGCTGGGAACGGCAACCGCATCCACCAGGACATGGCCATGCCCGGCCCCCTCGGCTGCACCCGCCTGGCGCTCTCCAAGCCGGTGGTCGCCGCTGTGGAGGGCCACGCGGTGGCCGGCGGGCTGGAGCTGGCGCTGTGGTGCGACCTACGCGTCGCCTCGCGCACGGCGGTGTTCGGGGTGTTCTGCCGGCGCTGGGGCGTGCCGCTCGTCGACGGCGGCACCGTCCGCCTTCCCCGCCTCATCGGGCAGAGCCGGGCGCTCGACATGATCCTGACCGGACGCGCCGTCCAAGCGGACGAGGCGCTCGCCTGGGGTCTCGCCAACCGCCTGTGCGGGCCGGGCGCCGCCCTCGACACCGCGGTCGAGCTGGCCACGGCGCTCTCCGCGTTCCCCCAGGCGTGCCTGCGGGCGGACCGAGCCTCGTCCACCGAGCAGTGGGGACTGGACCTGACCGATGCCATGGCCAACGAGGTGCGCCACGGCCTCGCCCCCGTGCGCGCGGGGGAGACCCTGTCCGGCGCGGCCCGCTTCGCCGGCGGCGAGGGCCGCCACGGCCACGACGCCCCACCAGCCTCAGACCTCCGTGAGTAGGGCTTCGGCGGGTCGGTGACCTGGGGTTCTGCTATCGGCGAGGGTTGCGAACTGTAGGCAAGTCGTGTGGGTTGGGTTTGTGGGTATCGGGCTGGCTGCGCAAGCCATGCTGGCGGGGATGCCGATAGCGACAGACCACGGTCAGGTCGAGGTCGATGGGCGGGTGATGATCTCGGTGGGGGCGCGGGTGGTCTTCGACTACGCGGCGGGTAACGCAGGTCTTCGCAACCTGGCGGCGGTGACCTTGCCCGAGCTGGGTTTCGCCGCTCGGCGGGTGGCGGAGGTGGTGGGTATCAACGAGGAATACCTCTCGAGGTTGCGAGCCCGGGCGCACCGGGACGGTTCGGCGGCGTTGACGGCCCGGCGGGGTCGCCCGCCAACACTGAGCGCCTCGCATCTGGCCCGGGCACGCCACGCCCGGGCTGGGAGTGAGACCGACGGGTCGATCGCCCACCGCTTGGGAGTGGATGCCACCACCGTGGCTCGGGCGTTGGCGCGGGACGAGGCCGGTGACACCCCGGCTCCCCAGCGGCCCAGGAACCCCTTGGAGACTTCGCCGACGCCGACATTGGTGCCGACACGACGGCTGGTGCCGACACGACGGCACGGCCAGCGGGCTCCGGCCGGCCGTCAGTCGTAGATCATGACTCCCCGGATGTTCTTGCCGTCCAGCATGTCCTGGTAGCCCTGGTTGACATCCTCGAGCGTGTAGGTCCGGGTCACCATGGTGTCGAGATCGAGCTGGCCTTCGCGGTACAGCTCCAGCAGCTTCGGGATGTCACGCCGGATGTTGCACGAGCCGAAGAGCGACCCGACCAGCTGCTTCTCCATGAGGGTCAGGTCGCACAGGCTCATGGTGACGTCGAATTCCATCATCGGGTGGATGTTGGTGACGACGACCTTGCCCATCTTGGACGCCAAGGCCATCACGCCCGCCATCTCCGAGCCGCGGCCCACGCCCTTGCAGCAGATCACCTTGTCGGCCATGCGACCCCAGGTGACCTGCTGGACGAGCGCCATGGCCGCCTCGGCGCTGCTGGACACGTGGGTGGCACCGAACTGCTTGGCGATCTCCTGCTTGAACGGCACCGGGTCGATGGCGAAGATCCGCTCGGCACCGGCCAGCCGGGCCCCCTGGATGGCAGATGCTCCGATGCCGCCGATACCGATGACAACGACGTTGTCGCCGGGCCGCACGCCGGCAGAGTTGACGGCCGAGCCCCAGCCTGTGGTCACACCACAGCCCACCAGGCAGGCCCGCTCCATGGGGATATCGGGCAGGATCTTGACGCACGATGCCTGGTTGACGACGGTGTGCTTGCCGAAGGTCCCCAGGCCCACCATGGTGTGCAGGTCCTTGCCCCGAGCATGGTGGCGTGCCGTCCCGTCGACCTGCAGGCCCATCATGAGCGCAGCCCCCGTGTCGCACAGATTGGAGTGCCCCGAGGCACACGACGGGCAGTGGCCGCATGCCGGGATGAAGCCGAACACCACGTGGTCGCCGACGGCGAGCCCGTTCACCCCGGGGCCGACCTCCTCGACCACGCCGGCACCCTCGTGGCCGCCGATGATGGGACGGGGTGCGGGCAAGTCACCGGTGCGCAGGTGCTCGTCCGAGTGGCACATACCGCTCGCTGCCAGCTTGACCAGGACCTCACCCTCCTTCGGAGGGTCGAGCTCGATGGTCTCCACGCTCCACTCGGTGGCGTCTTCCCACAAGATGGCTGCATCGGTCTGCACGACGGCTCCCCTCCTCGGATCCCCGGGCGCCCGATCGATGCCCGGCAGCGGTACCCCCCGGCTGCGGACCGGACACTAGCGGGCTGGACCGGAGCCAGCAGGCGCCCCGGGCACCGCCTGCTGGCTCACCGCCGTATCGGGCACCGCCTGCTGGCTCACCGCCGTATCGGGCACCGCCTGCTGGCGCACCGCCACATCGGGTACCGCCTGCTGGCGCACCGCCACATCCGGCAGGCCGGAACCTGGCGACACCACCCCGGCGGCGCTGGACCGAGACCGCGCCCGGCGGCGCGGCCGCCCGATCACGAGCAGCACGACCAGCGCGGCGAGCCCGGCGGCACCGGCGAACGCCGCGGTGCGCAGGCCCGGAGCCCGGTACACCCAGCTGAGCACGCCGCTGCCGGCGGGAACGGTCACCGCCTGTACCAGACCCATCCGCCGCACCGGCAGTGTCCGAACCGGACCGCTCTTCGGCTGCCAGCGCGCCGACCAGCCGGCGATGGCCGCCACGGCCCGGACCACCACCACGCCCTGCGGGCTGTCGACGGTGGCCGACCACGGCGCGAGAGCGGGGCCGCTGCGGGCCTGCACGGTGGCGCCGACGAGCCCGTAGCCGGGTCGAGCCCGGAGGGTCAGCGGCGGCGTGGGGTGGGTGGCAGCGAACACCGCGATCGGCCCGTCGCGCCCCGCATACCGCCAGCGGCCACCGGACAGCACCCCCTGCAGCACGCCATCCACCTGCAGGTTGGCTCCCGTCGCGGTGCGCACCAGCGGCACGCCGATCGTCGCTGCGGTGCCGGTGCCGGTCGTGGGGCCCGTGCTGCCTGTCCCGGTCCCGGTCCCGATCCGGGTGCTGCTGGCCCCAGTCCCCGTGCTGCCAGTCCCCGTGCTGCCAGTCCCCGTGCTGCCAGTCCCCGTGCCGCCAATCCCAGTGCCGCCAATCCCAGTGCCGGGTGCCGTGCCGCCAATCCCAGTGCCGCCAATCCCAGTGCCGGGTGCCGTGCGGGCGACCAGCCCGACCGCACGCGTGCCTCCGGCGACCGACACGACCAGCGTGCCACCGGTGGAGCCCTCGGTCGACCGGACCGCGACGCTCCCGGGTGCCGCCTCGGGCGCGGTGCCGGCTCCCGAAGGCGAACGGACGCTCCCGGTCCCCGGAACCGCGACGCCGCTCGCAGGCGAGGTCGCGCCGAGCCAGGTGACACCGCCGGTCGGCCCCAGCAGGCCCAGCTCCACCCTCGTCGGCGGCACCCCGGTGACGTGGACGGTGACGGACGACAGGTCGATCGGCTCACCGAAGTACCACGTGGCTCGACCTCCCGGTGCCAGGGTTCGACGGCCGGCGGCAGGGTCCGGGCCGAACGACGACCCCGACGACGCCAGCGCCGCTGCGCTGCGGGCATTCACCAGCAGGTACTCGGGGAGGGTGAGCAGCGCTCCGGGATCGAGCTGGTCGAGGGTCCCGTTGCCGATCGCCGGCACCGACACGATGTCCTGGCCGAAGCCCATGGCGCCGTGCGTGCCGGTGGCCGAGGCGTAGAACCCGTCGACGATGGCGGTGTACCCCTGCAGCGACCAGCCGCCGACGAGCAGGTTCTGGTCGGGGGCGCCTGCAGCGTGGACGGCCCCAGCCTGGATGAGCGCCGGGTCGTAGACGGCGAAGCGCCCGGGGATCCCCAGCGTGGCGACGGGGACCACCGCCGTCGGCTGGGGGTCCGCCGCGCCCTCCACCCGGGTGAGGGGGGCCGGCGCCGGGCCGGAGCTGGGCGCCACTTGCAGTAGGGAGAGGACGGCGAAACACAGGATGTCGGCGGCGACGAACGCGCCCAGAACGACCCTGCGGTGCGGCGCCGTCCACCGGTGGCCGGCGAGCACCAGGACGGCGGCCGCGGCACCGAGGACGATGGTGGGGACGAACCAGGGTCGGATCCCGCCGTCCTGGGCGGCGGCACTAGCCGACACGCCGAGCCAGCCGAGCATGCCCGCTCCCCAGGCGATCGACACGCTCGCGCTGGCCATAGCGCCTACCGCCGGCAGCACGCCCAGCAGCTGCTCGCGCCGGGTGCTGATCCGGGCGGTGTCCGCCAGGCGGGCCCGGCTCAGCCAGTTGTCGACCCAGAACGCCAGGAGCACCGCCACCGCCAGGTCGACCACCATGATGTTGCGGCTCTGCAGCCGCTGGGACCCGAACAGCGGCACGTGGACGAGCAGGTGCCAGGCGGGGGTGCTCCCCCCGAGGGCGAGGACGATCCCGACGGCGGCGACGACGTGCCACACCACCCATTCGGGCAGCGGGCGGCGGCGCCGGAGCTGTGCCAGCAGCGCAAAGGCGGCAACCCAGGGCAGCAGGCCCACGTACCCCGTCACCTCGGTCAGGTTGTAGCTGGCCACGAACGGCGGCGCTCCGAAGGACCCCGAGCCGCCCAGCAGGTTGGGCTGCAGCAGCAACAGCAGCCAGCGCAAGGGCAGCGACCCGCTGGTGAAGAGGGCGGCGCTGTTGCCGGCCCGCTGCGAGGCGCTCACAGCGCGGAGCCCGGGCAGCAGCTGCACCGCGGCGAGCGCGGCGGCGAGGCAACCGGCGCCCACCAGCCACCCGAAGAACGACAGGCGGTGGGGCGCGGCCCGGGCCAGCCGCCACAGCGCGTACACCCCGGACACCACCACGGCCACGTCGATGGCGCGCGGCTCGCCCGCCAGGATCGTCATCGCTGCTGCCACGGCCAGCAGCGCCCCCCAGCGCGCCCGCGACGCAGCCCGCCCGGGCCCCGACAGCCGGAGGATGGCGAGCAGCTGCAGCGGCACCCAGGCGACCCCCGCGACCAGACCGAAGTGCACCACCTGGGCGTCCATGGCGCCAGCGAAGACGAACGACACCGAACCCAGCGCGGCGGGGAACGGGCGCAGCCGGTTGACCCGCAGGAAGGCGAAGAGCCCCAGCCCGGCCACCCACCACACGAGCACCAGGTTGGCGGCCCACGCCGCCGTCCCCGGCATGATGGCGAACAGCCACGTGAACGGGTATGCCGCGCCGGCGTTCCAGCCAGCCAGCAGCTGCGAGCCGCTCCAGATGGGAAGGGCCAGCACGGGCAGGTGCCCGGCCCGGAGCTGGTTGCCGACCAGGACCCGCAGCGGGAAGTTCTGGGCGCCGTCGTCGCCCGGCAGCACCGGGTGACCGAGCGCGGCGGGAACGACGAAGGCGAGCACGGGGACGACCAGCAGCACCGCCAGCGCGACGACATCGCCCCGCCCCATCCGGGCGATCACGGCACGTCGGCGGTCTCCGCCCGGTCGGGCCGGGGCTGGGACCGTGGCCACAGGCGACGTCGTCACGGCTTCACATGCTTCCAGCTTTGGCCGGCCGGGCGCCCGTCGCGGCGACCCAGGACGATCGGCCCCTCGACGTGCTGGTTCAGCGAACTGGCCGCATCAGCCGCCGCACCGGGCGGGCTCCGGCGGCATGCGGCCGCGGACGCGCGCCGACCATGGCCCCGACCGGGATGTTGACGGCGACCACCGTGCCCCGCAGCCATGGCGCCGTCGTCCGGAAGATACCCGTGGCGAAGGCCGTGTGTCGCACCCCGCCGGTGCGCACCAGGACGAGGCCACCCACAGCGGTCACCCGGGCAGCCAATTCGGCGACGCTACCGGCCGCTGCCAACCCGCCTTGCCGGCCTCCGAGCACGGCGTCGGCGGCAGCCGCGTCGTCGGCAGGTGCCAGCACGTCGTCAGCGGCTGCAGCCACATCGCCGGTGGCTCCAGCGTCGTCGGCGGATGCCAACGCATCGCCGACGCGTGCGTGGGTGGCGGCCGCAGCAGAGCGGTACCCGGTCGAAGCCATGACCGCCCCGACCCCGCTCGACCGAGCATCCCCGGGCTTCCGGGCGCTACCCGCATCCTGGGCACCGGGCTCCCCGACACCACCCGCATCCTGGGCACCGGGCTCCCCGACACCACCCGCATCCTGGGCACCGGGCTTCCGGGCGCTACCTGCATCCTGGGCACCGGGCTCCCCGGCACCACCCGCGTCCTGGGCACCGGGCTCCCCGACACCGTTGCTCGGTCCAGAAGCGACCTCGCCGGCAGTGGTCGCTTCCCGGGAGCTCGCCGTGAGACCGGCCAACAGCCCGATCCCAGCGTCACCCACCGCGACCTCGATGCAGGGTCCGCCAGCACCACCCCCGACGATCCCGGCGGCGACATACGCGTCAAACGTCTCCGCGTGCGCACGGCGGTTGTCCCCGAGCAAGCGGAGCGCGGCGACAGCCAGCTCGATCCGGTCCGGCCGGGCCTGACCGGCCAGGTTCGCCCGCATGGCCTCGACCGCCGCGTCCTCCTCGTGCTGGTCGTGGACCGCGTACAGCGCCAATGCCAGGCGCCCGCCGCCGGCCGGGCCCCTCCGCCCAGGACCAGCGCTGCATGCAGACGCACCAGCGCCGTGACCCGCGGTCGCCCGGTCAGGCGTGGCGACGGCACACGTATCGATGCCACCTGGGCTGCCCACTGCGCCGCCGGTGGCGTGGTCGGCAGCAGCCACGCCGGCCGGAGCATCCCCCTCGCCCGTGACGGCCGCCACCCCGTCGCTGTCCGAGGAGTCGTCCGCACCGCTCGCACCGGGAAGTCCGTCGCTGTCCGAGGAGTCGTCCGCACCGCTCGCACCGGGAAGTCCCTCGCTACCGGCCGTCGTGCCGGCGGCCGCGCCGGTGCCTGTCGCGTCGGCGGATCCCGGCCCGGCGTCGAGCTCGTCCTCGAGCCCGGGCAGCTGACCCTCGACCGGGCAGAGGAACTCGTGCACCACCAGGCCCAAGCCGGCGTCGACCACCTCGCGCGCCGCCAGCGAGTTGAGCGGAGCCGCCACCACCGTTGGCGTGAGGAGCCGGTCGTTGTGCGCGACGAGGCAGGCCATCCCAACCAGGCCATAGGGCGTGACGGCACGGAGCGCCCGCAGGTCGAGGACGGGGGGCTCTCCGTCGGCGGAGACGAGACCACGGTCGAAATTGCTGGTGTCGGCGATCGCATGCCGCCACCCCACAGGCATGTGCACGGCCCCCGAGCGTAGGCGCCGGAGGACCCCGGCGTGGAAGCCCCGTCGCTCACCCTCGCACGACCCGCCCGACGCGTGCCGCACATCCACCACGACCCGCCCGACGCGTGCCGCACATCCACCACGACCCGCCCGACGCGTGCCGTGCTCCTGGCCGCCCCCAGCTGGCCGGCCGCAGTACGGTGCACCTGTGGCTCTATCGCCAGCCGGCCCCGCTGGCGACGCACGCTCGGGGGCAGGCGAGCCGCCGGACCAGGTCGACGCCGTGGTCATCGGAGCGGGGCACAACGGCCTGGTGGCTGCCAACCTCCTGGCGGACGCCGGGTGGTCGGTGGTCGTGCTCGAAGCCGCCGCCAGCCCCGGGGGCGCCACCAGCAGCGCCGAGCTCACGGTGCCGGGGTTCGTCCACGACGTCGGCAGCGGCTTCTACCCGCTGGCGGCAGTGTCGCCCGTCATCCGGCGGCTTGGCCTCGATGGCCACGGCCTCCGCTGGCGCCACGCCCCGCTTCCTCTGGCTCATGCTCGGCCAAGTGGTCCGGGGCCGGGTCTGGCGCCTGCGATCTTGCCGGACGCCGACGCTACGGCCACCCGCCTGGAGATGGAGACGGCGGGCGACGGAGCCGCCTGGTCGGCGCTCATGGCCGAGTGGGCCGCCGTCGAGCCCGCGCTGCTCCGCCTGCTGTTCGCCCCGCTGCCGGCCGTGGTGCCGGCGCTGCGGCTGCTGGCCCGGACCGGCCCCCGCGAAGCGGCGCGCCTGGCCCGGACCATGCTGCTCCCGGTGCGGCGGCTGGCCGAAGAGCGCTTTGCCGGTGAGGGGGCAGCGCTGCTCCTGGCCGGCAGCGCATTGCACGCCGACCTCGGTCCAGAACAGTCCGCAAGCGCCGCGTTCGGCTGGCTCCTGTGCGCGCTGGCTCAGCGGGTCGGCTTTCCGGTCGCCGAGGGTGGTGCGGGACGCATCGCCGATGCCCTGGTCGACCGCCTGGCCACCCGGGGCGGCACGGTGTGCTGCGGGCAGCGGGCCGTCCGGGTGGTGGTGCGCGGCGGCCGGGCGGTGGCCGTGCGAACGGCGGGCGGGATCGACATCCGGGCCCGGCGCGCCGTGCTCGGCGCCATCTCCGCCCCGGCCCTCCTCGGTCGGCTCGTCGGCCCCGACGCCCTTGGCCCGACCGCCACGGCCGACCTGGAGCGTTTCAGCTGGGACCACGGCACCGTCAAGGTCGACTGGGCCCTCAGCGCCCCGGTGCCGTGGGAGGCCGATGTCGCCCGGCAGGCCGGCGTCGTCCACGTGGCCGACGACCTCGACGGCCTGACGCGCTGGGCGGCCGAGCTGGCCACCGGCCACCTGCCGTCGGCGCCGTTCGTGATCGCCGGGCAGCAGAGCCTGGCCGATACGACCCGGTGCCCGCCGGGCGCCGCCACCTTGTGGGCGTACACGCGGGTGCCGCGCCGGGTGCGGGGGGACGCCGCTGGTGTCCTCGGCGACCACGACATCCGCGGCTCGACGACCCGCCGGGCGGCCGAGCAGCCGGCGATCGGAGGTCACTGGACTGGCGAAGCGCCGACGGGCCCGGCGCCCGAGCCGTGGCTCGCCGGCTTCGCCGACCGTCTGCAAGCCAGGATCGAGGCCGCCGCCCCGGGCTTCGGCGACCTCGTCGTGGACCGCCACGTCCTCGGCCCCTCGGGACTGCAGGCCGGCGACGACTCCCTGGACGGCGGTGCCCTCAACGGAGGGACCGCTCAGCTGCACCAGCAGGCGCTGCTGCGACCCCTTCCCGGATGGGGCCGGGCCACGACACCGATCGCCGGGCTGTTCCTGGCCTCGGCGTCAGCCCACCCCGGCGGCGCGGTGCACGGTGCGCCGGGTGCCCACGCGGCGCGTGCCGCGCTTCGCTCCCACCGACGCTGCCGGTAGCGCCCAGGCGTGCGACGCTACCGGCAGCATGGCGGTCAGAGGCTGGTCGGGTCGGTAGTGCAGCTGTTCACCGGCGTCGCGCCCGACAGCCGCTGCCCGATGAACGTGATCACGTTCGGCTGGGCCTCGAAGTCGGTGAGACCGTGCTCGCCGGGGTAGGTGGCGGACTGGATCACCGTTCCGGTGGCGCACATGTTGGCGTAGGTGGAGTCCTCGACCGTGGTCGGGATGATCTCGTCGATGGTCCCCCGGTACATGTAGGTCGGCACCGGGATGTGTGCCCCGGCGAGGCCCGGGCTGTTCGCCTGCAGCGTCGGCGTCCAGTTGCCCTGCGCCAACAGCTGCTGGATGGTGAGCCCTCCCACGGTGTAGGTGCTGATGTTCTGGAAGGAGAACGACGTCAGCTGTGTCCCAACGCACTCGGTCTCGAGCGTCGCCATGGCCTTCACGCCCGCCGCGTTGATGAGCGAGCTGTACGGAAGGCTCGGGTACGCGCTGTGGAACCCGATGATGGCGTCGCCGAGGAAGGCGGAGCCGACCGACCCGTTCAAGGCGATCCCGACCTTGATCAGGTCGCCGGGCACGCCGCCGGCGGCCACGCCGACCAGGTCGATGCCGGGCTGGTAGGTCTTCCACATCTCGCCGGCCTCGGCCGCCGCACCGCCGCCCTGCGAGTAGCCCCACACCACGGTAGGTGCGCCCAGCGACAGTCCCGTACCGGGGACCTGTGCACCGACTCGCGCCATGTCCAGCACGGCGTGGCCCTCGGACAGACCGACGACGTAGGGCTGCGGCGGCGTGTTCGTCGGGCCGGAACCCTGGTAGTCGGTGACCAGCACCGCGTAGCCCTTGGCCACCGCAGCGTTCACAGCAGCGGCCTCGTACTCGCTGCCCGCCTGGAACTGCTTGGACGGCGCGCACTGCGGGCCCATGCCCTGCGTCCCCACCGCGTAGTCGACGACCGGGCGCGGTCCGCTCCCCGCCCACGCCGCGGTCGGCACGACCACGGTGCCGGTCACCACGTCCGGAGCACCCTGCGCGTCGGTCGACACGTAGGCCACCGTCCACGCATCAGCGTTGGGGAGCTGGCTCGAATTCGCCGGCACGTAGTAGAGGAGCTGGCCCGGCAGCGCCCCGGCCGGAGCCGACGGGACCTGGTAGAAGGAACCGTTCGGCCCGTTGCCTTCCGTCGCCGGCCCATACGGGCCCACACCCGCCGTCGAGCCCCCGCTCCCGCTGCTGCCACCGCCACTGCCGGTACTGGTGCACGCGGCCAGCAGCACCACCGGCAATGCCATCGACGCCACCAGCATCATCCGCGTGCGCAGGCGCCGAGCCCCCCTGGCACCCGAGCCCCCGGAACCACCGTCCCAGGCGCGCGAACCATCCCCCACGTGCTGCATCGCTCCCCCTCTCCCCTGCCCCGGTCCCCGCGGACCTCCAGCCCACGACACCCACCGGGACACCACCGAACCTATTGCATCTGCAACCCCTTGGCCAGGCCGACCTGACCCAAGGCCGACAAAGGCCGCCGGCTGGCACTCAGTGGGTGTTGACCACCGCCCGCAGCGACTCGCGCAGCGAGCCCATGGTGGCGAGCACCGCCGAGGGCTCGTAGCCGCAGTGCGCCATGCAGTTGTCGCACCGGGGGTCCTTGCCCCGGCCGTACGCGGACCAGTCCGTGGTCTCGACCAGCTCCTTGTAGCTCTGGGCGTAACCGTCGCTCATCAGGTAGCAGGGACGCTGCCAGCCCAGCACCGAATAGCTGGGGATGCCCCACGCGGTGCACTCGAGCTCCCTCTTGCCCTCCAAGAAGTCGAGGAACAGCGGCGAGTGGTTCAGCCGCCAATGCTTGCGGCGGCCGGCGAACGCCGCCCTGAAGGTCTCGCGAGTCTGCTCGACCGGCAAAAAGTGCTCCTGGTCCGGGGCCTTTTCGTAGGCGAACGCGGGCGAGATCATCATGGCGTCGACCTTCAGGTCGTCGTTGAGGAAGTCCAGCAGGTCCCGGATCGTCTTGGGCGAGTCGGTGTTGAAGAAGGTGGAGTTGGTGGTGACCCGGAACCCGGCCTCCTTGGCGGCGCGGATGGCCGCCACCGCGCTGTCGAACACACCCTCGCGGTCGACCGCCGCGTCGTGGCGCTCGCGGAGCCCGTCGACGTGCACGACGAACGAGAAGTAACGCGACGGCGTGAACTTCTGCAGGCGCCGCTCCAGGAGCACCGCGTTGGTGCACAGGTAGACGTAGACCTTGCGCTCCACCAGCGCGGCGACGATCTCGGCGATCTCGGCGTGCAGCAACGGCTCTCCGCCGGCGATCGACACCATGGGGGTCCCGCTCTCCTCCACCGCGCCCACCACGTCGGCGACGCTCAGGCGCTTGCGGAGGATGTCGGTCGGGTGCTGGATCTTGCCGCAGCCGGGACACGACAGGTTGCAGGTGAAGAGCGGTTCGATCTCGACGATGAAGGGGAAGTACTTGCGGCCCTTGAGCCGCTGCTTCATCAGATGAGCTCCGATACGGACGTTCTGGCGAATGGGGACGGGCATCAGCGCACCTGTGGGGGGAGAGCGAAATGGACACGTTCCTCGGCGGTGCGGTGCTCGGACACCGACACCGAGCCGAGGCAGGACAGGACATCGACCAGCCTACGGACGATCACCTCGGGAGCCGACGCTCCAGCGGTCACCCCGATGCACGTCACGCCGGCGAGCCAGTCGAGGCGGAGCTCGGTCTCGTCCTCCACCAGCTCGGCACGGCAGCCCTGCCGGCGGGCCACCTCCACCAGGCGCTGGGAATTGGACGAATTGTCGGAGCCCACCACGAGCACCAGGTCGCAGCCGGCGGCCATGGACCGCACCGCGTCCTGGCGGTTCTGGGTGGCATAGCAGATGTCGTCGGCGGCGGGACCGACGATGTCAGGGAAGCGCCGGCGCAGGGCGTCGATCACCGTGACCGTCTCGTCGACGGCCAGGGTGGTCTGCGTCAGGTAGGCCAGCGGCTCGTCAGTGACGACCTCGAGGGTGTCGACGTCGTCGGCCGACGCCACGACGTGGATGCGGTCCGGCACCTCGCCGACGGTGCCCTCGACCTCTTCGTGCTCCTCGTGGCCGACCAGGACGATTCGACGACCCTCGGCCGAGAAGCGCTTGGCCTCGCGATGCACCTTCGCCACCAATGGGCACGTGGCGTCGATCACCGTGAGCGAACGCCGCTCGGCCTCGTCGCGCACGCTGGGTGCCACACCGTGGGCGGCCAGGACGACAGTGGCGCCGGCCGGCACCTCGTCGAGCTCCTGGACGAACACCGCGCCGCGGGCCTGGAGCCCGTGGACCACGTGGGCGTTGTGCACGATCTGCCGGCGGACGTACACCGGCGCCCCGGCCCGGTCGAGAGCCCGCTCCACGATCTCCACGGCCCGGTCCACCCCGGCACAGAACGAGCGGGGTGCGGCCAGCAGCACCTGGCGCGATCCGAGCGCCCTGACCCACCGTCCGAGCGCGCCGCGCAGCACGCCGGGGAGATCGTGCCATGCGGCCAGCCGGGGCGGGTCCACTGCGCCGAGCACCACGGCCGGTCGGGACCCCAGGGCGCGTAACGCCGAAGCGGCAGCTGCGGCCAGGGAAACCGCCGGAGCGGCACCTGCAAGCCCAGAATCCGCCGGAGCGGCACCTGCAAGCCCAGAATCCGCCGGAGCGGCACCTCCAGCCACAGAATCCGCCGGAGCGGCACCTCCAGCCACAGAATCCGCCGGAGCGGCACCTGCAGCCACGGAAACCGCCAGAGCGTCTGGTCCTGGCGCCGCGCCAGCCTCCGGCCGCTCGGTCTGCGGGGCCGGCAGGTCGTGGACGGTGATCCCCACCCGGCGCAGCTCGGCCACCACCGGTGCGGTGCCGTCGTACGGTCCCGCCAGAGCGGCGGCTGCCGGCGTCAGCTGCACCATGTCCCCAGGGACAGCCGCCACGCCGGCAGCGGCCAGGTCCGCCTGAGCCATCGCCACCACCACCACCACCGGCTCGGCGGCCGCAACGCGGCCGGGTCCTCTCCCCGGGACGCGCTCGGGCGCCAGCAGGACGCAGCCGTCGCCGTCGGGGCCCGGGACCACGATGAGCACGTCACCAGGCACCGCTCGGCTCTTCAGCGCTGCCCCGGCGGCTGCCACCGTCCCGGTCACGGGATCGCCTCCCCGGCCACCGGCGCGCCCCGGGCGAACCGGCCCAGGGCCATGAGCGGGAACACCTGCCGGTAGAGGTGGTAGTTGATGGAGAAGTCGCCGGGGAACCCCGTGCCGGTGAACCAGGGCTCGTCCCACGTGCCGTCGGCCTGCTGGGTGTCGCACAGCCAGCGGACACCGCTCTCGACGGGGCCGTCCCGCCGGCCGCACGCCAGCAGGGCCAGCAGGGCCCAGGCCGTCTGCGACGGCGTCGACGCCCCGCGGCCGCGCCAGGCGGGTTCGCGATAGGAGCGGAGGTCCTCCCCCCATCCGCCGTCCGCGTTCTGGTGGGCGGCGAGCCAGGAGCAGGCCCGCACCAGTGCCGGGTGGGTGGGCGCCAGCCCGGCGGCGACCAGCGCGGGTACCACCGCGCCGGTGCCGTAGACATGGTTGACGCCCCAGCGGCCGAACCAGGACCCGTCGGCCTCCTGGGCCGCCAGGAGCCAGGCGACGCCCCGGTCGACGGCGACACCCGTGCGCCCGCACGCCACCAGCACCTCCACAGCATGTGCGGTGACGTCAGCGCTCGGCGGGTCGATCAGCTCGCCGAAGTCGCAGAACGGCAGCTGCCGGCACAGGTCCCGGGTGTTGTCGACGTCGAAGGCCCCCCAGCCGCCGTCCACGCACTGCATGCCCTCGATCCAGTCGAGCGCCCGGGCCACGCTGCCCCGATCGTCGACCGCAGCACGGCGCAGGGCGAGGACCACCTCGGCGGTGTCGTCGACGTCGGGGTAGTGCACGTTGGCGAACTCGAACGCCCAGCCACCGGGGGCCAGGCGCGGGCGGCGGACCGACCAGTCGCCCGGGACACGGACCTCCTGGTCGACCAGCCAGTGCCCGGCCCGCACCATGGCGGGGTCGTCCGCAGCGGCACCGGCGTCGGCAAGCGCCTGGACGGCCAGGCAGGTGTCCCAGACAGGGGACTGGCAGGCCTCGAGCCGCCGACCCCGGTCGTCCTCGATGGTGAAGCCGTCGAGCCCGGCGATCCCCGCCGCCATCACCGGGTGGTCGAGCGCGTAGCCCTGCAGGTGCAACGCCATCAGGGAGTACACCCATGGTGGCTGGATGCCTCCCCAGCACCCGTCGGCTTCCTGGCGGGCCACGATCCACTGTTCAGCCCGGTCGAGGGCCAGCTGGCGCAGGGCACGCAGCGGCCGCCGTTCGTAGCGGTGCAGGGCGTCGTCGAGGAGCTGGAACCGGCCGGCCCAGCTGGTGACGTCGCGGCGCACCGGCACGGTGACCCCGGTGCGCAACTCGTCGAGGGTGACGGGGATCGGGCGGACCGGGCGGTGATGCCCCACCACGGTGAGCGGCACCACGGTGCCTCGTGCCCACGACCCGAAGTCGTAGATGTTGAGCGGCGCCCAGCGCGGCAGCAGCAGCAGCTCGGGGGGCAGGACGGGCAGGTCCGCCCAGCGCCACAGCCCGAACAGCGCCAGCCAGATGCGAGTGAAGACCCGGGAGCGCTCCAGGCCGCCGGCGTCGCGCACGACCTCGGCAGCCGCCCGCATATGCGCGGCGTCGACCGGATCGCCGGCCAGGCGAAGGGCCAGGTACGCCTCGGCGGTCGTCGACAGGTCTGCGGGCCCGCCGTAGAACGTGGCCCACGAGCCGTCCTCGCGCTGGTTGGCCCGCACCCACGTCGCGGTGGCTGCTGTCTGCCGCTCGGTCCGGATCCCCAGGAACTGCCGGAGCAGCAGGTCCTCGGCGTCCATGGTGACGTTCGTCTCGAGCTCGCCTTTCCACCAGCCGGCGCTGTCCTGCATGCGCAGCAGCGCGTCACGCCCGCTCGCGATGGCGACCTCGACGGCGCGCCGTCCACCCGCAGTCGTGCTCGGGCCACCCGACGGGCCAGCGACGCGAACGCCGACGCCACCTGCAGCGTCCGTCGCGCTGGCGAGCGGGCTCTCGACGGCGGGGGCCGCCGGGCTCGGTGACGTCGCTGTCAACGGTCACGCTCCGACACGAACCGTGCCAGCTCCACGAGCTCCGCCGCCGGCTCCGGCGCCAAGTCGGCCGACTCCAGCGCGGCCAGGGCGTTCTCCACATGCGCCTCGGCGATCGTGAGGGCCTGGCGACGCCCGCTGGCCAGCAGCTCCGTAGCACGGGCCAGGTCCGGTCCCTCCAGCCGACCGTCGAGCAGCTCGGCGAGCTCGGCAGCCCGGCTGTCGCCGGCTGCCAGCGCCACGGCCACCGGCAGGGTCCGCTTGCGCTGCAGCAGGTCGCTGCCGACCGGCTTGCCGGTGACCGATGGGTCGCCCCAGATCCCGAGGACGTCGTCCACCGCCTGGAAGGCGATCCCGATGTGCGCCCCGTACTCGGCCAGGGCGGTGACAGCCGGCGCCGGCGCCTCGCCGAGGATGGCGCCGAGCGACGCGGCGCAGGCCAGCAGGGCACCGGTCTTGCCCGCCTCCATGGCCAGGCACTCCTCGACCGTGACCTTGTCGCGCCCCTCGAAGGCCATGTCCTCGGCCTGGCCGCCGATCATGGCCTGGGTGGCCTGGGCCAGCACCGCCGCTGCCCGGACCCGGGCAGGCACCGGCTCGGCAAGCAGCAGCTCCATGGCGGCCAGTACCAACGCGTCGCCGCCGATGACAGCCTGCCCCAGGCCGAACCTGGCCCATACCGTCGGCTGGTGCCGACGCTCTTCGTCGCCGTCGATGACGTCGTCGTGGATGAGCGAGAAGTTGTGCACGAGCTCCAGCGCCACCGCCCCGGGGACAGCGACCGCCTCGGGCGCGCCGACAGCGGCTGCCGACAGCAGGACCAGGGCGCCACGCACCTGCTTGCCTTGACCGCCGAAGTGGTGCATCAGCGCCGGGCGAAGGGCTGGGTGCAGCGTGTCGACCGCCTTCTCGACAGCCGGGCCGACGATCGTGCCGTAGCGTTCGAGCACCATGGGCAGGCCCCGGCGACCTGGCGACGGCGCCGCCGGGATGGGGTCACGGGCGAGCTGGACCTGGGTCACGGGACCTCCTGGGGGGACGGGACGGGACGCCGTTCGGCGAGGCCGCCGTTCTGGGAGACGGAACCGGCACGACCGGCTTGCACCCGGCCGGCATCGGACTGGCTGGTATCGGACTGGCTGGTATCAGACTGGCTGGCACCGGACTGGCTGGTATCAGACTGGCCGGCACCGGACTGGCCGGCACCGGACTGGCCGGCATGCACCCGGCCGGCCCCGGACTGGCTGGCGTGCGCCTGGCCATGCCGGCGTCGCGGGCGGCCCGGGGCGACATCCCGCATGTGGCTGCCCGATCCTGGGCGACTGGACGGGACGGACGGCGGGTGGGCGGCGCCGGTGCCGGCCAGCACGGCAGCCGCGGCGGCGCGGCCGGAGCGGACCGCGCCTTCCATCGTCGCCGGCCAACCCGTGGCGCACCACGCACCAGCCACGGCGAGCCCGGGGGCGATCATCCCTGGCGCAGGCCGCGCGGCGGCGGTCCCCGGCGTGGCACGGAACGTTGCGGCGTGCTCCTTGGTGACCACGGCGTCGACCAGGCCGGCTCGAGGGACCCCGGGCAGCAGCCGACCGAGTGCCTCCACGAACTGTCCCACCAGCACCTCGGGCCGGGTGCCCAGGTACCGGTCGGCACCCGACAACGACAGCGCAAGGCACTGGCCCCGGGTCACGCCGGCCGTCGAGGTCTTGTCGAACACGAATTGGACGGGCGAGTCGACCGCTGCGAAGAACGGCAGGTCGGTGACGCTGCGATCGAAGACGAGCTGCACGTCGACCACGGCCGACGTGCCCAGCACCTGGACATCGGGGAGCGTGCCGACGGGGACCAGTCCGGCCGTCGCCTCGTGTGGCGCGGCCACCACCACCGATGCCGCCTGCCACCGGCGGGCACCCGAGTCGGCCACCACCTGCCACCCGCCGTCGGGCACGGGCCGGAGCTGCTCGACCCGCGCGCCACAGACGACCTCGACGCCGGCGGCACCCAGTGCGGCAGCGCTCCGGCGCCCGTGCAGCTCGCCGAGCGGAACGGCCGACCACCCGATGTCGCCCCCGTCGCTGGTGTCGAGCAGCCCGGTGCGAAAGACCTTGGCCGCCATCGCCAGCGAGGCCTCGGCCGCCGGTACGTTGACGGTGGGCAGGGTGATGAGGTCCCACAGCGCCGACACGGCCCGGGGCCGCTGGTGGTGCCGGGCCAGCCACTCCCCAAACGTGATCCGGTCGAGCGCCGGGTCGTCGGGGTCGAGCCGGCCCAGCGCGGCCACCGCCGGCCCGAGCCGGAGGCGGTCGGCCACCGACAGGTGCCCGTAGCGCGCCATGGCACCAGCCAGGTGCAGCGGCGCCGGGAGCCGGCTGCGCCCGATCGTCGCCCGACGACCGTTCGGCGCCAGGACAGGGACGGCAAGCTGCTCCTGCAGCACGACGTCGCAGGCGGCGCCGATCCGGTCGAGGAACCGCCGGTACTCGTCGCAGCAGCGCATGAACACGTGCTGGCCGTTGTCGAACCACAGCCCGTGCCGGCGGAACGACCACGTCAGGCCGCCCAGATGCTGGCGCCGCTCCACCAGCGTCACCGTGGCGCCGGCATCGGCGGCGTCGAGCGCGGCGGCGATACCGGCCAGGCCACCACCCACCACCACCAGGTCCACGTCGATCATGGCGCAACCCCGACGAGGCTCCGCGCCGCCACCCAGGCCTTCTCGCGGGCTGGGAGCGACAGCCGGCCCCGGGTGACAGCCAGGGGATCGGCCAGGATGCGGTCGAGGAGGCGCCTGTAGATCCCGGACATGGCAGCGACGCACGCCCGGCTGCGGCGGTCGAGCAGAGGCAGCAGCCCGAGGCCGCGGTCGTACCAGGCCAGCGCTCGCTCCCCTTGGAGCACGACGAGGGCAGCGATCGCCTCGGCAGGGCCGGCCAGGTCGGCGCCGGCCCCGCAGGCGACGGCGTCGGCAGCGGGCAGGTAGACCCGCCCCATGTTCCGGTCCTCGACCACATCACGAAGGATGTTCGTGAGCTGGAGCGCAACCCCGAGGTCGTCGGCCAGGACGGCCGCCCGCTCCGGGTCCCGGGAGCCGAAGACACCGAGGGAGAGCCGGCCGATGGTGCCCGCCACCTTCCGGCAGTAGCCGACGAGGTCGTCGAACGTCTCGTAGGTCGTTCCCGTCACGTCCATCTCGCAGCCGTCGACGAGCTCCACGAAGGCCGAGATCGGCAGTGGGTAGGTCCGTGCCGTCACCGCCAAGGCGAGCATGACGGGGTCCGGCACGACCGCCGGGTCGGCGGTGGCCGGCTCGCGGACCCCGCCTGGACCGCCGCCGGCCGCCAGTTCGTGGAGCTGCGTGCGGACGCTGTCCAGGCCGGCGAGCCGCAGGGGCACAGGGTCGTCGCCGTCGCCGATGTCGTCGATGCGGCGTGCCAGCGCGTACACCGCCGACAAGGCACGCCGCTCCGGCGGCCGCAGCAGCCGGATGCCATAGGCGAAGTTCCGGGCCTGGGAGCGCGTGATGGCCTCGCACGCGGCGAACGCGTCCTCGGGAGTCATGCCGGTACTCGACCCGTCAGCGCACCGGCTGGACCCGCAGCGCTCCTGAGACCCACCGCGATACGAACCGCATGCACCGCCACGCGCCGCGCTGTCGGGCGGCAGGCCACTCCCAGGACGTCGTGACCTGCGGCCTCGATGGCGTCGAGCGCAGCCAGCCCGCCGGCGGCAAAGCCGGCGATCGCCAGGCGCGGCCGCAGCGGCAGGCTGCGCGCCAGCGGCGCAGCGGCAGCCAGCAACGCCCGGGCCCGATGTGCGTACGACGCCACCAACCGGCGCAGCGGCTCGCTGGCGCGCGGGGCCAGCAGGTCGTCGGTGGTGCACCCGAAGCGGTCGCGATCCTCCGCTGCCAGGTAGACGTGGCCACGTCGGGCGTCTTCGCCCACGTCCTGCAGGTGCTCCGTGATCTGCAGGCCGGTGCACACGGCGTCCGACCGCTCCAGGCGGTCGGCGGTCGCCACGCCGAACACGGCCAGGACGAGGCGACCCACGGGGTTGGCGGAGAGCTCGCACGAGCCGAGCAGCTGGTCGTAGGTGCGGTAGCGCGAGACCAGCTGCTCGAGCTGGTTGGCCGCCACCAGGTCCCGCAGGGGCTGCATGGGAAGGGGGACCTCGGCGATGGCCCGCCCGAGCGCCACGAACAGGGGATGGTCGGCCGAGCCCACCGCTGCCCGCTCCAGTTCGTCCTCGACCCAGTGCAGGGCTTGGCTGCGGGCCGAAGCCGGCTCGACCTCGTCGCCCACGTCGTCGACGAGCCGGGCGAAGCCGTAGATGGCGAGCAGGTGCCGGCGCTCGCGCTCGCCCAGCAGCCGCAGCGCCACCGGGAAGTTCTCCGACCGGGCGCGCGCCAGCACGGCGTCCGGCGGCGGCAGGACGACGTTGGTCGGGGCGTGGCTCGGGTCGGGCACGGGCTCGGCAGGCTCCTCAGGCGAACAGCCATCCGTATAGCGACGATGACCAGTTGGTCACCATTGATATACGCGCCGCAGCGGGCCCCGTCAAATACCCTCGCCCCGAGCAGTCCCCGCCGGTGCCCCGCCAGGTCACGTTTCCGCGGCGCGAACAGCGCTCTCCGACAGCCGACCAGACGGCGCTTCGGGCACTCCCGGCAGGCCCAGCGCCCGCCGGACGAGGCGGTCGAGCGCTGCCTCGGCCACTGCCCTGCCCAGGCCCTCGGCGGCCTCTTCGGACCGCTCCGCTGCCACCCCGGCCAAGGTCCCGAAGGCGGCGGCCGCCGCGGGCTCCGGCGCGTGCGCCCCGGCCCCGGTGCCGGAGCTGGCCTCGGCTGCCTCCTTGGCCCGGGCTCCGGGCATCGACGCCGGCCCGCTCGAGACGTCCAGGCGCAGGGCCACGAGCCGGCCGATCCCGGCGACGACCTCGGGCACGATCCCGGCCACGGTCCCGTCGCCGTGCGCGCACCGGACGACGACCTCCAGCAGCAGCGGGAGCACAGGCTCGACGGCAGCAGCGACGGCGTCGACGGCGTCGGCGATCGGCATGGCCCGGCGCCACCGCGCCACCGACGCACCGACCATGTCCACCGTGGAGCGGGCTGCCGCCGCGTACACCGAGTCCTTGGAGTCGAAGTGGCGGTAGAACGAGCCCTTGGCGATGCCGGCACGCTGGCAGAGCTGCTCGACGTTCACTCCGGCATACCCTTTGGCCACGAAGGCCGCCCGGGCGACCTCGAGCAGTCGAGCCCGGACCTCGCGCTGCTCGTCGTCCCCGACCTCGGACATGGCCAGGACGGCATCCCACATGTCCGGGTGGAACGCTGGCTGCTCGCCGTTCACCAGCACGTCCGGGAGCACCTCGCGGATGGCGGACAAGGACAGGCCGCGGCGCTCGCGCAGGAGCCGGATCACGCGCAAGGCCTCGACGTGGCGCTCGTCGTAGAGGAAACGGTTGGCGGCAACCGGCACTGGTGGCGGGAGCAGGCCGAGCCGCCGGTAGTGGTGGATGCTCGGCACGCCCACGCCGCTTCGCTCGGCGAGCTGGGAGACGCTCATCGAGCTCCTGGCTCCTCCCGGCTCGTCGGCCGCCGCACCACCCACCGGGGTCTCACCCACCGCGCCGCAACCGGCCTCCGAGCCGCCCGTCGGCGTCTCGCCCACCGGGGTCTCGTCCGAACCGGCACCGCCCACCGGGGTCTCGTCCGGACCGGCACCGCCCGATAGGCTCCTCACCTGCTGTGACTTCCGTCGCGATCGCCACCGACACCAGCGCCTGTCTGCCCGACGCGGCCATCGGGCGAGCAGGGCTGTTCGTGCTCCCCATCGGCCTCGTCGTGGCCGGCCGCCGGCTGAGCGACGGTCCGCACGCCTGGCCGGAGGTCCACCGTGCCCTCGCCGTCGGCGATCCGGTCCTCACGACCTCCCCGTCGCCGGTCGACTACCTGCAGGCAGTGGACGCTGCGGGCGGCAGCATGGTCATCGTCACCCCCGCGGCCGAGCTCGCGGTCATGCACCGCAACGCCGTGCTGGCCGCTCGCCTGGCCTGCAGCCCCGTCGAGGTCGTCGACACCAGGACGGCGGCGGCCGGCCACGGTCTGGCGGTCCTCGCCGGGCTCGACGCCATCGAGGCCGGCGCCGATCTCGCCGGGGTGGCAGCTGCCGTCCGGGCAGTGTCCGCCCGAGTCCGCATGGTCGCCGCGGTGCCCGCACGAGCCTCCGGACCGAACCGCTGCGCTCCGGGCGCCGCCGCCTCGCCCGCCGGTGGCGCGCCACATGATGCCGGCCAACCGCAGGTGTTCGAGATCCACGACGGCGCGATCGTCCCGGTCGGCGCCCCTGCCGGATCGGACCCCATCGAGATCATGGCCCGCACCTGGCACCGCAGCATGGCGTCGTCCACGGGCAGCCGCCGCACGGCGGTGTTCCACAACGGCGACGGACCAGGGGCCGCCCGTCTGCGCGCCGATCTGTCCGGCGATGCGATGCTGGTCCCGGTGAGCCCTGCGCTGGCGGTGCACCTGGGCCCGGCGTGCGTCGGCGTGGCCTGGCACGAGCACGTCGCTCCGTGACCACCGATCTGCCACCATCGCTCCTCGTCGCGACCGTTCGACACCAGGCCCGGTGCCGGTCCGGGCAAGGTGAGCGCCCTGCGCCGGAACGGCGAGCGCAGCGACAAGCGTAGGTCGCTGCCTCCCCCAGCTGCCGCTACTGTGGCACGAACCGATCGATGCGGAGGCGCACACCATGACGTTCGACCTGGCGAGGCTGCTCCAGGAGCGCCGGGGTGACCGCATGGCACTGCACACCCGCCTGATGAACCCCCAGCTGGCTCGGGTCCTTACCACCTTGGGCTTCGACCGGGAGTACGTCCGCGGCGAAGGCTGCTACCTGTACGACGCCGACGGGCAGCGCTACCTCGATCTCCTGTCGGGGTTCGGGGTGTTCGCCCTCGGACGCAGCCATCCCGTGCTGAAGCAGGCGCTGCACGACGCGATCGACGCCGACCTGCCGAACATGGTGCAGATCGACTGCGCGCTGCTCCCGGGCCTGCTGGCAGAGGCTCTGGTAGCCCGAGCCCATCCCGGCATCGAACGCGTCGTGTTCTGCAACTCAGGCACCGAAGCGGTCGAGGCCGCCATCAAGTTCGCCCGGCGGGCGACCGGGCGTTCGCGCATCGTCTACTGCGATCACGCGTTCCACGGGCTCAGCACCGGATCGCTGTCGCTCAACGGGGGTGCCGACTTCCGAGCCGGCTTTGGCCCGCTGCTCCCGGGAACGAGCGCTGTCCCATTCGGGGACATCGGCGCGCTCCGCCGTGCGCTGTCGGCCAAGGACGTCGCCGCCTTCGTGGTGGAGCCGATCCAGGGCAAGGGGGTCCACCTCGCCCCCGAGGAGTACTGGCAGGAGGCAGCCGAGCTGTGCCGGGCGACAGGCACGCTGCTCGTCGCCGACGAGGTGCAGACGGGCATGGGCCGAACCGGCCAGTTCTTCGCCTACGAGCACTACGGGATCGCCCCGGACATCATCACCGTGTCCAAAGCCTTGTCGGGCGGGTACGTCCCCGTTGGCGCCATGCTCTGCTCGGACCGGGTGCTGCGACGTGTCCACAGCTCCATCGACCGGGCCATGGTCCACTCCTCGACCTTCTCGCGCAACCAGCTCGCCATGGTGGCGGGACTGGCCACCCTGCAGGTGTTCGACGACGAGGACATCGTCGACCGGGCCCGGCGCACGGGCGTGGCCTTCGAGAAGGCCCTCGCCCCGCTGGTCGAACGCCATCCCCTGTTGCACGAGGTGCGCGGCAAGGGACTGATGATCGGGCTGGTCTTCGGGCCGCCACCCGCTGGCCCCGCCCGTCGGCGGTTCCGCGCCGTGGAGGCGATCCGCACCGGGCTGTTCTCCCAGCTGATCGTGGTGCCACTCTTCCACCGGCACCGCATCCTGACCCAGGTCGCCGCCGACAACGTCAACGTGGTCAAGCTGCTGCCCCCGCTCGTTGCCGGCGAGGACGAGGTGCGAGCCTTCGTCGACGCTCTCGACGACGTGCTCCAGTCGGCCATGGACGGCGGCCTGGTGATGGAAGTGGGCCGCACCGTCGCCCGGAGCACCCTGCGCCGCCGGGCCGGCTGACACCCGGCCATGACCACCCGCCACGCCTCCGCCTGCCCGGGCCCGCACCGCGTCGCCGGCGCCTACCCAGGCCGGGACCGCTTCGCCGGCGCCCGCCACACCACCGCCTACCCGGGCCCGCACCGCGTCGCCGGCGCGGCGCTGGGCACGGCTCGGTGAGCGGGCCGCGCGCCGTCCGACCACTGGCATGCCCGGTGGCCGGGACCGTCCGTGTTCCGGGATCCAAGAGCGCGACCGCTCGCGTCCTGGTCGCCGCTGCGCTCGCCGACGGCACCAGCGTGATCGACGGCGCGCTGTTCAGCGACGACACGCTGCGCATGACCGACAGCCTGCGGCGCCTCGGGATCGCCGTGGACGAGGACGGAACGGCCCAGCGGATGACCGTGCACGGATCGGGCGGCCGTATGGCCGGGGCGCCCACCACCTTGAACGTCGGCTTGGCCGGCACGGTGGCCCGGTTCCTCACCCCTGTCGCCGCCCTGGGGCCCGAACCCGTCGTGATCGACGGGACGCCGCGCATGCGTGAGCGCCCGATGGCGGACCTCGTCGCGGCACTCACCGCGCTCGGGGCGCGCATCGAGCCGCTCGGCTTGCCGGGCCACCTGCCGCTGCGAGTCAGCGGTCCCCTGGTCGGTGGCGCAGTGGCGCTGCCCGGCAACACCAGCAGCCAGTTCCTGTCGGGCCTGCTGCTCGCCGCGCCCGCCATGCCCGACGGCCTGGACGTCACCATCACCACGCCGCTCGTGTCCCGCCCCTACGTCACCATGACCGTCGACACCATGGCGGCGTTCGGCGTCGAGGTGAGCAGCGGGAGCGGCGATCGCTTCGCGGTCGCCCCTGGACAGCGCTACCGCCCCCGCCAGATGGCGATCGAGCCCGATGCGTCGGCCGCCTCGTACTTCTTTGCTGCTGCCGCCGTCACCGGAAGCCGGCTCTGCGTCGCCGGCGTCCACCGGTCGTCGAGCCAGGGCGACGTCGGCTTCGTCGACCTGCTCGCGGCCATGGGGGCCTCGGTCGCCGATCGCCCGGACGGTCTGGAGGTCACCGGGCCGGACCGGCTCCGGGGAATCCAGACCTCGATGACCGACCTGTCCGACGTGGCGCAGACCCTGGCGGTGGTCGCCCCGTTCGCCAGCTCGCCGACCCGGATCGACGGCATCGGCTTCGTCCGGGGCAAGGAGACCGACCGGATCGGCGTGACCATCCGGGAACTGCGGCGCTGCGGAGTCGACGCAGACGAGACCGACGACGGCATGGTCGTCCGCCCGTCAGAGCCCCACGGCGCCACTATCGACACCGCCGGCGACCACCGCATGGCGATGAGCTTCGGCGTGCTCGGTCTGCGCGTCCCCGGCATCGTCATCGACGACCCGGACGTGACCGCCAAGACGTTCCCCGCCTACTTCGACACCCTCGACGCGCTCGCCGAGCTCGGCCCGCTCACCTCGGGCTGAGCGCCGGGCACGGACCCGGAGCCGGGCGGGTCAGGAGCTGCGGGCGGCATCGGCGGCCCGCAGCCGGCGAGCCAGGGTCGCCATGATCTTGGCGCTGATGGTCGGCGATGCCGACAGGAGCGAGGCGAACTCACGCGCGTCCAAGACGAGCACGTCCATCTCGGTGTCAGCCGTGACGGTGGCGGTGCGGGGCCCGCCATCGAGCAGCGCCAGCTCGCCGAAGAAGTCCCCCGGCCCGAAATGCGCGGCTGGGCGACCGCCGACGGTGCAGGCAGCCGTGCCGGCCACCACCAGAAAGAATTCGCGCCCCGGCGTGCCCTCGTTGGTGAGCACCTTGCCGGCCTTGACGGTCACCGGCGTGCCCAGGCGAGCGATCTGCCGCAGCTCGCTCTGGTTACAGGCCGAGAAGAGGGGCACGGCCCCGAGCATCTCGAGCTCACGTCGGGCGATCCGCTCGCGCATCCGTCAACCTCCACATCTCGTCCCGGCAGGATCTCGTCCTCCTGGGCACAGCTCGACCGGCGCAGGGTCCCGCCCCGGCCACGTCACGACCCGCTGGGGCCGGGTGCCTCGGTGCCGATCCGGCGCGTCCGGCAGTCCGGACCGAGGCCCAGGCTACCGGCTCGGCCGCATACCAGCCGGTCCGGCTCCGGCGGCTACGTCCTCCATCGGTACCAGCACAGGTCCCGGGCCCCGAACCACCCCGAGGATGCCGGGCCGCCGGTCGCCCGGTCGCGCCAGCACAGCCCGGAGGAACCCGGACGCCACGTCGACGTGCTGTTGCACCAACAGATCCGTGTGCCCACCGCCGACCAGCCCACCGCCGACCAGCCCACCG
>JAJZLP010000003.1:31051-51777 GCA_021803325.1 Actinomycetes bacterium
GCCCACCGCCGACCAGCCCACCGCCGACCAGCCCACCGTGGACCAGGACGATGGCACCCACCCGCTCGGCCGCGACCGCCCACCGGTGCGCGGTGGCTCGGTCCGGCACCGCGGACACCGGGCAGAGGACGTGCTTTCCGGCATGGATCGCATCGTCGACCAGCGCGCCCACCCCCCGGCATGCCACTGCCCTGTCCACGAAAGCCGGCGATGCGGACAGAGCCGGCGTGCCGCCAGCGCGCGCTGGACCGGGCTCGTCGGCGATGACGACCGCGTGCACGATCGTTCGCCGGGCGGCCTCGGCGATGGTACGGAAGCACCGCAAGGAACCTGCAAGCCCTGCCGTGCCAGGCGAACCGGCCACGGCACCGCTCGTGCCGGCCATGCCAGCCGAACCCGAGCCACCAGCGACCTCACCCGAACCAGGGACGCCATCCGCCCCATCCGGCCCGGGACCTCCATCCGTTCCAGATGAACCCGCAACGCCATCCGTGCCGACCGACCCCGCCGCGTCGGCGACGACGATCCAGCCGCCGACCGACCACCCGGCCCGTACCAGTGCAGCGGCCCACAGGTGCGAACCAGCGGCACACGGCGCGCCGACCACGGCACCGAGGCGCGGGTGCGCACCGATGGGGAACGGTCCGGTCACCGGCATGCCCCGCTCTTGGCGACCGCCCCGGCGACAGCGACCGCCCCGACAACAGCAACCGCCCCGGCGACAGCAACCGCCCCGACAACAGCAACCACCCCGGCGACAGCAACCACCCCGACAACAGCAACCACCCCGACAACAGCACACCAGTCGTTGCTGGCAGGTAGAACGGTCTCATGCGAACACGTGTCCTCGGTCCTGATCTCGCGGTCTCCGCCCAAGGCCTCGGCTGCATGGGCATGAGCGAGTTCTACGGAGCCGGCGACGACGACGAGTCGATCGCCACCATCCACCGAGCCCTGGAGCTCGGCGTGACGTTCCTCGACACGGCCGACATGTACGGGCCGTTCACCAACGAGCGCCTGGTCGGTCGGGCGATAGCCGACCGCCGTGATGCAGTCGTGCTCGCCACCAAGTTCGGCAACGAGCGGGCCCCAGACGGCACGCGCATCGGCGTGAACGGCCGACCCGAGTACGTGCGGCAGTGCTGCGATGCGTCGCTCGAGCGCCTGGGCGTCGACCATATCGACCTGTACTACCAGCATCGGGTGGACCCCGACACTCCCATCGAGGACACCGTCGGGGCCATGGCCGAGCTGGTCGCCGCCGGCAAGGTCCGCCATCTCGGTCTGTCCGAGGCGGCACCCGACACCATCCGGCGCGCCCACGCAACCCATCCGATCACGGCGCTGCAGACCGAGTGGTCCCTGTGGACCCGGGACGTCGAGTCGAACGGCGTGCTCCAGACGGTGCGCGAGCTGGGCATCGGGTTCGTCGCCTACTCGCCGCTGGGCCGAGGCTTCCTGACCGCGGCCATCGCCAGCGCGGACGACCTCGCGGACGACGACTTCCGCCGGCACAACCCCCGGTTCGCAGCCGAGAACCTGCAGCGCAACCGCAGCATGGTGGAGGTGGCCGCCGAGATCGCCGCCGCCAAGGGCGTCACCCCCGCCCAGCTGGCGCTCGGGTGGGTGCTCGACCGCGGCGACGACGTGGTCCCCATCCCCGGAACAAAGCGGCGGCGGTACCTGGAGGAGAACGTCGCCGCCGACGACGTCCGCCTGACCGACGAGGAGCGGGCGCGGCTCGACGAGGTGTTCGCCCCGGGCACGACTGCCGGGGACCGTTACGGCGACATGAGCCCCGTGGACCGCTGACCGTGACCACCAGACCCGCTGACCGCTGACCGCTGACCGCTGACCGCTGACCGCTGACCGCTGACCGTGGTCGTAGCCGTGAGGTCCGTGGTCCGCCGGCCAGGTGCGCAGGTCGGCACTGCCGGGCACGGGTGGGCCGACGCACTGCCCGGCGAGCGCTTGCGTCAACGTTAACGTAAACGTACACTTGTGCGGATGCCTCGCTCCCCTCGTACCCCCGCCAACGGTGGCCGACCCCGGTCCGGCACCTCGAACGGCCGACCAGCGGAGACCGGCGACAACATCACCAACGGCAACCCGCTCCTCGGCGTCGGCGTCAACGGTGGCCCGCTGCCGGGCGGCGCCAGCGGGCCGGGCGGGCCTGCCGCCGGCGGGCACGGCCACGACGACCGGTACAAGTGGATCGCGCTGTCGAACACGACGCTCGGGATCCTGATGGCCGTCCTCAACTCGTCGATCGTCCTGATCGCCATGCCCGCCATCTTCCGCGGCATCGGCTTGAACCCGCTCGCTCCCAGCAATACCAGCTACCTGCTGTGGATGCTCATGGGGTTCATGGTGGTCACCGCCGTGCTGGTGGTGAGCCTGGGGAGGATCGGCGACATGTTCGGCCGGGTCCGGATGTACAACCTCGGCTTCGCCGTCTTCACCCTCTTCTCGATCCTGCTGTCGATCACGTGGCTGCACGGCACGTCCGCCGCGCTCTACCTGATCGTGCTGCGCATCGGCCAGGGCGTCGGCGGCGCGCTGCTGATGGCCAATTCCAGCGCCATCCTCACCGACGCGTTCCCCTCCCACCAGCGTGGCCTCGCCATGGGGATCAACAACGTCGCCATGATCGCCGGCTCGTTCATCGGCCTGATCCTGGGTGGCGTCCTCGCCCCGGTCGAGTGGCGCCTCGTCTTCCTGGTGTCGGTGCCCTTCGGCCTCTTCGGGACGGTGTGGGCCTACCTCAAGCTGCGCGACACCGGTGTGCGCACGAAGTCGCACATCGACTGGTGGGGCAACCTGACCTTCGCTGCCGGGCTGATCATGGTCCTGGTGGGGATCACCTACGGCCTGCTCCCCTACGGAGGTCACACGATGGGCTGGACCAGTCCCTTCGTGCTGGTCATGCTCTTCGGCGGTCTGGCCATCCTCGTCCTCTTCGGCTACATCGAGACGAAGGTGGCCCAGCCGATGTTCCACCTCGATCTGTTCCGGATCCGGGCCTTCGCCATGGGCAACGCCGCGAACCTGCTGGCGTCGCTCAGCCGCGGCGGCCTGATGTTCATCATCATCATCTGGCTGCAAGGGATCTGGCTGCCCCAGCACGGGTATGCCTTCAACATCACCCCGCTGTGGGCCGGCATCTACATGGTGCCGCTGACGGTCGGCTTCCTCATCGCCGGACCGACCAGCGGGTTCCTCGCCGACCGGTTCGGCGCCCGGCCGTTCGCCACCACCGGCCTGCTCCTGGCCGCCGCGTCGTTCATCCTCTTCCAGATCCTGCCGGTCAACTTCCCGTACCCGGCCTTCGCCGGCATCCTGCTGCTCACGGGGCTGGGCATGGGCATGTTCGGCGCTCCCAACCAGACCGGCATCATGAACAGCCTGCCACCGAACCAGCGGGGCGCCGGCGCCGGCATGACGGTGACGTTCATGTCGTCGGCACAGGTGCTCTCGATCGGCGTGTTCTTCACGCTGATGGTCCTCGGCCTTGCCGCCAGCCTGCCCAGCGCCCTGCTGCACGGGCTCCAGGCGCAAGGCGTCAGCACCGCGGTGGCGACTCGGGTGTCGCACCTGCCGCCGGTGGGCAGCTTGTTCGCCGCCTTCCTCGGCTACAACCCGATGGCCCAGCTGCTCGGCCCGGCCGGCGCCCAACTGCCACACCACACCTTCGTGTACCTGACCGGCCGATCGTTCTTCCCCAAGCTGATCAGCGGCCCGTTCGGCAAGGGCCTGCACGAAGCCTTCGACTTCGCCTTCGGGGCGTGCATCGTCGGAGCCATCGCGTCGCTGCTGCGCGGCGCCAAGTACATCCACGGGCAGGATCAGCCGGCCCAGCGCGAGCCGGCACAGCAGGCGGTCGCCGAGACCACCTTGGGCGCACTGGTCGACTGACCGCGACACGCCTCCGCACGCGCTGCTGGCGGTGTCGGTGACGTCGCCCGGCGAGGTGACGGCCCGAGCCGAAGTCCCGTCCGCAGCGTCCACCGGCTCCAGGGAAGCAGCCGAACGCCGCGACGGCGACCGGTCACGCTCTGGTCGCGCCCCGCCACGTGACACCTCGAGCCGCTGTCCTCCGTGCCCTGTCGCGCGACCACCCTCACGACGCCAGCCGCGCGCCAACGGTGGGACCCTACGGCGTGCCCCGTAGATCACGCCGACGTGCCGACCCTGCCTGTCGTGCGTCTGGACAGGCGGGCCGATCCGCGAGCTTTTCCGGTGCTGCGCCAAGGCCCCCCAGGGTCGGCGCCCCATCGGGACGCACCCCGAATTCGCGCTCGAAGAGCTCACGGCCGTAGCTCGTTGGCAGCGGCTCTGCCTCGACCAGCCGGAAGGGCCGCCGGCCGTCTTCCTCACGCACCGCCCGCAGGAAGAGCACGGTCGGATCGTCCTGGCGGTTCAGGCCGTCGGCCAGCTCGAAGAGATGGGTCACTGCCAGCACGGTCACGCCGGAGGCAGCCAGAGCCGTGAACACCTGTCGGGCGATCTCCGAGCCTTCGCGTTCGTTGGTCGAGGCGAACGACTCGTTGGACAGGACCATGCTGCCAGGTGCCAGGAGATCGACGATCCCGCTCATCCGGAGCAGCTCCTCGTCGAGCTTGCCACCGACCATCGCCGTGTCCTCCTCCCGGGCGAAGTGCGTGAACACCCCCCTGCGGACGCTCGTCGTCCACGACTCGGCAGTCACGAACATGCCGGCCTGGGCCAAGAGCTGGGCGATGCCCACGCTGCGCAGCCACGTCGACTTGCCGCCCTGGTTCGCTCCTGTGACGACAACCAGGGCACGCCCGTCGGCCTGCAGATCGTTGCCGACCACGGGTCCGTCGAGCCGCAGGGCGAGACCCGGGTCGCACAGCGTGCGGCCCGACAGGTAGGACTGGTCAGCCGATACAACCGTGGGGAAGCACCGGGGGACCGAGCGGTCCAGTCGTGCGGCCAGGGAGCAGCAACCGAGGTGGAACGCCAGCTCGGTGCGCAAGCACTCGAAGAAGCCGACGACGTGGTCCACCGATCGGCTGACGGCGTCAGCGAGCCCGGCGACACCACGGTCTTTGAGCTGACCCAGCGCCCTGATGCCGGCCTCGTCGCGTTCCGCGATCGTGAACGACAAGCCGCGGCGGGCGCCGAGCCCCAGCCGCTGCCCGATGGTGAGACGGGAACCTGCCGGCACCCGCACGGTGTGGTGGGCACCGCGGTTGGTCGGTCCGAGGTCGGCACCGAGCAGCATGCCCTGGCGGAACCCCAGCCGGTCCAGGTGCGCGGTGACCTCGTCGAGATAGGCGTCGTCGAGCTCCTCGCCCACCACGGCGAAGAAGCGGCGGAACCCGGCCGACGAGAGCTCCCCGGCATGATCGGTGGCGAACCGCCGCAGCTCGCGCAGCGACTCCATGAGCATGCCGAGGGATTCGACCCCCCAACGGAGGACGGACTCGGGGGAACGGGCGTAGGGACGCCAGACCTTGCGCTGGACCTCAAGCGCAGCGACGGCCAGGTCGTACAGGACACGGACGCTGCCCGGATCAGCCATGCAGTCGCGCAGCACGTCCTGGCGGTAGGCGATAGCACCGGGATCGTCCAGACCCGACAGGACTGCAGCAGTCGCCACACCGAGGAAGAACGGATCGCCACCGCTCATGGCGTCCAGCACTGCGCCGAGGCCGAGGTCAGCAACGACGGCGGTGGCGTGCTCGTCTGGCTCCGAGCCGATGCGAAAGTCCTCGGTCGGGTGCATCAGGTGTGGCCTCACGACGTGAGCCTCTGCCGCAGGCGGTCGGCGGTGAGACCGTGGTGGGCCGCCAGCGCGATGGCATACGCTCGGCCGTCCGCCTGGCGACGCTCCACGCGAAAGGTCCGGGCCGCCACGTCGTGGCGGTCGACCTCGGCCACCAGGCTCACCACGGGCCCACCGAGCGAGGCGAGCTCGTCGAGGAAGGTGACGTAGACGCCGATGGCGCCCGACCGGAGCAGCCGGTCGATGACGGCGCTGCCGAGGAGGGCGGCGTCAGCGGCCGTGGTCGAGGAGAACAGCTCGTTCACGACGACAACGCTTCGGGAGGTTGCCGACCGAAGGATGGCGTGCACACGGGCGAGGTCGTCGGCCAGGCCGCCGCGCTGCTCGGCCAGGTTCTCCTGGTGGACGAAGTGCGTGAAGACCCGGTCGACCAGCCCGAGCGAGGCGGCGCGAGCTGGTACAGGGCAGCCGAGGGCCGCCAGGTCGTGCAGCTGCCCGACCGTGCGAGCAAAGGTGGTCTTGCCCCCGTGGTTCGGACCCGTCACGACGAGCAGCTGCTCGCCGGGGCCGAAGTGCACGTCGTTGGTGACCACCATCGCCCCGGTTGCCACCAGGTGGTGTGCCAGGGCGATGTCGTACGCGTCGACGGCGGTGGTCTCGGTCGCGACGTCCGACACATCGGGCAGGCACACGGGCAGCCCCCCGGTGCGGATCGGCAGCAGGTAGTCGAGGACACCCAGGTAGAACTGCACGTCGCGTTCAAAGGCGATGAGCGTCGGATCGGGGAACGTGGCCCACCGGTCACAGAACGCATCGAGGGCCCCGAACGCGTCGGGGAACAGCCGTGCCAGGCGCTCCAGGACTGCGGCCTCCACACGGTCCATGAACGAGCGGTCTGTCGCAGCGACCCGATGGTCCTCCGCAGGCGCGCCTGCAAACCGCTCGAACAGGGCGATCATGGTCTCGCCGTAGTCTTCTTCCCCCGCATGGCTCGACACCCGAACCCGCAGGCCCTGGACGTGCACGCAATACCGGACAGACCGCAGTGCAGCGCGCGCCGCGGTGCGCTCGGCATCCAGTGCCGTGAACGTCGGCCCGGCGACGTGCTCGCCGAGGAACCCGCGAAGCCCGACCAGTCCCGCCGAAACGATCGGCGCAGATGCCAGTGCGTCGGTCAGCGCTCGCACAGCGCCGCAGTAGGACTCCGCTGCACACAGGAACCACGCGCGGCTGTGGTGGTGCTCAGGCTGGGACCGGGCCTGGTCGAGCTGCCGGCGCATGGTCACGACCGCTGCCGAGAACGAACGGACAGCACCAAGGACCCGCTCATCGGCAAGATCGGCGAACACCTCCTGCCGGTAACGGACATGGCTCACGCGTCCGAGCGGCGACCAGAACAGGGACTGCAGGTCGTAGTCCTCACGACCGGCGGTGATCGCGGCGACGACGTGGTCGAGCCCGAGGTCGACGAAGTGGTCGGGTTGGGCGGCATGTCCGACCGGTTCGGTGCCGCCTGGTGGGTCGAGGATGCTGTGGAACGTCATGAGGTGCTCGACGCGCCGTGCTGGTCGACCAGCGCGTCGAGCACCTGGTCGAGACGACGACGAGCAGCGGCACTCGCGGCGGCTGCCACCTCACGATCCGCTGCCTGCTGCCGGTGGAGGTGCTCTGCCCGTTGGGCGGCAGCCAGCACAGCGGTCACCGTCTGGTCGACCTGCAGGCCGAGCACATGCTCGAGCTGCCGGCTCGCCGCCTGGATCCGCTCTCCCAGGTCGACACGGGCCCGACCTGCGTGCTTGTCGAGCTCGTCGGCCAGGCGCCGGGTTGCCTTCGCCACCGCCCGCCGTCTGAGCATGCCGGGGGGAAGCACGATGCGGCCCAGTGCGACCACCTGGTCGGCTGGCGTCTCGATCCGCTCGAAGTGGTAGGAGAACCTCGGCACCTGGTCCGACACGGACGGCACGACGACATCGACGAGGGGGACATCGAAGACCGCTGACGCATGCGTGCGCAGCGCGTTGATCCGGGCCACGGCTCGCTCCCGGGCGCGAGCCGCCACCGCTGCCCACCGTGTGTCAACGGCATCGGCCTCGGACCGGCGCAGCTCGTCGAACCCGGCGCGCACGGTGCGCTCCACCTCGTCGGCCAGCGCACCGGCGAGCGCGCGCCGGCCCACGTCCTCGGCGGCACTGGCGACGCGCGCCTGCCAGCTGGCTGGCACAGCAACAGCCATGTCGGCCATGTCGCGCCCGACCTCGTCGATCAGCGCCATTGCATCCCGACGCAGCAGAACGACATCGTCTGCCCACCCACGCAGCTCGGTGGCCGCCGCAGCGCGAAAGGAGCCGACGGCGCTGGCCAGAGCCGTCCCGTCGAGCACCGCAGCGGCATCACCGAGGTCCAGGTGGTCCTGGAGCCGGCCGCACAGCTCGAGCAGCCGGTGCCGAGCAGCGTCGTCACGCGCACCGATCAGGTCGTTCACGGAGAACGACGTCACCGCATCCACAAAGGCCGGGTAGTCGAAGCCGGCCGATACCAGCGGCTTGCCGGCCAGAGCGGCACGCAACGCTGTGCTCGCCGAGATGCACCAGACCGGCTCCGGACGCCCCAGCGCAGCCGCGATCTGGTCCGACACGAACCGGCGGACCTCGGCCAGCTCCCCGGGACCGAGGTGGTCCACCTTGTTGAGCACGTAGAAGGTACGGGACCGCCGGTGCTGCAGCGTTGCCAGCAGCGCCTGTTCGTCCTGGGTGAACGGGGTGTCGGCGGAGAGGACGACGATGGCACCGTCGGCGTCCAGCAGCTGGCGGGCGGCCGTGACGTCGTTGTGCGCGTTGACCGAACCGGTACCGGGCGTGTCGATCAAGACGAGGCCACCGGCAAGCAGCGGTGCCTCCACCGGTACCACCACACGCCGGGCACCGAGCCGGTTGTGCGGGTTGCCCACCTCAGTGACGACGTCGGCAAGCGTCTCCCCCTCGGACAACGGCCGGCAGCTGCCGTCCTCGCCGATCACCTGCGGGCTGCCCGTTCCGGCACGCACCTCGGTGCCGACAGCCGTCAGCGGTACGACACCTGCAGGAAGGACCTCGGCTCCGACCAGCGCGTTCACGAGCGTCGACTTCCCCCGGTTGAACGCACCGACGATCGCCACCTCAAACCTGCCTTCGCGCAGGCGAGCCGCCACGGTCTGAGCCCCGGCCGCGACCTCCGGGTCGAGACCTCCGGCCACCGCTGCGAGCTCGGCTGCCACCGCCCCGAGCGCGACCGACGGCGCCTCGGCCCCCGACCGCACCGGCTGGTCGTACGCCATCACGGTGCTGGCACGGTCAGTGCGGGCGGCACGACGTCGACCTGGACAGCCAGCCAGGTACCACTGCCGCGCTCGATCTCGTTGAAGCACCCGGTGCGCCCGTGCCGGGCACGGTGGATGCGTGCCGGCGGACGAGGATCCTCGCCGCCAGCCACGCCATCGCTCGTTCGTCCCATGGAACCTCCTGCATCTCGTCTGCAGGAGCCATCAGCCCACCGGGCGGTCCATGGCGAGCTCCATCGCCACGACCACCATACCGCTGCGAACAGCGTGCGCACGGCATCGCCACCAGGAGCCCAGGTGTCACGACGAGCGCACATCGACGATGGTGACATCGTCGAGCACGAGCAGAGCGTCGCCGAGGAGCTCGCCGATCGACCCGACGAACGCGTCGACCCGCTCCGGTCGGTCAACCACCACGACGGCGAGCGGGGCGTCGTCACGCAGCAGGTGCGTTCGGTGGACCGCGCCGCTGGCGCCAAACCCGCTGATGCCTTCGAACACGGTGACCCCCGCCATCTTGGCCACACGGGCCCGCTTCAACAGCTCGACCATGAGCGATCCGTGCCGGGCGTGGTCCTGCACCTCGATCCACACGGTGAGCCGACAGCCCCGGGAAGAACGGAACCCGCCGTTCACGAGCGCCCGGTTGGTGGACGTCATCTACCGGAGCCTCCCAAGCGCAGGAGCCATCAGCCGACGACCGGCGCCAGCGGCGAGCCCTACCGCCTCGTCGGGCGATACCATCGCCGCCATCTGCGACGACCCAGCGAACCAGGGGAGGATGCAGTGACCGAGGTGCGACACGGGTGCCGCCTGCTGGTGTACACGACCGGGGACGATCGCGTCGGCCACCACAGCGTGTGGGAGGTGCTGCTGCAGCGGGCCCGAGACGAGGGGCTCAGCGGTGCGACGGTCTGGCAAGGCATCGAAGGCTTCGGCGCCACCCGTCGGCTCCGCACCACGCGCTTTCCGGACATGGCCCGGGGACTGCCCCTGGTGGTCGAGATCGTCGACGAACCGGAGCGCATCGACGCGTTCCTCCACGTCGTGGCGGAGGTCGCACCCGACGCACTGGTGACCACCGAGCCGGTCAGCACTGCTCGCCGGCAGGCCAGCGGGCCGCTTCCGTTCGACGACACGCCGCCATACCCCCGCTGACCGCAGCGCCCGCCAGAAGTCGTCCGGCGAGCCGGCAAACGACTCGCCGCCGACGCAGACGTCGGCCGCTGCCGATCGGACGTCCGCCACGCCCACCATGTGGGAAGGGAGGTCGACCGCGCCGTCGACCACGATCACGACGTGCGCTGGCCGTGTGCGCTGACCACCAGCACGCCGATCTGGGCCCGCTCGACGAGCTCGCGGGTCACCCGCCCGAGGCCGCTGTGCATGGCGTGCTCCCGCCCGTGGCGCCCGACGAGCAGCAGGTCCGAGCCGGTACGCGTGGCGTAGGCCAGCAGCACCCCGCCTGGATGGTCCCCACCGACCGCTTCCACGGTGACCGGCACGTCGGGTCGGCCGCAGCTCGCCACCTGGCGTTCGGCCTGGTCACGCAGCGGCCCCGCCTCGGCGTCGAACGCCGAGCTGCGATCCGACTCGGTCTCCCCCCGACTGTTCGGCACCACCGCCACCACCGCCACGCCACCGGTGGTGGCCGAGGCCAGGTCGACCGCCGTGCGCACTGCCGCCCGGGCATCGTCCGAGCCGTCGAACCCGACAAGGAGCCGTCGCAGCATGTCCGACCTCCTCACCCCAGCGCCGCCACGATGGCAAGCAGCACCACCAGCGCTACCAGCATGTACCCGACATAGGCGTCGAGTCGACCGGACTGCACGCGCCGGATGTGCATCACGACCCACAAGGTGGCCGCTCGCGCTGGCCGGTAGAGATAGGTCACCACCGGTTCCACCACCGTCGTGCTGACCGCGAGGCGCCGAACCGGAACCGGTGCGCGTCCGCCGGGCCCTTCGGCCGCTGCGTCGTCGCCGGCGTGCCCGGACGTGCCCGCGCTCCGGGCGCCGGCAGCCCGGTTGGCGTCACCGCCTGCCGGCGCGCCATCTGCGGGTATGCCTTCTGCCGACTGCCCGTCCGCTCCGCCGGTCGCCTGCCGGCGGGTACCGAGCACGTTGCCGAGCACGTGGCGCAGGACGTTGGCGTACCCGAACGGGCTGTAGCTCGACGGGCCTGAGACGGCGTCGGTGGCCGAGCGCCACGCCGGCACCCGCCGGACGCGCAGCAGCGTGCCGCCCGACAGCGCCACGGTGACAGCGAGCACGACGACGACACCGATGGGCATGACGATCACCAGCCACGACGGCGACAGGACCGAGAAGTTCGGGAACACCGGCTGCAGGACCCACGGCGAGCGCAACGCGCCGTGCATCGTCGCTGCCGGGACCACCGGGGCAAGACCGTCGGCGACGAAGCGGACCACCCAGGGAGCGACCGCGGCCAGGGCCAGGCACGCGACGGCCAGGATCCCCAGACCGGCCCGCCCCGCGCCACCACCATCGACGACACGAACATGCTCGGGCAGTGCCGACGAACGGCCGCGCAGCATCAAGCCGATCAGGCGAGCGAAGGTGAGAGCAGCCATCCCGACGGTGAGAGCCACCAGCGCGCCAGCCCCGGCCATCGCCAGGCGCAACGCCAGCTGGTGCACCCGGAACTCCTGCATGAGCGCTTCCAACACCATCCACTCGGACACGAACCCGATGGTCGGCGGCAGGCCGGCCAACGTCAGCGCCCCGACACCGAACGCCGCTGCGCTGGAGGGGTGCTGCCGGCCGACGCCGCGCAACGCCTGGAGGTCGTCGGTCCCGTGGTCCGACTCGAAGAAGGCAGCCGAAGCGAACAGCCCCGACTTCGCCACGGCGTGGGCGAGGACCTGCAGGCTGGCAGCCAGCAGCCCGACCGCCGCGAGCTCCGGATGGCGGGTGGCGGCACCGGCAAGCGCCACGCCGTAGCCGACGAGGATGACGCCGGCATTCTCGACCGACGAGAACGCCACCACCCGGTCGAGATGCGACTGCACCGCGGCGAAGGCGATCCCGAGCAGGGCGGTGACGCCGCCCAAGACCAGGACGATCACCACCAACCACTGTGGTGGCGGCCCGAGAACGGCCAGGAACCGCCACAGCCCGTAGAACCCGACGTTCGCCGCCAGGCCCGCCATCGCCGCCCGCGTGGGACCCGGGGCTGCAGCGTAGCCACCGGGCAGCCAGACCTCGAACGGCACCATCCCCACCTTGGCGCCGAAGCCGATCACCACCAGCAGGTACGCAGCATCGTGCACAGCGCCTGGCGCGACCGTGGACCAGGCGGACAGCTCCAGGCTGTGGCTGTGGCCGGCCAGCAGCATGAAGCCGACCAGCAGGGCGGCACCGCCGGCCTTGCCGATCACGCCGGTGACCCAGCTGGCGTCGGCGGCCCGCCGCCAACGGCGGCTGACACCGGTCAGCACGACGAACGACACGGTGAGCGACTCCCAGCCGAACAGGAAGGTGAACGCGTCACCCGCCACCACGACGACCGTCACGGACCCGAGCAGGAGCAGGTAGCCGGCGGCGGTGCCGTGGCCGTCCACGCGTCCGGCAGGCCGGGCCCAGCTCACCATGCACGCGGAGACACAGGTGCCGAGGCCGGCGGTGAGCGTCAGGAACAGTCCCGTGAGCGGATCGAGATGGACCAACGTGTGGCCCATGCCCAAGGTGGTGCCGAGGTCGAGCGTCCGCGGCGCGGCGAAGACCGTCCGGACCCCGGCCACCGTGACCAGGACCGAGCCGGCGGCGCCCGCCGCGTAGGGGACCAGCCGTGCCCACGTCCGGCTCGCTCCCACGGTCAGGTCGACGGCTGCGCCCGCCGCCCACACGGCCAGACCGGCCACCAACAGGACCCCGGTCACCGGACCGCCGTCCGTCCACTGGCCCGTGTGCCCGCCCGGCGACGCCGGTCTGGGATGGCGGCCGTGGCACCACGGTCCCGAGGCAGGAGGCCGACGGCCAGCAGGATGCCGTGGAGCAGGCTGAACGGGCTGGGCGGGGAGCCCGGCACCCAGACGTCGACGGGCACGATGGCATCGATCCCCGCCCCCGACGCGTACGTGGGCTGGACGAGCCCGCCGCTCACGGCATCGGTGCCGGCGGCGAGCACGATCTTCGGGTCGGGCATGGCCTCCCAGGTGCGGCGCAGCGGACCGGCCATGGCTGCGGTGCCGACCCCGGTGACGAGCAGCAGGTCGGCATGCCGAGGGCTGGCCGTGAAGAAGACCCCGAGCCGATGCACGTCGTACACCGGGTTGAGCAGGGCGTTGACCTCCCACTCCTCGCTGCCGTCTGACCCGGCATCCACGTGGCGGACGTGCACGGACCGCCGCAGGACCCGCACCCGGCGAGCCAGCTCGGCGCGGGCTTCCTCGACAGCGGCGTCGTCCTCGGCGCCGAGCGCACCGGCATGGCCGGAGGACCCGACGACGAGCGCCCGACGCGCCGAGGCGGCGACCTCGGGCGAGGGCTCGAACGCGAACCGGTCGGGCCGCTGCTCCACGCAGGCCCCGCACACGATGCACTTCCCCCGGTCCACGGCCACCACGCCGCCGCTGGTGTCGATGGCTGCGGTCGGGCACATCCCCGCGAGCGAGCTGGCCTCGCCCGGAACCGGCGGGCGGGCGTCGACGACACGCACCGCCGCGCGGTACCCGTCACCGTACCCGTCGGGGCGCCTCGGGTAGCGAGTCGTGACGATCCCGTCGCGCAGGCCGCGCACGATCCACGGCATCAGCCCGCCACCCCGGCGAACGACAAGCCGAAGCTGGCCTCGATGAACACGAAGTCGGTGAAGATGTCCCCCTGGAACGCGCCCGGGAACAGCACCAGATTGTGGAACGACGCCGAACGGGGCTTGACCCGGACCAGCCGACCGGCTGCCATCTCCACCAGGTACAGCAGCTCTCCCTGCGGCGCCTCGACCGATGCGACCGCCGTGCCGGTGGCGGTCGCTGGCAGCAGCGCTCGCCACCGCAGCGGGTCGCCAGCACCGACCGGGTCGCGTTCACCGTGGGAACGCAGCTCGTCGCGGGCGAGCTCGTCGAGGGCCTGGTGGACCAGATGGAATGCCTGGGAGATCTCCGCCACCCGGACGTGCTGCCGGCCGAGGGCGTCGCCGTCCTGGGCGACGGCCACGTCGAACCCGAGCGAACGGTAGGCCCCGTACGGGCGTTCGACTCGCACGTCGGAGACCAGGCCCGAGCCCCGCCCGACCGGTCCAAGCGCGCCGTGCGCCGCCGCCACGTCATGGGGCACCGGGCCGGTCTTGCGCAACCGGTCGAGGAACGACGGGGTGACCATGAGGGCCCCGATGTCCGATGCGACGGCCCGCTCCACCCGCTCCACGTCGGCCAGGAGCGCGGCGATCGGGATTCGAGGTGGGGCGGTCACACCCCCGGGCACGACGACGCCCCGCCCGAAGCGGTGCCCGCCCAGCCGGCTGCGCAGCCGCATCACCCGCTCCTTGTGGGTGCTGAGCCGCGCGTAGGCGACCGCCTGGCCGGCACCCTCGCAATGGCGGACGATGGAGTCGAGGTGGTTGGCGACCCGCTCGAGCTCTGCGTGCACCACACGCAACAACTCCGCCGGCCGGGGCACGACCACTCCGGCCAGGTGCTCCACGGCCTGGCTGAACGCCATGGCATGTGCCACCGAGGCCACACCCTCCACGCGCTCGGCCAGCAACACCGCCTCGTCTGCGCCCAGCTCGCCGAACCGTCCGTCGAGCCCACGGTGCTTGTGGTGCACGCGGGGTCGGATCGACGGGATGTCTTCCCCGAACGTCTCGATCAGGTACTCGATCGTCTCGAACACGCCGGAGCGCACCGGGCCGTAGGGGATCGTGAACATCCCTTCCCCGACGACGTCTGCGGGCAGGGCCGCTGTGTCCGGAGCAAAGCTGCCACATCCGCCCGAGCTGCCCGGTCCTCCCGACCCACCCGGCCCGCCGGGCCGAGGGGTGTGGGCACCACCGGTCTGGGGCAGCACCAGGGGGTCGAGGCGGGGATGGCCCTCGGGGACGAGACCGAAGAGATCGTGGATCTCGCGTTCGTACCAGGCTGCCGGGGGCACCAGCCGGGCCACCGACGGGTAGGCCGACCGCCCGGGTTCGAGGTGGCTCTCGACCACGTCGAGGTGCGCTGAACGGGCCAGGACCGCGAGCAGCGTGGTGGAACCGTCGGCCCGGGCAGTAGCCAGCATGGCAGCAACACGCGCACCGGCACCCACCCGCTGCGCAAGCGTCGCGGCCAGGTCGCTCCCGTCGACTGTCACCACCGAGGTCGTCCCCGCAACTCGACCCACGACGGGCAGAGCGACACCACCGGAGGCGTCGCTTCCGGTCTCGGGAGCTCGGCGGCGAGCCGCTGATGCACCGACGCCAAGCACACGGTTGGCGTCGCCCTCCGGGGGACGAGCCTCGCCCGAGCCGCCGGCGGCGGTCATCTCGGCACCCCGAGCTCGGCCGCGGCTCGGGTCAACAGGTCGGAGAGCTGGCCCGGAGGATGGACGCCCAACACGACCAGTGCGACCACCCCGATGAGCATGGCGCCGACGATCCACGCGCTCGGCTCACCGCGGGCCACGGCGGCCGGCCCGGTGCTGGGGCTCATCATGATCCGGGTGGAGAACCACGAAAGGCCGGCGAACGCCAGCAGCACCAGGACGACCAGGATCGCCACCACGGCGTCGTGCGGATCCGACAGCCCACCCTCGACGATCAGGAATTCGCTTCGGAAGATCCCGAACGGGGGCATCGCCGACAGCGCGAGCACGGCGAGCACGAACAGGGGACCGCTCCACGGCAGCGCGCCGATCCCCCCGCGGATGCGCGCCATGTCCTTGGTGCCGAACTTGCGCACCACGCTGCCCGCACCGAAGAAGGCCGTGCCCTTGGCAGCAGCGTGAGCCAGGACTTGCAGCAGCACGCCAACCACCGCGATCGGCGCGGCAAAGCTCATGCCGATGGCCAAGATCCCCATGTGCTCCACGCTCGAGTAGGCGAGCAGTCGTTTCAGGTCACGCTGGGCGGACAGGGTGAACGCCGCCAGCGCCAGGGAAGCGATCCCGAATGCCAACAGCACGTCGCGGGGGAAGGTGCCGCCGACGGTGCGCACCGCGACCTGGAAGTAGCGCAGGACCGCGTAGAAGCTGACCGCGAGCAGCGCCCCCGACAGCAGGGCGGAGACCGGGGTGGGTGCTTCGGAGTGGGCGTCGGGCAGCCAGGTGTGCACCGGCACGAACCCGACCTTCGTGCCGAAGCCGAGGACAGCGAGGACGAAGGCGAGGCGGACCATCTGCGGTGGGAAGGCCCGGGCATGTGCCAGCAGCTGGGGGACGAACAGCTCGTAGCCATTGCCCAAGACGGTGCTGCCCGCGTAGTAAACGACGATGGTGGCGAACAGGGCGATGCCAAGGCCCATGGAAGCGATGAGGACGTACTTCCAGGCGGCTTCGGTGGCCCTGGCGGTATCGTCGATGGCCACCAGCAGCGCCGAGATCACCGTGGTGACCTCGATGGCGACCCACAGCAGGGCCAGGCTGCTCATGAGCGGGGCGACCACCATGGCCCAGCAGAACAGGTTGAGGCCGGCGAACAACCGACGGTTGTACCGGGCTGCGACATCGGGATCGCCAGCCGGACGGACGTAGCCGACGGCGAACACCATGGTCGCCAGGTACAAGAAGGCGACCGCCACCAGGAACACGACCGACAGCGGGTCGACCCGTACCCACCCGCCGAGCGCCGCGGCCTGGCCGGATGGGATGAGCAGGACGGCCAGCACGAACGCCAGCAGACCCGCGGCCACGCTCACCGCACGACCGACGACGACCGGCGCCCACCAGCAGGTGACGCTCGCCACGAACGGGGCGACCAGCAGGGTCATGAGGTCCCAGGCCATGCTCAACCCCGGAGCCGGTCGAGCACGGTGGTGGACAGGGTTCGGGTCCGCTCGTGATGGACGCGCATCAGCACGCCGAAGACCACCACAGCGACCAAGAGGTCGAAGAAGAAGGCGACTTCCACGATGAGCGGCAGCCCGGCCGCGACGACCAGGCTGGCCACGGACACGCCGTTCTCCAGCGAGAAGAAGCCGATTGCCTGCGAGACCACGTCGGAGCGCAAGATCACCAGCAGGAACGACACCAGGATGGCCGCTGCCGCCAGTCCAAGTGCCGGGGCGGGCAGAGACCTGGAGCGGACGGACATGGAGCCGATCACGAAGATCCCGAAGGCAGCCGCGACCAACGCCAGCAGCACCATGCTGGCCACTCCCAGCCGGTGGCTGGGCACCAGCTCCACGCGGGCGTCGCGCAGCAACCGGAGCACGATGGCGGGGATCACCACGACCTTCAGGACCAGTGATATGCCGGCGATGGCGTACAGGCCGGGGATGTGCCGGTCGGCGGCGACGAACGCGGCAAGGCCGGTCACCACCAGCGACTGGAACGAGTAGAGCCGCACTTGCGACCGTGACAGCGGGGCCCGCAGCATGCCGAACTCGCTGAGCAGCACCAGGACGGCGAGCGCATCGGCGGTCGCTGCGTACGGGCTCGGCACTGCCGTGGCCACCAGGGTGGCACCGTGCATGTCAGCTGCCACCTCCCCGGCGGAAACCCACCGGCGTCGGTGCTGCAGCGGTGTGGGGCACCTGGCCCGCTCTCAGGAGCACGTCATCCACCTCCGAGGAAGAGAACCAACACGGCCAGCACGGCCAGCAGGAACGCCGCCGCCATGAACTCGGTGATCTTGAAGAGGCGCAACTTGGAGAAGCTGTTGTCGATGACGGCGAACAGTGTCCCGACGCCGACGGCCTTTCCGAGGAAGATCGGGATGGCAACCAGCACCGCGCCAGCCGACCGGGTGCCGGCGAGACCCCAGGGAGCGGCGAACACGTTGATGAGAATGACGTACAGGACCAGCTGCTTCATGGCCGCCCCCCACCGGAGGAGGGCGAGCAGCGGGCCCGAGTGCTCCAGGGTGCGTGCCTCGTCGATCATGCCGAGCTCAAGGGTGCTCGCATGGGTCTCCACCGGGATGCGACCGGTGTCGTTCAACACGACCAGGAAGAACGCCAGGGCGGCGAGCAGGTGGGCGGGCCGAAGGACATCGCCGAGCGAGGCACGAGCCGCTGCTGCCTCGAAGTACGGCAGGTCGGTGGCGGTCACCAACGCAACGGTGAAGGTGATGAACAGGATCGACGGCTCGATGAGCGCGCCGAAGGTCATGGCCCGGCTCGATCCGAGCTGCGCATAGGGCGCGTCGGTCTCCGCCGCGGCCAACGCCACGGAGAAGCCGGCCAGAGCGAGGATGAAACCGCCGCCCAGGATGTCCCCCATGTAGCCCAGCGGTAACGGGTACGCAGTGAGCACGGGGATCAGCATCGGCACGGTCAGGTAGCAGACGAATGCCACGACCGGGCCGAGGACGAACACCCACCCGGCGTCCTCGGGGACGAGCGTCTCCTTGCGGAACAGCTTCGCCAGGTCGTAGTACGGCTGCAGTACCCGCGGCCCGCGCCGACCTTGCAGCCGTGCCTCGATATGGGCGATGACGCCGCTCACCAAAGGGGCGAACACCACGATGGTGAGCACCTGCAGGACCTGGATCGCCGTCGGGTTCAGCTCGGGACCACCCAGCAATCGCGCCTCCACGTCCGTCCACCACCGTCCGTAGAGGCCATCAGCCCGCGCCGGGCAGTTCGGGTTCCCACCGGCGCTCCCTCGCCGGAACACACGGGTCCACCCATCGGAGCCTCATCCGATAGCGTCACCATAGCCCTGTTCCCTCGCCATGTCCCGGTTGGGGGAACAGCATGTCCCGGTTGGAGGAACGGGCAGCACCACTGCCCGGACGCGCACGTGAACCTGGGCACCTGCGGGCATCGGCGCCACATGGTGGCGGCCCTCCCTGTCGCACCGGCGTCGGCCGTCGAGCCACGTCCCGCCCCCGGCGGAGACGGCACAGACGGTTGCGCCCGGGATCGCTCGAACCTCCCGACTTTGGTCGTGCCTGGCTCCCGCCTGGCCGGTGGAAACAGCACAGGAATGCTGGGAAATCGTTGCCGCGAGGAGTACCGTGACTGGTAGGGAGGGGTATTGACAAGCAGATGTCCACTCGAGGGGGGCACGAGCTGCCGCTCGGGCGTCATCGGGCACCCAGGCGGTGCCGAACGCCCGATCAGCGGCGCCTGCCTGCTGGCGTCGACGGGGCCACCCGCTGGCCCCGGTGCGACGGCCCCCGGCACCGCGTCGACCGGGCACCTGCCGGTCACCCACTGGGGATCCTGCCCGCACACCGTCGGGTCCCGCCCGTGCTGCGACGGATCCCATCCGCACACCGTCGGGTCCCGCCCGTGCTGCGACGGATCCCATCCGCACACCGTCGGGTCCCGCCCGTGCTGCGACGGATCCCATCCGCACACCGGCGGATCCCGCACACACGCCAACAATTCGTCGATGTGCGACGACCACCGGGGAGCAGCAGGCCAGCGCCACCGCAACCGCCATCGCCCGCGGCGCTGAACCCCCAACCAACCAACCGACCGACGATCGACGACCCGGAAGGAGCAGTACCCCGTACCAGACAACGACAAGGAGGAGCACACCATGACCACCGATGCCACGTCCACCCGGAGCGACCCGTCACCCGGCGAGCGAGCCGCAGCGCTCGTGCACCGGGTCGCTGATCCGGCCCCACTCGGTCTGGCGGGGTTCGCCATGACCACCTTCGCGCTCAGCATCGCCAACACCAACGTGTGGGGACCCGGTGCAGACGCCGCTCTGGCCCTGGCCCTCGTGTACGGAGGGACCGCGCAACTCCTGGCCGGGATGTGGGAGTTCGTCCGGAAGAACACGTTCGGGGCGCTGGCCTTCACCTCGTACGGGGCCTTCTGGATCGCCTACTACGTCTTCGTGAAGTTCGTGGCCCCGGGGGTGAAGCCCGTCGACGCTCCTGTCGCCGTAGGTGTGTTCCTGCTGGGCTGGACGATCTTCACGGCGTACATGACGGTGGCCTCGTTCCGTGTGTCGGCCGCCATCGTCGTCGTCTTCGTGCTCCTGACCGTCACCTTCGTGCTGCTCACGGTCGGGGCTTTCGACTCCCTTTCCGGCTGGACCAAGGCCGGGGGTTGGGTGGGCGTGGCCACCGCCGCGGCAGCCTGGTACACGTCGTTCGCAGGCGTCACCAACGAGACGTTCGGCAAGGTCGTCCTCCCCACCATTCCGCTCTCCCGTTGACCCGGCGGTGACCGGCGTGCACGACGCCGCGGCTGGGGCCACGAGCCTGTCCGGCGCCCCGGCTCCAGCCGCGCGACGACGCCCGCACCTGCCGGTCATGATGTGCTGCGGTGGTGTCCAGAACCGGGCACCACCGCAGCACCGCTTCATCGTCTGTTGATCAAGCGCAGCACCGCACCACACTCGCCCTACTCCGCCGGTGCACCACAGCACCACGAACGCACCGCTCTGCCGGTGCACCACCACCCCCCACCGGTGCACCGACCACGGTGCACCGTCCGAGCACCGACTCCACGAGGCACGAACTCCATGACCGATACGAACGCCGAACAGAGCGGACCCGCCCTCTCCGCTCTCCTCCACGAGCGCCGCCAGTTCG
>JAJZLP010000291.1:0-10112 GCA_021803325.1 Actinomycetes bacterium
CTCATGCGGTGGAGGTGAGCGGACTCGAACCGCCGACTTCTACGTTGCGAACGTAGCGCTCTACCAACTGAGCTACACCCCCGTGGGGTGACCAGGATAGCGCCACCGGCAGGCCCCGAGCGCCCCTTCGCCAGGGCACGTCCAGCCCGGCAGGTCGTGCTGCGCCGACCGGACATGCGGCGCAGCGCGCCTCGGCTGCGCTTCAGCCACCGGGCCGCCACCGAGGGTGCCACAGGACCGCCGTCGGGGGTGCCATCGGGCCACCGCCGAGAGTGCCACCCAGCCGCTGCCGGCACGGTGGCACCCGATCAGTGAGCTGGACGTGCAGCCTCGATGGCCCGCTGCAGGCGGGCCTGCAGCACCGTGGTGGTCACATCGGCCCGGCTGCGCTCGGTCACAGCCCGCAGCGCGTCGGTGGTGCGCCGCAGCCCGCCGGTGATGGCATCGGGGTAGTCGACGGTCACGAGGAAATCGTAGACGTCCTCCATGGCTCCGAGGAGGCGCTCGGCCTGATCGCTCTCACCGGCCCGGAGCCGGTCGAGGAGGTGCCGCCGCAGCTCCGACGCCGCTTCGGCCAGCCCGTTGAGCCAGGCTGCCACCTCGACCCCCAGTGCTGCCGGACCCGGCAGGGGAGCGCCGTCGATGAGCGCCACCGTCAGGTGCGCCTCGGCATACTCCTTCTCCGCGTCGTGCAGGAACCCGGCCGCCGCCAACGTGGGAAAGCCCGCCAGCGCCTGTTGCGCCCGGCGCAGCGACGAGGCCGCCTCGTCGACACGGGCAGTTGCGTCCTCACGCTGCAACCGGTGCACGGCGCGGATGGCGAGCCCGCACGACCGGATGGTCGATCTGCAGCTGGCCAGCGCCTCCTCACGACCCCGGTGGGCAGCCGCCAGGAACTCCCGGGCTTCCTCGCCCAGAGCAGCGAGCTCCCCACCGCGCCGCTTGGCGCCAGCCGCCGGATCCGTGCTGCTCAGCGGGCTGCCACCCGGCGCTGCTCCGCGATGTCCTCGACGACCGGCGCACCCGGCCAGGCGCCCGCGGATCCGTGCCGCTGCTGGGCGGCCGGCAGGTAGCGGAGCTTCGCCCGTCGCTCGACGGCGATGGCCCGCAGCCGGACGAGCAGCACGATATAGCCGACCAATGCCATCACCCCGACCAGGGCGACGACCAGCAGCGGTCGCAGCGGCGGCACCGCACCGAGGACGGCAGTGCCCAAGACAGAGGCCACCAGGCCCAGCAGCACGTCGCGGCGGCGCTTGCAGGCCTCGGCCCCGAAGTAACGATCCGATGGGGCACGGGCCGGCCGGCCCGCAGCTCCGGCCGGACGGCCCTGGAAATCGCCTGGCCTGACCAGCAGCAGGCTGGGACGGCCACCCGGCGCGCCGTTCGCCGACGCGGCCAGGGACGGGAACGGTGCCCTGATCCGGTGCGCGGGCGGCCCGAGCGTGCGTCCGGCCCGCTGCAGCACGCCCAGCTGCCGGTGGAACGCGTGGATGGAGTCGGTCGCATGGCTCTCTGCCCGGCGGCGCAGCGCGCCAGGAACGAGCACCACGGCCCACACCATCAAGAGCAACATCAGGATCAGGATGGCCACGACCCCCTCGACCTACCTTCCGATGTCCACGACCCTACGCACGGGCCTGTCGCGAATGGTGGATGGTCGGGAACCGTCCGTGCCCCCGTTTGCCCCCTGGGCTGCGGCCGGTTCTAGTGGACGGCCCGAACCTGTGCAAGGCCGTACCCCGTCACCTGGGGCGAAGCGCCACCGGCCGGCGGGCGCCCTGGTGCAGCGCCCTGGCCGAGCCCGCCGCGGTGTGTGGCGGTCCTCTCTTGCACCAGCCCACGATCAACCAGCCGTCAACCGATGGTCATCCAGCGCCGAGCGCGTACCACCGTCGGCCGGTGCGCTCGACGATGACGTTGACGCCGAAACACGCTGATACCGCGTCGCTGCACAGAATGTCATCAACGGGTCCTTGGACCATCAACCTCCCGTCGCGCACCAGTGCGGCATGGGTGGTCCCAGGCGGGATCTCCTCGAGGTGATGGGTGACGAGGACCATCGGGGGCGCCGCTCTCGACGCCGCCAGCTCCGCCAGCCGTGCCAGCATCTGCTCGCGGGCGCCGAGATCGAGGCCGGCTGCCGGTTCGTCCAGCAAGACGAGCTCGGGCCGGCCCATGAGCGCCCGCGCCAGCAGCACCTGTTGGCGCTCGCCCTCCGACAGCAGACCGAACGCCTGTGCCGACCTCGCACCGACCCGGCCCGCTGCCAGTAGCTCGCCGGCACGCTCGTGGTCGGCAGCGCCGTACTCGTGCCACCACGGCTCGAGTGCCCCGAACCGCCCGGTCAGAACCACGTCGTGCGCGGGGAGCGTCGCCCGGAGCGATCGGGAGACGGCAGCACTCACAAAAGCGATCCGGCGACGCACAGCCCGCGCATCGCAGCGCCCGTACCGCTCGCCGAGAACCTCCACGTCGCCACAAGTGGGGAGGAGCTGCATGGCAGCGACCTTCAGCAGCGTGGTCTTGCCTGAGCCGTTCGGACCGAGCACCGCCCAGCGCTCGCCCGCGCCGACCTGCCAGTCCACGCCGTCGAGCAGCGACCGCCCGTCGCGGACGACACCGACCCCGACGAGCGCCACCACCGGAGTCGACCCGATGGCGGCGCCGCCGACGTCCGAGCCAGGCCGGGCGCTCAGCCGGGTAGGCGCCGCCGGACCCGTCCCGCCAGCCCGGCCAGCGCCTGCTCCCACGTCCGCTCTCCCACCAGCCACAGCCACAACTCCCGACGGTAGCCGCCAACCACCGCGGCAACCCACGTGGCGTCCGCGCCAGGCAGGTGCGCACCCCAGTGGGCCCACGCCATGCCAGCGATCTCCAGTACCAGGTCCGGAGGGGTGTCGCCGCGGCGTTCTGCCGCCCACCACGAGTCGCGGAACGAGGCCGGCTCCTCGATGCGGGGCAGGACCGCTTCCCCGGCCTCGTCGGGCACCCCGCCAGCCGCAGCCTGGCTGCCGCCCGACCCTCCGAGCACAGCCACCTCCGGCTGCACTCCGTCAGTGGGGTTGCTCATCGGGCCCGCACCACCGGAGCCCGGTCGGTTCCCTCGTAGCACGCGACGTGCTCGGCGTACTCGATGAACATCGGCCCGTCAGGGTCCAGCTTGCGCCGCAGGGTGCGCTCGGCGACACGCTTGTCGAGGGCGTCAAGCCGCTCCAGCGCTGCAGGGTCGTCGAGCCCCCGCAGGTCGAGGCGTCCCCGGGCCCGCTCGAGCGCCTGGCGCCCGGCCTCGGTCCGCACCAGCACGCTCGACCAGCCCGCCAGGGATCCCACGCTGCCCACCGACAGGTCGGCGCAGCGTCCGACGAAGTCGGCGCACTCGTCGCAACCTTTGAGCGCCGCGCCGTGAAAATCCTTGATGGGCTCGTCGACCGCCATCTGCCCGTCGCGGTACTCCACCAGCATCCGACCGCGGATGACATCGACCTTGGCGACGCGGTCGAGGTCCACCCCTCGGCGGTCTCGCAGCTCGCGCAGCATCAGGGCCTCGTAGTCGAAGCTCTTGGTGCACAGCAGCGCGATGGCCAGCACCACGGCGTCGACCCGGTGCACGCCGGTCCCCCCTGGCCAGCGCCGGGCCTGCATGGCCCGCAGCCCTTGGATCTCACAGGGCGTCCCCACCACCGCCAGGCGCGGGCGGGCCGGCAGGTCGTAACGGCCGAGGTCCAGCTCGGCCAGGGCCATGGTCTGGTTGTAGAAGCTGCCCGCCGCCGCTCGGATCTCCGCCGCAGTTGTCGCCACGGTGGGGACACCCTTCCACGGCTGGTCGCGATCCCGGCTCGGGACCGACACCACCGCGCCGTCGATGTCACCCTCAGCCAGCGCCGCGATGAGGATGGTCGACACCACCCCACCGTCCTGGGCCCCGTCGGGCCGGGCAGCCGCACGCACCGCGTACTGGGCGCTGACGGCGCCGAGCCCGTCGGCGGGCGGCCCGCCGGTCAGTTTCCAATAGGGATCGGCGCTATCGGAGCGGACCACCAGGGGCACATGGCCTCGTGGCTCCTCGCCACGACCGACGGTCACAGCACCAGCACCAGCACCAGCACCAGCACCAGCACCAGCACCAGCACCAGCACCAGCACCGGCACCGGCACGACCGACGGTCACAGCCACAGCACCAGCACCGGCACGACCGACGGCCACGGCCACCGCACCGCCACCGACGGCGGCGGCGGCGGCGTCACTGGTACCTGCATCGGCACCGGCGATCCCGGCGCCCGGCATGTCCACCAGACCGGCAGCAGTTGGCACGCCGCCGGAGACTGGCACGCCGCCGGTGTCGGCCTCGTCGGAAAGGGTCGACGGCGGCCACAGCGCCTCGTACCGAAGTCCCCCGCGAGGACAGAAATCCCAGCACAGAGAGCAGCCGGTGCACATCTTGACGAGCTCCGGCAGGTTGCGCTCGGCGTTGACCCCAATCGAGTTGGACGGGCAGACGGCCACGCACGTCCCGCACTGGATGCACCGCCCGGCGTCGATCACCCCGGCCTCGAGCTCCCAGAACCAGGTCTTGCCCGGTGCCTCGGCGATGCCGTTCATCTGCTCGCGGATCGAGTACCCCTTCACCGGCGTCCCTCCATCGGCTCCGTCAGCTCCTCCACCTGGCCGTCGAGCGCGGCGCGGACAGCCGGAACCGGCGTGCGCCGGGCCCAGGTGGCCAGCGTCTCGCCAGGACGGCGGTCGTCGCGGTAGCGCCGCACCAGCCGCGCCAGCGCTGAACCCAGCTCGTCGACGGGCCGTCCTCCGTCCACCCAGTCGACGAAGGCAGCATCCAGGCCGAGCGACCCGCCCACACCGATGTCGACGGCCTCGACCATGCGGTCGTGGCGCTCCGCGGTGGCTCCGCGCAGGCCGATGTCGGCGATCTGCGGCTGGGCGCACGACGCCGAGCATCCCGACACGTGCAGCCGGATGATGCCGCGGTCCGGTGGTCCGGCACCGGGTGCGGCCGGCGCAGCTGAGGCAGCGGGAGCGCCGGGGGCAGGTCCAGTCGGGTCGGCACCGAGCTCGGCGTCGAGCCACCGAGCCAGGCGCACCGCCCGCTCCTTGGTCTCGATCACGGCGAACCGGCAGAACTCGGAACCGGTGCATGCCACGACCCCCCGCTCGAACGGCCCGGGGAACGGCGAACATCGCTGGACGAGGTCTTCGGCCAGCAGGTCGTCCAGACGGTCCCGGAGGACACCGGTCAGCACGAAGTTCTGGTCCGTGCCGAGCCGAAGCGTGCCGTCGCCGTAGGTCTCGGCCAGCCGGGCCGCCTCCACCAGCTCGATCCCGGTCATGCGACCGACGGGCACCGCACACCCCACGGCGAAGAGCCCGTCGCCTTTCTGGGGGTGCACACCCACGTGGTCCCCGCGGTAGTGACGGGTGAGCGTGTCGCCCGCAGGCGCCAGTGGTATCCGGGCTCGGGCTGCCAGCTCAGCCCGGAACACTTCGGGGCCGAGCTCCTCGACCAGGTAGCGCATGCGCGACAGGCCGCGGTTCTCGCGGTTGCCGAGCTCGCCGAAGAGCTGGGCGATGGCCCGGCAGACCTCGACAGCCTGATCTGGCTGCACGAAGACGTCGATGTCGGAAGCCATGCGCTCGCCATCGGACAGACCGCCGCCCACCAGCAGGTTGAAGCCGACCGAGCCGTCGCCAGCTCGGGCGGGCCACAGGCCGATGTCGTTGATCTCGGCCTGCGCGCAGTCCTCGAGGCACCCGGTGACGCTCATCTTGAACTTGCGCGGCAGGTTCGCGTACTCGCGGTTACCCGTGAAGAAGTCGCTGATGGCCACCGCCACGGGCAGGGCGTCGAGCACCTCATCGGGGTCGATCCCCGACACCGGGCAGCACAGCACGTTCCGGGCCGAGTCGCCGCAAGCCTGGATGGTGGTGAGCCCCACCTTGTCGAACCGCTCCCAGATCCGCGGCACGTCCTCGATGCGCACCCAGTGCACCTGCACGTCCTGGCGGGTGGTGAGGTCTGCGTACCCGTTGCCGAACATCGGGTTGTCCTCGGGGCCTTCGCCGAACACCTCAGCCACCACACCGATCTCGCGGGCTTGCGCTGCGGTCAGGAGCCCACCGGGCACCTTCACCCGCAGCATGAACGCATCCCCGCCCTGGCGCTGGGGGTAGATGCCGGCCCACTTCAGGCGCTCCATCTCGCCGGGGACCCCGTCGATGGCGCCGGCACCCTGGCGGGCGTAGACGTCGATGACGGCCCCGATGGCCTCGTAGGGGTGACGCTGCAGCTTGGACCGCTCCACCGGGTTCAGCTCGCCGATGTGGCGGTAGGGCCGGACGAACCCCAGGGAGCGGCGGTCACTCCCCCGCAAGTCGGTGCCGATCGGTGGGTCATGGCGGGTCGCCATCAGGAGTGCAACCCGCATTCGAGCTTGCCCGTCCCCGACCAGCGCCCGGCGCGCGGGTCCTCGCCGGGCGCCACCGGGCGGGTTGTCGGTGCGCACCCGATGGACCGGTAGCCCTTCGCCAGCAACGGGTGGACCGGGAGCCCGTGGTCCGCCGCATAGCGGTCCGTGTCGTCGTCGGTCCATGTCGCCATCGGGTTCACCTTCACCATGGCGCGCGCCTCGTCCCACGACACGATCGGTGCGGCGGCCCGGGTGGGAGCGTCCACCCGCTTCAGGCCGGTCAGCCAGGCCTGTCGACCCTGCAGCGCTCGGTGCAGGGGCGCCACCTTGCGCAGCTCGCAGCACCGCTCGGTCCCGCACGGCCAGGGGTCCGCTTCGGGGCCGGGCGTCACCACCGTCAGGTTCAGGTCGTACCGGGCGCGCACCTCCTCGACGTACGCCAGGGTCTCGGGGAAGTGGGACCCGGTGTCGAGGAACAGCACCTCGATGCCCGGGTCGACCTGCACCGCCAGGTCGACCACCACGCAGTCCTGGAACGAGCAGGCCAGGCTGAGCGCACGTCCAAAGCGCTCGACGGCCCAACCGATGGCAGCGGTGGCCGGCTGGGTCTCGAGCTTGGCCGACACCTCGGCCAGCGCCGCGGTGTCGTCAGCCGACACGTGCGGCGCCCCGGGTTCGATGTCAGGTCCAGGCACGGTCTCAGCCCGGGGAGCGGAACCGGGACGGCTCACTGCGCCGGTGCCGGCCTGGGCGGCAGGTCGAGCGTCGGTGCCGGTGTCGGAGCGGGGTTCGGTGGTCACCTGGTCTCCTCGGGAGTGCTGTAGGCCCGTCCAGCGCCCACCGGCTTCTGGTGAGCGCGATGGCCAGCCCAAGACGGACGCGGGCTGCCTGGGAAGCATGGCCGGCGGGTGCGGTGGACAGGAGCGATCTGCCGAGTACTATACATGACTATTCCGATCATATTTGCGGCCTTTCGGAGCGCCAGGAACGGCAGCGGCCGGGGCTCGGAGGGGTCACCCGGTGGATCCGGGTGGCAACCGGGCCTCCACCACAGCAGCACCACGACGACACCACAGCACCACGACAACACCGCAGCACACGACGACACCGCCGATGGAGGATCCGAACCCATGACCGTGATTGCCGACAGCCACCTGGCCGAGCAGGCCGGTCGGAACCCCGCAACCGCCACCGTCGGCTGGCCCGGCACCAGCCAGACGGGCGATCGGCAGCCCGGACACGCCCAGCCCGGCCACACCCGGCGCAGCCCCGCTCAGCCGAGCCACCTGGACCAGCTCGAGGCGCACGCCGTGTTCGTCATGCGTGAGGTGGCAGCCGAGTGCGAGCGGCCTGTGCTGCTCTTCAGCGGGGGCAAGGACTCCGCCGTGCTGCTCCGCTTGGCGGAAAAGGCGTTCAGACCAGCCCGGTTCCCGTTCCCGGTCATGCACGTGGACACCGGTCACAACTTCCCAGAGGTCGTCGAGTTCCGGGACCGGCGTGTCGCCGAACTGGGTGAGGACCTGGTGGTGGCCTCGGTCCAAGACTCGATCGACCAGGGGCGCGTGGCCGACCCCGGTCCCGACGGGTCACGCAACCGTCTGCAGAGCGTCACCCTGCTCGACGCCATCGCCGAGCACCGCTTCGACGCCTGCATCGGCGGCGCGCGCCGCGACGAGGACAAGGCCCGCGCCAAGGAGCGGGTGCTGTCGTTTCGCGACGCGTTCGGCCAGTGGGACCCCCGAAACCAGCGTCCCGAGTTGTGGCACCTCTACCACGGGCGCGTCCGGGCAGGCGAGCACCTGCGGGCCTTCCCGCTCTCGGACTGGACCGAGCTCGACGTGTGGCAGTACGTCGAACGCGAGGCCATCGCCCTCCCGCCCATCTACTTCGCCCACCGCCGCCCGGTGGTCGCCCGTGACGGCATGCTCCTGGCAGTCTCCCCGTGGGTCCAGCCCCGGCCGGGCGAGCAGGTCGAGGAGGCCGAAGTGCGCTTCCGCACCGTGGGCGACGCCACCTGCACCGGGGCGGTGCGATCCCCGGCATCTTCGGTGGCTGAGATCATCGCCGAGACAGCCGCCTCGCGGGTGAGCGAGCGCGGCGCGACCCGGGCCGACGACCGCGTGTCGGAGACGTCCATGGAGGACCGCAAGCGCGAGGGGTACTTCTGATGGCACCCGTTGCGGGTCATGACACTGCGGGCCCCACTGCGGTCGACAGCGGAACTGGTGACGCCGATGCCCGTGGGGTCACCGATGGGCGCCCCGCCGGGGGCGGGCACGGCGGCGGCGGCTCGGTCGCACATGGTCTCGTCGGCGAAAGCGCCACCGAGCACGGCACCGGGCACGGCGCCTCCGGGGAGAGCATCTCCGGCGAGGGGGTCGCCGGTGGAGCTGCCCTGCTGCGCTTCGCCGCGGTGGGTTCGGTCGACGACGGCAAGTCGACGCTGATCGGCCGCCTCCTGCACGACACCAAGCAGCTCTTCGAGGACCAGCTCCAGGCGCTGTCGTCCGCCAGCCGCCGCCGCGGTGTCGAGGGCATGGACCTGTCCTTCGTCACCGACGGCCTGCGCGCCGAGCGCGAGCAGGGCATCACCATCGATGTCGCCTACCGCTACGCGGCGACGCCACGCCGCAAGTTCGTCATCGCCGACTGCCCCGGGCACGTCCAGTACACCCGGAACATGGCCACCGGCGCGTCGACGGCCGACCTCGCTGTGGTGGTGGTCGACGTGACGAGCGGGCTGCGCGAGCAGACCCGCCGCCACTGCTGCATCGCCACGCTCATGGGTGTGCGCTCGTGGATCGTGGCCGTCAACAAGATGGACCTCGTCGCCTGGGACCGCCAGGCATACGAGCGGGTTGCCGGCGAGATGGCAGCGCTGGCTGCCCGTCTCGGTGCGACAGAGCCGGTGGTGGTGCCCGTCTCAGCCCTTGCCGGCGACAATGTGGTCGAGCCGTCGGACCAAGCGCCGTGGTACCGAGGACCCACCGTCCTGCGCGCCCTCGAGGACGCCCCGGCCGGAACATGGGCTTCGGGCGCGGGCAACGGCGCCCGCCTGGCCGTGCAGTGGGTGCTCCGCCGACCCGGTGGCGGGCGCGACTACGCCGGCATGGTCAGCGGCGGGGTGCTGCGGCCCGGTGACGCTGTTGCGGTGCTTCCAGGCGGGGGCCGCACAACGATCCGTGAGATCTCGACGTTCGACGGCCCGCTTGACGCCGCGGTTCCCCCGATGTCGGTCACCGTGACCCTGGCCGACGACCTCGACGTCAGCCGTGGCGACATGATCACCCCTACGGCCGAGGCTCCTGAGCCGCAGACGCAGGTGGAGGCCACGGTGTGCTGGTTCGCCAGCGCACCCCTGACCGCCGGGCAGCGCTACCAGCTCAAGCACACCACCCGGGTGACCGCCGCCCGCATCGTCGCCGTCGACGCTCGCCTGGACGTGGGAACGATGACCCTCGTCGACGCAGCGGAGCTGGGCACCAACGACATCGGGGTCGCCCACCTCGAAACGGCCGTGCCCCTGGTGGCCGACCCGTACCCGGCGAACCGTGTCACCGGCAGCTTCGTGCTCATCGACGAAGCCACCCACGCCACGGTGGCCGCCGGCCTCGTCGGGCGGCCCCCCGCCGCAACCGACCCTGCCCACACCCGCACCGCCCAGGAGCCCCACACCACCCAGGAGCCCCA
>JAJZLP010000291.1:10212-12249 GCA_021803325.1 Actinomycetes bacterium
CACCGCCCAGGAGCCCCACACCGCCCAGGAGCCCCTATCCGCGATCGGCGAACTGGCCGGCGCCCGGGTCGCGGGCCCCGCCCGTCCGAGCTGAGCTGAGCTGCCGGTGCTCGACAGCGAGGTGTTCCCCGTCGGTCTGGTGGTGGCCGGGCGACCATGTCTGGTCGTGGGCGGGGGGCGGGTGGCCGCCCGCAAAACGGGCGCCCTGCTGCGATGCGGCGCAGCGGTCACGCTGGTCGCACCCGAGGCTCATGTGGCGCTCGGGCTCCTTTCCGCGGCCGGGGATCTGCCGCGTCGGGAGCCGCCGGCCCTCGACGTGCAACTCCGCCCGTACCGACGCGGCGAGGCGGCCGGCTACCGGCTTGTGATCGCCGCCACCGGCGTGGCCGAGGTGGACCAGGCGGTATGGGACGACGCCGAGGCAGCAGGCGTGTGGATCAACTGCGCCGACGATCCAGCTCACTGCAGCGTGGTGCTGCCCGCGGTCCACCGCGACGGACCGGTGACCGTGGCCGTGTCCACCGGGGGTGCGAGCCCGGCATTGGCCTCGTGGGTGCGGACCCGCGTGGCCGCGTGCGTCGGACCGCACCTTGGGACGTTGGCCCGTCTTCTCGACGAAGCCCGGACCGCGGTGCACGCGGGTGGAGGGTCAACCGAAGCAGTCGACTGGCAGGGCGTGCTGGACGGCCCGCTCCCCGAGCTGGTCCGTCGCGGTCACCTCGGTGACGCCCGCAAGCTCCTTCACCGGGCGGTCGCCGTCGTCACACCGGGCACCGCCCCCACGTAGCAACACCACCGGGCGCCCCACCCGGGCGACACACCGGCCCACCCGCACCGGGCGCCATCTCCGGGCACCCCGGCTCAGGCAGCACCCGCTGGGCACCGGCTCGTCGCTCGCCATGATGACCGCAATCGCGCCGGAACGCCTGAACGCCCTGAACGCCGACGACCATCGGCCAACAGGGCTGGACCGACGTCCGGCCGACTGGAGCACAGCGCTTCGCTCCTCCGGCCGCGATACTGGTGAAGTGAGCAGCTCGCCTGCAGGCCGATCCCCCGCCGCTTCGTCCGGTCGGTCGGTCCCGCATCGCCGGGTGGGAGCGGAACGCGTGCCTGCCCATCAGGCTGGGACCGGCACGCCCGATACCGCCACCGACGAGTCGGGGCGATCCGGAGCCGGGCTCACACCGGGCCGGTCCACACGGACGGCGACTGCCGGGGCCAGTCCGCGACCCGCCGGCGCTCAGCCGTCACCCACGAGCTCGGACACGCCCATCGGCGATGCCGAGGTGGTGGAGGCCGTGCTGCTGGCCAGTCGCGCCATGGTGTCGCTGGCCGAGGCATCGGTCCGTCAGATCAACGACGCTGTCACCCTGCCGCAATATCGCACGCTGGTCCTGCTCGCGGCCAAAGGGCCGTGCCGATTGGCGGACCTGGCCGACGCGATGGGCGTCAACCCGTCGACCGCCACCCGGATGTGCGACCGTCTGGTGCGCAAAGGGCTGATCGATCGCGCTCGGGACCAGCTGGACCGGCGCGAGGTCGAGCTGTCGCTGTCTTCGAGTGGCAAGTCGCTGGTCGGAGCGGTATCCGTTCGCCGCCACGCCCTGGTCCAGGGCATGCTCGGCGCCATTCCCGTCGACGAGCGACGCGGGTTGGTCCGAGCGCTCGCCCTGCTCACCCAGGCCAGCGGCGACGCACCCGCGCAGCACTGGGCCGCCGGCTGGTCGACGCCCTGACCCCGCCGGTCGCCCCGAACCGCCGAACCTCACCTGCGGTGGTGCCACCGGCTGTCCCCGGCCCGCAGCCCACACGGCGATGTACAGGGGCCGGCACCACCATCGTCCGCCCGCACCGGAGACGACATGGTCTCGGCCGGCTCGTGCCAACAAGACCTCCCCCAGCCGGCAGTACCGGGATCGGCGGTACCTCGGCCGGCTCGTGCCAACAAGACCTCCCCCAGCCGGCAGTACCGGGATCGGCGGTACCTCGGCCGGCTCGTGCCAACGAGACCTCCCCTGTCTTCCTGCGAAGGGC
>JAJZLP010000043.1 GCA_021803325.1 Actinomycetes bacterium
CCTCGCACAGCTCCCCGATCCGATTTCCCGTTCACCGACTTCGAGGCGAATGCCACCTGGATGGCGACCGTCGCCCTCGCAGCCGACCTCGTGCGGTGGTTCCAGCTCCTCTGCACAGACGGCGCCTGGCGAGACGCGAGACCCAAGGCGCTGCGATGGGCCATCTTCCACGCGCCTGGCCGACTCGTGCGCCGCGCACGCGGGCACATCGTGCGCATCATCGACGGCTGGCCGGCCGCCGATGTGCTGCTCGACGCCTATCAGCGCATCGCACTGCTCACCTGACCACCGCCAGATTCCCGTCAGTCGGCACTCGTTGGACGACGCGCGCTCCAACGCGTCTCCAGGGTCGGATTCGACCCCTCCAGACGGCGCCCTCACCGGCCAACTCGTCACCGCAAGCTCGAGATCACCCGTCGAAGCGGAGACGTGGCCTAAATCGCCGCAGCAGGACCTCGCCAATCACGGGCGTGAAGAGTTGGGGTTAGGGCGCGAAACCCACCACCGCCACAGTCAACACCCCAGGTCAGTGGCCCGCCCCCACCCAATCGCGCCCTGCATGTCCGAACTCAGGTCGAACAGAACGTGCTGCGCAGATCAGCGGCCTGACACAACCTTGACGGGCGCGTCGGCCGGCGTGCAGAACGGCACTTCTTGCCTGGCGGCCGACGCTGGTCGCTGATGACAGTTTGATGGTGGCCGAATTACTTCGATCGGCAGGCACCGGCGTGATCGGCTGGTAGGACGCAGTGCATCCGCGCCCTGGGCATCCAGCGACCACACGTGGCACTCGGGCCAGAGGGCAAGGCCGTGCCAAACTCCAGAAGGGGCATGGATGACATCGGTTCTCCGCTGCCGACTATGGAGCGGCGCAGCTGTCCAAGGTCGTCATCGAGGATCTGCTCGATGAGTGCCCAGGCGGTGTCCCAGTAGTGGTGGGTGAGGACGTTGCGAAGGTCGACGATGCTTCGCCATGGGATCTCGGGACGATCGATCTTGAACTCGTCGCTCAAGGCCTTGGCGGCTTCGCCGATGACGCCGAGCTCGCGCATGACCGCGGACCGGAACATGTCGTCATCCCTGTCGCGGAGGGCTCGCCATCGCTCGACCTTGGCTATTGCTTCGAGGATGTCGGCGGTCCGCTCCGCGTCGCGGCGACCATGGCGTCTCACAACGGACGGGCTTCTGCCAGGACCTGGTTTCGAATGCTCCGCTTCAGCATCTCCGGCGTGCCGATGTCGACTTCGACACCGAGTACATCGCTGATCTCATGGCCGAGCTCGATCAGGTCGAGCAAGCGAAGACGATCTGGGGGAATCTCAACGATGAGGTCCAGGTCCGACTCGGCGTCGTCCTCTCCTCGTGCCACCGAACCGAACACGAGCACACGCTGGGCACCGTGGGCGACAGCCAGACGCCACACGCGCTCCCGGTTGTTGGCCAACAGCTCGCTCGGGCGCATCCGCTCCTGACAGGCCCCGACGATTCGTTCCATCGTTCGCACTGTCGGGACCGTCCGCCCTTGTTCGTATCGGTTCACCGCCGGCTGGGACGTACCAGCCCGCCGGGCCAGCTCTGCTTGGGACAACCCAGCAGCAATACGCGCCGCCTGGATACGCTCGCCCCGATCACTCATACCCGAACTATACCTTCGTGCAGTCACTGGGATCGCTCAGACCGAGACCAGCAGTCAGCGGCACCCTTCCTCCGATGGCAGGGCTGGGCTCCGCTTGATCCCGTCGCTTCCACGTTCTCTCACACGCAGAACGCCGCGCCAGAGCGACGACAACCACTCGTCAGAGACGAGCGCCGAACGGCACGTCCGTTGCGCTCGTTCGATCGACTCGCGACGTCGAACCTGACGTTCGGAAATCGGACGCGACAACCCAGAGCCGTCGTTGTCTGGGTGTGTTCAAAGCCGCGCGCGACGTGGCGTTCCACGCGATCCGGTTCACAGCGTTGGTCAGCCGATCGGAAGGCGAAGCGAACGTCCGTCGCGGTCGCGCAGGAGCGCTTCGAGGGTTGCGGCTGCCATCGGTCGTGCGAAGTAGAACCCCTGGCAGTACTCGCTTCTTAGCGTTGCGAGCGCGGTGTGCTGGTCGGCGGTTTCGACGCCTTCGGCGACGATGGTGATGTCGAGCAGGTGCGCGAGCTCGATGACCTTGGTGACGATCGCACGGCTGGAAGGCTCTTCGAGGAAGTTGGCGACGAAGCTCTGGTCGATCTTGACGATGTCGACCGGGAATGCCCGAAGGTAGGTGAGTGGTGAGTGCCCAGTACCGAAGTCGTCGAGGGCGATCCTGATGCCCAGCCCCTTCAGCTCGGAGAGGACGGTGGCGGCGTGCTTGCTGTCGTGGAGCAGTATCGCTTCGGTGATCTCCAGGACGAGTCGCCGGGGATCCGCGACGGTGCGTTCCAGCACGGAGGCGACCGTCGGCACGAACCGCAGGTCCGTGAGCTGTAGGGCTGACACGTTGACGAACACGTTGAGGTCGGCCGCGGCGGGCAGGTGGTTCCAGCGTGTGAGATCGAGGCAGGCGGTCTCGAGCACCCACCGCCCGATGTCGGCCATGATGCCGGACCCTTCGGCGAGGGGCACGACCACTGCCGGTGGGACGACACCTCGTGTGGCGTGATCCCACCGGAGAAGGGCTTCTGCCCCGACGATGTGACCGTCCACGGTCGACACGATGGGCTGGTAGTCGAGGCGAAGCTCGTCGCGCCGGACCGCGCCTGCCAGATCCGTTGCCAGTCCGTGGCGGTCCTGCTCGTCCTGTCGGGCTCGGAGGTCAATGGTCTGAGAGCGGTGCCCTCCTTTGCGTTTCGCCTGGTACATGGCGACGTCCGCGTCGTGGAGGACGCGTTCGGGCTGGAGGTTCCTGCCGGGGCCAGCGAAGGCGATGCCGGCACTCGCCGAGATCGTGACTTCCACGTCGCCCAACGCGAAGGGGGCGGCCAGGGCGGTGACGATGCGGTCGGCGATCATGCCGGCTTGGCCCTCCTCGTCGAGGTTTTCGCAGGCGACGACGAACTCGTCGCCCGACATGCGGGCCAGCGTGTCACCGGGACGGAGCAGAGCGGTCATGCGTGTCGCAACTTCGACGAGGAGATCGTCGCCGACGCCGTGACCGTGGTCGTCGTTGACCTCCTTGAACCTGTCGAGGTCGACATAGACGACCGCAACCATGGTGGTCGAACGGTCGCTGCTGCGCAGGACATGCTCCAGCCGTTCGAGAAGCATGGTGCGGTTCGGCAATCCGGTCAGGGGATCGTGCAGCGAGCGGTGCTGCAACGCGGCCGACGAGTCCTCGAGGTCGGCTCTGTCCTGGGCATTGACCAGGTAGGCAGCGGTCACGTCTGCCAGCGTCTGGGCTGCTTCCATCGCATCCGCGTCGAGTGGGCCTGGAGACTGCCGGTACAGGTCGAGCGCACCAAGTCGTTCGTCGCCCTGGCGGAGCGGGAACGTCCACACCGCCGCCAGGCCATCGGCGAGTGCCCGATCCCGAAATGCAGCGAAGAGGGTGTCGGCGGCCAGGTCCGGAACCGCAACAGCCTCGCCGGTCTCGTAGGCGAGGAGGCATGGTCCTTCTCCCAGCTCCGTCTGCAGTTGTTCGAAGCACAAGGCGGAAGGGTCAGAAGCAGCGACATAGCGAGGCAGCACGCCGTCGGAGATCAACGTCACGCCGGCGGCGCTGATGGGCATGATCTCCACGATGCGCTGCACCAAGCGATCAAGGATCGCTTGGATCGGGAAATCGGTCACCATCGTCCGGGCAAACTCACCGAGAACTTCGACTAGCTCCCGGTCCGTTGCCATGGCGCCCTCCCATGTCCGGACCGACCGCCAACTGTCTGACAAGGCCCGCGACATTTCCTGCGCAACAGAACCAAGCCGACGGCGATCAGCCATACTGGGACCGCTTTGGCGTGTTGCCAGGACCCCCAGGCTATCCGAAACGAGCGGCACGTGTTCAGGTGATCGTGCCGGCTCGAGTACTGCCCCGTACGCTTCTGCGTGATCTGCCTGCCGCCTTTTCCGAACCGAGAGCGAAAGCGACGGCGCACCGACCGTCGAACAGCCCGGAAGGGGCCTGGCCGGGAGCTGAGAGACCGGCGGCTACCAGCGCTCGCCCAGCGCGACGCCGATGCGCACCATGTCGTCGACGATGGCGGCGATGTCGGCGGTGGCGAGCCCGTCGTTCATGTGCCGGGCCATGACCTCGCGAGCGCCGCCCAGCAGGGCGAAGGCCACCACCTCGTAGTGGCGTGGCGGACGGTGCTCCCCCCGCGCCTCGGCGCAGATCGCCATTTGCGTGATGCCGATCTCGACGCTGGCCTGGAACACCAGGTGTCGGCGTCGGTCCAGGTCCGAGCTCACACCGATTGCCTCGGTGTACATGATCCGGAATCGCCTGGGGTCCTCCAGCATCCGCTGCACCCAGTGCTCGACCCACAGGCGCGCCCGGACCGACCACACCGGAGGCACGGAGTCGAAGGCCGCCATGAGCGGGGATTGGAGCTGCTCGAGCTCCCGTTCGAACAGGATCCGGAACAGTCCGAGCCGGTCACCCACGTGGCGGTAGAAGTCGCGGGTCGACACCCGAGCGTGCTGGCACAGCATCTGGATCGTGGTCGCCTCGTACCCCACCGTGCCGAAGAGCGCCAGGCCGGCGTCGATGAGCCGTTCGCGTGCCGGCGGTCGTCCTGCCGCGTCGTCGACCGTGCGCGAAGCAGCGTGCATCGATCAGCCGAGCGTCACGGGGGTGCACCAGGTGGTCCAGGGCGCCACGGTTCCCATGTCGACGGCGGTGCGGCTGGCATGGCTCGGCTCGGCTCGCTCGGTTCGAGCCGGTGGCGCACCGGGGGCCAGCGCCGTTCGTGCTGTGCGCTGCAGCCCGAACGACCGGTTCTCAGCCACCATGACCGGGGCCGGCATGCGCGGTGTCCGCTGCTTGCCGCGAAGCCACGTGCACGTGCACGTGCACGTGCCATGGCCGCCGCCGCCATCGCCGCCGCCACCACGGCCACCACCACCACCACCACCATCGTCACCGCGATCGTCGAGCGTCGCCGGACATGGTGGATGGGTGGTGGTGCCAGCCCAAGAGGTAGCCACCCTCGTCGACATGCCGACACCCTAGAACGTGGTTTCGAGCGCCGCAGGGTGCACACGTCGCCACGGGCAGCGTGCGAACTGGGCGGTATGGGCGCCGGGGCGTGGGCGTACCCTGCGGCGCGCTCGTGGTGCTCCTGGCGGCGGGCGGTATCCTGCGGGGTCGTGGAGCACGCCCCGGACCTGCACGAGCAGTTGTTCGCGCCCGGCCCGCGTACCGACGGGGTGCTGCCTGCCCAGCATCTGGAGAAGGCGATGGCGGCCGGTATCGTCGACGCGGGCCGGTACACGATCCCGCCCGGCAATGTGCAGCCGGCGAGCCTCGACCTCCGGCTCGGCGAGCGGGCGACGCGGCTTCGGTGCAGCTTCTTGCCCGGGGACGACGCCGTGGCCGACAAGCTCGCCTACTATGCCCTCGACGAGCTCGACCTTCGCGGTCGGGGTGCCGTCCTCGAGACGGGCCGGCCCTACCTCGTGGAGCTCAAGGAGCGCTTGGACCTGCCGTCCCACATGCACGGCAAGGCGAACCCGAAGAGCTCGACCGGGCGTGTCGACGTGTTCACCCGGGTGATCACCGACGGCGGCCGCCGGTTCGACGAGGTCGCCGCGGGGTACCAGGGCGGGCTCTACCTCGAGATCGTCCCGCTGTCGTTCCCGGTCCGCGTCCGCGAGGATCTCACCCTCAACCAGTTGCGCCTGGCCATCGGCCGCCCGCGCCTGACCGACGACGAGATCCATCAGGCGCATGCCGCGCAGCCGCTGCTGTGCGAGGAAGGGGCGGCCGTGCCCGGACCCGCGCTCATGGTTGCCGACGGCCTGTTCCTGGGGCTCGATCTCCGAGGCGATGCCGACGGCCGGGTCGGGTACTGTGCGCGCGACAGCGCGCCGCTGCTGGACCTTGGCAGCGCCGAGCCGGTGGAGCCAGACCTGTTCTGGGAGCCCGTTCGTCGCGAGGAGGGTGACCGGGTGGCGCTGTCGCCGCGCCGGTTCTACCTGCTCATGTCGCGCCAGGCGGTCTGCGTTCCCCCGGGGCTGGCAGCCGAGATGACCGCGTACGACCCCACCAGCGGCGAGCTGCGTACCCACTACGCGGGGTTCTTCGATCCGGGCTTCGGGTTCGACCCCGCTGGGCACTCCCACGGCTCGCGCGCCGCGCTCGAGGTGCGCGCGCACGATGTGCCCTTCATGATCGAAGACGGGCAGCCGGTGTGCAAGCTGACCTTCGAGCGGATGCTCGAGGAGCCGGTCGCGCTGTACGGGGCCGGGATCGGCTCCTCCTACCAGGGCCAGCGCGAGACGCTCAGCAAGTGGTTCCGGGGCGCGCACCGGCCGGTCGGGGCCGTCGCACCGCGCTGAACCTGAGCGGGCGCCCGGCCCGTGCGCCGCGAGGCGCCACACCCACGTGGGCCTTGGCGGGGGCCGTCACGACGGGTTGGAATCCACGGCGCACGACTCCGAGCGTCCCCGCTCCGCCATCAGAGGCAGCGGGCCAGTGCGTCGACGAGCCGGGCGGTGCGCTCGTCGCCCCCCAGCCCGAAGCGCAGCTGGCCCATGACGTAGCCGAAGGCGACGCCGGAACCGGGGTGGGCGAAGCCGAGCGAGCCGCCTGCCCCCGAGTGCCCGAAGGAGCCGGGGCCGAGCAGGGGAGCGAAATCCGGGTGGTGGCACTGCAGGCCCACCCCGAAGCAGCTGTCAGCCACCAGCACGCGGTCGGGGCCCGACACCTGCGGAGTGGCGGCCACCCGCAGCTGTTGGGGATCGAGCAGCCGATGGCCGTCGACCGTCCCGATCATGGCGGCGTACATGCGGGCCAGGGAGCGGGCGTTGGTCACGCCGTTGGCTGCGGGGACCTCGGCGGCGCGCAGCTCGGGGCTGTTGAACGGCCCGCTCCTGCCGAAGGCGCCGAAGGCACCGTTCAAGGTGAGGGCCCGCACGGCCAGGGAACCGGGCCGCAGCATCTCGGTCCACACCTTGATGCTGCGGGGATCGACGACGGAGTGCTGGCCTGGCGCCAGGCGGGCGGTACGAAGCGGTGCCACACGCGGCTCCTGCTCGGCGGGCAGGCCGATCCAGAAGTCGAGCCCGAGCGGCCCGGCGACCTCGTCGGCGAAGAAGCGGCCCACGCTCCGGCCGCTGGCCCGCCGGACCAGCTCACCCACCAGCCAGCCGAAGGTGAGGGCGTGGTAGCCGTGCGCGGCGCCGGGCTCCCAGAACGGTGCCTGGGCAGCCAGGGCGTCGACGACGGGGTCCCAGGTGAGCGCCTGCTCGAGCGTCAGTTCGGCGTCGACGGTCGGCAGCCCGATCTGGTGGGTGAGCAGCCAGCGGGTCAAGACGGATCCGCCGGCGCCAGCGGCCAGCTCGGGCCACACCTCGGTCACCGGCGCGTCCAGGTCGAGCAGGCCGCGCTGGGCGAGAATGTGTGCGCACAGGGCAGTCGCACCTTTGGTGGTCGAAAAGACGAGCTGCAGCGTGTCCTCGTCGTACGGCACGCGATCGGCGACGCGAGCCCACCCGCCGGTCAGGTCGACGACGGGACGGCCGTCGCGGTAGACACAGAGCCCGGCACCGACGTCGCCCTGCTCGACGAAGTTGGCGACGAACGCGTCGAGCACCGGCTCGTAGCCGGCGGCGACGGCGCCCCGCACGTCCCCCGCTTCGCCCATGTCCACACAGGCCGCGGTCCCAGCGCCGACGGCCGCCGGTTCATGCGGAACCCTTCCGGCTGGTCCGCTCGCTTCCGGCTCCCCTGTCCGAGGCATGTTCCATGCTCCGATCTGTCGTGCCCGGCGGACCGCTTCTGACCGGGGCGGCGCCCGTCGGCACCGCCGTCGATCCTGGCACGCCCGGGGTGGCGATGCCGGCCGGGCCGAACACCGGCGGCTCCGGCTCGCCCCACAGGGCTTCAGGCTCGCGGCCGCGGGTCTCGGGAAGGGCCAGGAACAGCAGGACTGCCAGGGTGACCGGTGCAAAGGTGAGCACGGCAGCAGCCGAGAACCGGTTGTCGGCAGTGGCGATGGCACCGAAGGCGATGAGCCCGCACACCGCTCCGATCACGCCCGACGCCACCTGCCACCCGGCCACCGAGGCCCGGACATGGGTGGGCATGAGCTCGTTGGCCAGAGCGCCGGCCCCGGGGGCGAACAGTGCGCCGGATGTCACGCCTGCGATGTAGCCGACGACGAGCGCAGTGGGACTGCCGCTGTAGGCCAGGATCGCGGAGCCGATGATGCCCAGCATGGCCATGGCCGCGGCCGGGCGGCGCCCGATGGCGTCGGCCAGCCACCTCCCCGCCAGCAGCCCGGCCAGGCCCAGGGCGCCGCTGGCGATGACCATCAGCGCGGTGACAGCGCCGGTCAGGTGGAGGACGTTCTGTGCGTACAGGTAGGGGAAGCTGTTGGCCGGTCCGCTCACCACCGACACGGAGAAGGCCAGCAGGGCGATGATCGCCAGCCGGCGCCGGTAGGGCCGGGCGATGGCACCGAGGACGGGCAGCGTGCGGTGCTCGCCGGCCACCTCCAGGTGCTGGCGCAGGAACCGGTCGGGTTCGGTCACCTTCCGCACCACCGTGGGTAGGACCACCAGCGGCACGAGCGCCAGGATGCACAGCCCCCGGAAGCCCAGCGCGGAGCCGGCCACGCTGTTGAGGACGGCGGTCAGCCCGGCGCCGACCGCGTAGGCCGCGGCCATCAGGGCGACCGCCGCCGCCCGGTCCTTCGATGCCGTCTGCTCGGCACCGATCACCGTGCTCAGGGCGGACGTGGCGCTCAGGGCGGGCCGTCCGACGGCGAAGATCGCCACGAACCACCAGAAGCTGGGGCTCGCCGCGGCAGCCGCGGTGAGCGCCAGCCCGGCGGCACACGCGCTCACCAGCGTGCGCTTGCGGCCGAGCCGGTCGGCCCACGAGGCGATGGGCAAGCCGCCGAGTGACGCCAGACGGATGACGGCGAGGCCGACGCCGAGCGTGGTGCCGGAAAGCCCGGCCTGGTCGGCCAGGCTGACCCCGCCGTGGTGGTGGCCGAACGCCGTGGCGACGTGACCGAGCGCTGCGACGACACCGAACTGCCCGAAGCCGGCGGCGAAGGCGACGACAGCCACCGACAGGACGGCAGGGTGGGTCCACCGGTGCAGGTGCAGCGCAGGTGTACCGGGTGCGTCGTCCATGGCGCCCATGATGGGCCGCGAACGGAGGTTCGCGCCGCACGGGAGGTGACGTGGGCCACGTCGCACCACGCCAGGAGGTGACGTGGGCCACGTCGCACGACGCCAGGGGCGGCGCCCCGACGGCCGCCGCCTGAAGCCACAGTCGGAGCCGCGCCACGGATCTCGGTCTGGCCGACCGGCTCCTCGTCCACCCGGCCCAGTCGCCGAACCTCTAACGTGCCGATATGAACGGACGATCCGTTGCGCTGGTGACCGGGGCATCGTCGGGGATCGGCGAGCAGTTCGCTCGCCTGCTCGCTGAGGCCGGTCACGCCGTGGTCGCGGTGGCCCGCAACCGACAGGCTCTGGAGCGCCTGGCGCTCGAGGTGCACGACCGGCACGGCATCGAGGTGGAGGTGCTCGCCGCTGACCTGGAGACCCCTGCCGGCGTCGCTGTGGTCGTGCAGCGCATCGCGGATGGCGCGCCCCTCGATCTCGTGGTCAACAACGCGGGGTTCGGTTGGTACGGGCCGTTCGGGGAGCAGCCGGCGGCATCGGTTGAAGCCATGGTCGCGGTCAACGTCACCGCGCTGGCGCTCGTGAGCAGAGCGGCACTGGCCTCGATGCTGCCCCGGGGCCGCGGTGGGTTGCTGAACGTGTCGTCGACCGCCGGGTTCGTACCCGGGCCCCGCGGTGCCGTGTACCACGCCACCAAAGCGTTCGTGACGTCGCTGACCGAGTCGCTCCACGAAGAGGCCCGTCCGCACGGAGTGCGCGTGACCGCGCTGTGCCCGGGGTTCACCCCGACCGGCTTTCAGCGTCGCGCCGAAGTCGGGACCGACGGGCTGCCGGGGTTCGCTGTCACCGATGCCCGGATGGTGGCTGCGGCCGGGCTGGCCGCTGTCGAGCGCAATCAGGCGATCTGCGTGCCGGGCGTGCCCAATCGGGTGGTTCGCGTGGCCGGGCAGGTGATGCCCCGGGCACTCATTCGCCGTGTCTCGGCGCGGGTGCTCGAGCGGATCTGACGGCTGCTACTGCGGTTGTGGCCCACCTCTGCCCGGGCCACCCGCTCGGGCGGCGACCGCCATCGCATCCTCCGAGCCGCCGGCGACCCTGGCGGCGGCGACCGCATCGGCATCCCCCGCTGCCATCTGCTGCATCCCGGCCAGGAAGGTGTCGATGTCGGCAGTCTTGAGCTCGACCACGGGCTTCATGTCCGGGACGTAGTGCTCAAAGTGATCGCTTGCGATGGCATCGACGATGCTGGCGGCGACCGTTGCTGCCGGCTCGAGCGGTCCCGCGTAGAGCGGCGGGTCGTTGTCCGGCTGGTCCCACAGCTCGGTGTCGATGGCGCCGGGAAGGACCAGGCGTACGCGCACGCCGGTGCCCGCCAGGTCGGCGGCGATGGCTTCGCTCCAGCCTGCCAGGGCGAACTTGGATGCGGAGTACGCAGCTTCGGTCATCACCCCCATGCGACCACCCAGGCTGGAGACGTTGACGACGGTGCCGCTCCCGCGGGCCACCATTGCCGGGAGCAGTGCCAGGGTCATCGCCACCGGCGACAGGAAGTTCGTCCGCATGGTGCGCTCCACGTCTGGCAGGGTCAGTCGCTGCACCGGGCGGCGCATGGGAACGCCGGCGTTGTTGACGAGGACGTCCAGACCGCCGACCGCGTCCCAGGCCTGTCGGGCGACCGCCGCCGCGGCGGCAGGGTCGGCCAGGTCGGCGACGATGGGGAGCGATCGGGGAGCGTGGTGGCGGCAGTCGCGGAGCACGGCATCGAGCCGGGCGGCCCGGCGGGCCACCAGCACAACCGTCGTGCCGTGCGCCGCCAGGAGCCGTGCGGTGGCAGCACCGATCCCCGAGGACGCTCCGGTCACGAGCGCGGTCTGCGGGGGGTATGGGTTGGAGCCGCTGCCGCCGGCGTTGCCGATCACCGAATCTGGTGCCATGTCACCCTCCGTCTTCGGGCCCGATCCCGTGGGCCCGACAGCGCCATCGTGCCGCAATCGGCTCGCTGTTCGCTCGGCTGGGCCCCTCGCCTGCCCGAGCGTCAGCCGTGGCGGGCGGACCGATAGGCATGGAGCGCGTCCTCGCCGGGCCCTGGGAGGGCGACCACCCGGCCCAGGGCGCGTGCCCCGGCAACGATCCGCGCCGCGCGCTCCACGACCGTGGTGATGTGCAGCGCGTCGGCAGGCGAGCGGCCGACTGCGACCATGCCGTGGTTGGCCAGCAGGGTGGCGCCCCGATCAGCCAGGCACCGCACGGCGGCGTCACCGAGCGCGACGGATCCGCTCGGGGCATAGTCGGCCACGGCGATCTCGCCGCCCGCGTACATGGCGAGCTCGTCCACCGCGGCGGGCACCGACTGGCGGGCGACGGCGAACATGCTGGCGTGCAGCGCGTGGGAGTGGACGACTCCGGCGACCTCGGGGAAGGCGGCATAGCAGGCCAGGTGGAGCGACATCTCCGACGACGGCTGTCGCCAGCCGCCGACGACCTGCCCGGAAGGGTCGACGACGACGAGGTCATCGAGGGTCATGACCCGGCAGTCGAGCGACGTGGGGGTGATGCACAGCGCTCCGTCACAGCGGCGGGCTGAGACATTGCCGGAGGTGACGTCCACCAGCCCCCGGGCCAGGAGCTCCTGGGCTGTGTCGAGAACTGCGCTGGCCGCGTCCTCCACGAACCGAGCTGCCATGGTGGGTTCCCTTCTTCGCCGCCCGCCCGTCGCCGGGTCTGCCCGCCGCCGGGTCTGCCTGGTGCGTGCCATGGCGGCCGTTCGATCCAGCCGTCCGTCGGCGACGCCGGCATGGCGCTCATCCTCCGTGGTCTGCCCGCCGCCGGGCCGGCTCGCACCGGTCCATGCGGTGGACCTGGCGGCCGCTCGGGTTGGCCGTACATCGGGGCCGCCGGGCCCGTGGACCGGGGGGGTGCCGCCACCGCGGTAAGACTA
>JAJZLP010000114.1 GCA_021803325.1 Actinomycetes bacterium
GCGATGACGCCGTCAACATCGACGGCTTGCCGACCAGTCTCGTTGGCCGCGGCGGGTCGGCGCCTGGCTATGTCCATGAGGATGCCATGGACGTGGCTGCTCAACGCCCGGTACATGCACAACGTGCCTGGCCGCAAGACCGATGTCGCCGACGCCGACTGGATCGCCCGACTCGTCGAAGTCGGCTTGGTCCGACCCAGTTTCGTGTCCGACAAGCCCATCCGGGCCCTGCGGGACTTGACGCGGTTTCGGCGCAGCCGGATGGAGGAACGCACCCGAGAGGCCCAGCGTCTCGACAGGGCCTCCAGCGGCGTCACCGTGGAGGCAGCCTCGCTTTCAGCTGGTCACTGGCCTGGTGCGGCGTAGGTTAGGACCTGGGAGGCTCCTTCGACCCAGATCGTGCCCGACCATGCCGCGATGGCGTTCGGTGTGGTGCCCGCCCCAGACAGGGTGATAGGGAGGCTGCCGTTGATGGCGCCGCTTGCGGCGTCGACGCGGACGAGCGCGGACGACTCGCTGGTGGCGGCTGCGCTGGTGACGACCCAGACGGTCGAACCGTCGGCGGCGAGCCCGATGGCGAAGGCGATGTGGCCGCCGACGTCAAGAAGGACGCGGTCGACCACCGCCCCGGTGGTCGGGTCGACGGCGAGCACTTCGCCGCTGCCGGTGTCAGTGCCCCACAACATCCCCCCGACGGCGGCTTCGGGAACGAAGGCCTGCGGCACCGCGACCTGGTCCTCGATGGTGCCAGTGGCGGGGTCGATGCCCACCAAGGCATTGCCGGCGGGCGACACCCCCGCGGACACGGTAATGGTCACCCACAGCTCCGTGGGGGTGCCGACCACAGCGGTCGGGACCCCGGGTAGCACGGTGGTGCCGGTCACAGCCCCGCTTGCCGCCGCGACCCGGACCACAGTCCCCGGAGCAGACGAGCCGCTGTCAGCGGCGGCGACACAGAGCTGCGAGCCGGCCACTGCCAGGTGCACAGTGGCGGGATCGACGGCGTCGAGGGAGGCGGCGGTCACCGTCTTCGACCCCGTGCCGCGGTAGGGGTACGAGGTGAGCTGCACCCCACGCGCCGCGGAACCCCCGGGGGAAGCCGGCGCGGCAGTCCTCGGGCGCTGAGAGGCGATCCAGATGCTAGACGGCGCCGCCGCGATCCCAAGCACGCCGTCGCGCAGCATGGCCCGTTCGGTCACGTCGCCGCTCGGGCCCACCCGCACGAGCTGCACCTGGTGGGTAGCGGACGACCCCAACCAGACGCCACCGTCACCGACGACCAGACCGGTGGCGGGCACCCTGGTTCGTGCACCCGGCGTCCCGGCCGGAGCGCGAACCACGGGCAGCGCGTCCCCGACCACCATCGTGCCGCCGGCGCCACTCACCGCGCCGCTCACCCCCACACCAGCGGGATACGCCGGTGCCGCTCCGTGTGCGCGGACCCGACCCGAGGCTCCATGAGCGCTCGGTGAGCGCAAAGCACCCGCCGGCCCACGACGATGCTGTTGCGTGCCGGCAGTCACGAGCACGGCAGAACCGCCGCCGACCACGACCACAACGCCGACCACGACAGCTCGGCTCCACCCCGATCTCGGCACCCACCGAGGCGACCTTTGCCACACGGTCATTGCGCTCCAGGGACGAACAGCCCCGAGGGCACCGCCCCCTCGTACACCGGCGTCTCTGTCAGGTGCCCCAACTCGCCGACGAGCGCGCCGTTCGCGTCGATGGGCCATGTGCAGTAGTCGAAGCCAGCGTCTGACGTCGCGGCGGTGGAGGAGAACGGTGGGGTCAGCAGCGCCGTCATCACGCCGTAGCAGGGGCCCGTCTGGTTTCCAGACGCCGAGGACAACAGATTGTCCGACGACACGATCTCGAAGTACGCCGTTCCTCCCGGTGGCAGGACGGCGTTGCTGACCTTGGGGAACGGCGGGGGGTTCGCTCCGATGCCGTGGATGTCAGCTGTTGCCGGTGCCAGCAACGCCTCCAGCGAGGGTCCCGGTCCGCCGGTGATCCCCACTGCGGGCACCGAGACGTGCTGATCTTCCCGGGTGATGCCCATGTACCCCGACAGCGAGCAGGACCGCCCGGAATGGTTGACGAGTACCACGACGTCCGCGTAGGTGTTCGTGTCCACCCTGCCTCCGCCACCAGCCGACGCAGACAGCTGGGCACCCGTGCACGGCTCCGAGCCGGTCGAGCGCAGGTGGACCTGGAGGCCGCCGACGTCTCCGGGACGCAGCACGAACACCGAACCGGTCGTCGCTCCCTCCACCGGCGGGGCGAATGGCGTGGCGACGTCGGCGACCGACAGCGTCACCGGCTTGCCCGAGGTGTCGGCGGCACCGAAGCCGACGTGCCCGCCGATGCTGCACGACACAGTCGACGTATTGCGGAAGTAGATCGTGGAGAACCTCCCGGTCCCACTGCCGCCGTACGGGCCCAGCGCCGCCGTAAGCTGCGTCCCGGCGCACGTCGAGGCGCCGGTTACACCACTCCCCGTCTGCTGCGCCACGGGCGAGGAGGTCGACGACGGGCTCGATACGCCGCCGGTACGGGCATGGTGGACGCCCGGTCGGGGGGCACCAGTCGAGCACCCCGCGAGCATGAGCGCACCGGCGAGCAGCATCACGCCAAGTATGCCTCGCAACTGGCATACGTCGCGTGGGAGCATTCGTCCGCACCTCCCCGACCGAGCACTTGCTTCAGCGGTCACCACTGCTGAGGAGATAGACCGGGCGGTGGTCCCGAGAGGTATGACGACACCCGGAACGCTGGCGGGAATGGTTGTCCCTGGAGAATGCAGTACACCATGTTCGGTGGCCACGAGAGGGACGTGGTCGGCGCCACCAGGGCGGTGGACACCGATACGGGCTGCTGATCGCCGGGGGCCGTGAGTGTCATTGCATTCACTTGATAGCACTCGGTCGGGGTGCTCCCGCTGCCTATCGGGTTGGCATCTCCCCAGGTAATGCCGAAGAAGGCTGCTCCTGACGGTTGAAGGATGGATGCCAGTGTCGTGGGATAGGAGGCGGGAATCAATCCCTGGAACCAATCTGTCGAATGTACATCGGCTACTGAACCGGGAAGCGTCTTGCCATCAGCGTTCAGTCCTGTGACGACTGGGTATCCAGAGAGCAAACAGGCTACCTGTGAACTGTTCTGTACGACGATAAGATCCGATTCCTGGTTAGACGCAGCTACATCGGCCTTGGCGAAGCGGGCCGACAGCTGTTGAGAGCGGCATGACTGCGGCGTTGCAGATGCGGAGCTCGGAGGTGAGGATGCAACGGGCGCAGTGATAGTCGCTCCCGGGGTGCTCACAGACTTCGATGCGCCGGACTGACGACCCGCGATGGTTCCCGAGGAGCGAGGTGGCCCGCTTGCGGTACATGACGCAGCAGCGGCGGCCACCATGGCCAGGGTTCCCAAGCGAGCGATGGACCGTACCCAGAGGAGGGAGTGCTGATAGCGGGGACCTAGCAGCACACTGTCTCTCTTATGGGTTCTCCGACGGACTGAGCTGGCCGCTGGCGACCTCACGGTGACCACAACAGGTTCGAGTCGAGCGCCTGGTATTCGTCCAAGTCGATGTTAGGGTAGGCGCTCTGCGATGCGGGGATGTACTGTCGCTCAGCGTACTGCCAGGCGACGGTCTGATTGGCACAGGGGGGCACTGCCACACCCCACGTCGTGGGAGCATTCGCACGTGTGTCCTGTCCGACAGGTTGGTTGTCGTACGGTTCCCCTTCGCTGGCATATAGATAGATGTGGGTCGTCAGCGTTGTCGATACCTGACAGTATGCCGAGGGAAATGGGTCGGACGGACTGTACGAGTTCTCATAGAATCCCGGTGTGTAACCTGTTCCTTCAAAGGCTGACGTCCACCCACGGATGTAGCTAGCGCTGATGGGCTCTCCCTCTTCCACGTCTCGGAAAATGGCGCCACTCGTCGCACCCAGTGCGTTCGCGGCACGAATGGATTGCAGCGCCTCGTTCCAACCAGTTTGCTCCGCGTTCCCACCAGTCAAGCTATTGGTATTGGGAGATGCGATCATTAGTATCGGAACACCGTTGTCGTGGATGAAGTGGGCTTCGCCACTTTGAAGTGGTGTTGCCGTCCCAAGTTGGATGTATCGACCAACGAACTGCGGTGTCCCCGCTTTACTGACCACCGAACTCCAGATATTTGCCATGTTGCTAGTGGTGTCGACTCCCCAGAGAGTTCCCTGTTCGGGGGCGAGCTCGGCGTTGCCGTGGTAGCCGGCGTCGCCGAAGGCGAAGACGCCGCCGTCTTGGCCGGCGAGCCAGTAGCCGTAGTTGTCGGAGGTGGGGGCGATGCCGACGGCGCTATGGCCTAGCGTGGTGAGCTGTCCGCCTTCGGAGCCGTAGAAGCCGGCGGGGGCGAAGGCGAACACGCCGCCGTCGGCGGCGGCGAGCCAGTAGCCGGTGCCGTTGGAGGTGGCGGCCATGGCTGTGATTGGTGCTACGAGTGTGATGCCGCCCATGGACCCGTCGAAGCTGGCGTCGCCGAAGGCGAACACCCCGCCGTCTTTGGCGGCGAGCCAGTAGCCGCCGCCGTCGGGGGTGGCAGCCATGGCGACGACCGCGGCGTCGAGCTGTCGGCCGCCCATCGATCCGTGGTAGGTGGCGTCGCCGAAGCTGAACACGCCGCCGTCCGCTGCGGCCAGCCAGTAGCCGCCGCCGTCGGGGGTGGGGGCGATGCCCACGATCGGGGCGGAGAGGTGCGCGGCGTTGGTGCCGCCGGGAGGCTGCGTCGGATCGAGCTGTCCGATCGCTCCGTGGTAGGTGGCGTCGCCAAGCGTGTAGATGTCGCCGTCGGCGTCGACGAGCCAGTAGCCCTGTCCGTCTGGGGTGAGGGCCATGGCGACGATGGGGGCGGCGGGGGTGACCGGTGTCGGCCAGGTGAGGTCTCCCTCGGATTGGGCGTCGCCGAAGGTGTAGACGTCGCCGGCCGAGGTGACGAGGTAGTAGCCCGCCCCGCTGTGGGCGGCGACGACGGCGACGACCGTGCCCGATGCCTGTGTGCGGTTCTGCAGGGTCACCGACGTGCTTTGCGTCGGGTTGGACCCCGCAGCGTTCACGGCGGAGACGGTGGCGAAATAGGTGGTGCCGGACTGCAGCGAGTTGAACGTCCGCAGACGCGTCGTGGCGGGCAGCGACACGTCTTGGACGGTGCCCGCCGGGGTGGAGAGCATTACGAAGTAGCCGGTGACCGCGCCGACAGCTGCCGGCGAAGGCGGCTGGGCCCAGGTGACGGTAACGGCTTGGAGTTGGCCGACGATGTTCACCGTCGGTGGTGGCGGTGGTTCACCCACCATGGCCGGGGCCGAGGTGGTGGCGGGGCCGACGTCGCCGGCGGAGTTGGCTGCCGTGACGCTCACGACGTAGGCGGTGCCGTTGGCGAGTCCGCTTACGATGACCTTCGCGTTCGCACCGGAGGTCGTGACGGTCGCGCACGATGTGGACGACTGCTGCCCGGAGCTAACCAGCGGGCAGGCACCTGCGATGCCGATGACTGCGGCATGCACGAAGCCGGGCGGCGCAGTTGAGCTGAGCGAGACGGTGCCGCCGCCCGCCTCGCACGCGGAGGTCGACGCGCAGGCGACACCGACGAGGGCGAGTGTCGTGCTCGGCGGCAGGGAGATCGACTGCGCGAACCAGTTCGCTCCGCCGTCGACGGTCTTTTCGAGCACCGGGCCGCTGGGCACGAGGTACGTGGACCCCGAGATCGTCTCGACGGTGTTGGTGTAGCCGGCCGCGACGCAGGTGCCCGGGGCGGGACACGATACGTCGAAGGTGACGGGATTCGCGCTCGAGGCGACATCGGGGGTGGGGTCCTGAGAGCTCCAGGTGGCGCCGCCGTCGGTGGTGGCCCACGCCACCGACGCATACGACCCCGGCGCGCTCTGCTCGATGCCGACCGCCTCGCAGTCCGATGTGGTGGGGCACGACACCGCCATCGGCTCGGCGAACCGGGCCGGGCTGTTCGTCGCCGGGCCCAGCGGCTGCTCGTGCCACGTCGTCCCGCCGTCGTCGGTGACGAGCGCGGCGGGCTCGTAGGTCGTGATGCCCCCTGGGCCGCCGGGAACAGCGGCGATGCCCACGGCCACACAGGTGGCAGCCGTGGCACACGAAAGGCCGTGGATCCCAGCCGCGAACGTCTGGGAGGTGGCCGGCGACTCGGGAACCGCCCCCCAGCTCCTGCCGGAGTCAGTGGAGGTATAGAGCACCGAAGCGTCCGCGGCGCCCCCTGCGCTGGCCGCGTCGCATGTCGTGGTGCCAGCGGCGCACGACACCGCGTCCACCACGGCGGCAGTGGACTGCCACGGCCCGCTCGCCGCCTGCCAGCTGGCGCCGCCGTCGGTGCTGTACCACGCGCCGCCGGTGAAGCTCCCGTTGCCGTAGAGCGGGCCGACTGCTACACAGTCCTGGACTGATGTGCACGACACACTGGTGAGCCCACCAGACGCTGCTGGGAAGGACCCCGTGCTCCACGTCGTGCCGCCGTCGTGGGTGGACGCCACATATGGCGCCGGGTCCTGACCACTTGCGTCCGCGGCGACGCCGACCGCTACGCAGTCCTCGGCGTCGGAGCAGGCAGTGCCGTAGATTACCGTCTGGCCGCCGGTGGTGGTGTCGGTGTACTGCAGCTGCCACGCCCCGCTCGGATCGGCGCCCTGGCTCGGCGCAGGGACCCGGAAGATGCAGGTCTGGCGCCAGGTGAGCAGGCACGGCGGCGAGCCCGCCGTCTGCTGGGCCGCCGCGGCGCGCAGCGCCGGTCGCGCCGCCGGGCTTGGGCTCTGGGAGACCGGCGTCGCCCGCACGTCGTAGGCCACGATCTTCGACCCCCCACCGCTCGCTGGCGGGTCGAAGAACACCTGCGCTTGGCCAGCTTCGGCAGTCACCACGAGATCACGCACCGCGCCAGGCGCCCCGACTGCAGCGGTCGGTGTCACCGTCGTCGACGCCACCGAGGCCGCGCCGGTGCCGAGCGCGTTGGCGGCTTTCACCGCGAAGGTGTAGCTCGTGCCGTCGGTGAGGCCGCTCACCGTCGTCAGCGTCGCCGGCGGGCCACCGGACACCGTGAGACCCCTACAGCCCGGGCACGGCGGGGAAGGAGCCACCGTGTACGACGTCACCGGCGAGCCGTTGTCGACCGCAGGCGCCTGCCACGACACCGCCGCCGAGCCGTCGTCGGCCGTGGCCACCACATGGGTCGGCGGATCCGGCGGGCCGAGCGGCGTCACCACCGACTCGGTCACTGCGCGTTGACTGGTCCCCGTCGCGTTGGTGGCCGTGACCGTGAACAAGTAGCTGTGACCGTCGGCCAGGCCCGTCACCGTGGCCGACGTCGCGGTCGGACAGCCGTGCACCACTGCAGTCTTGCCCGACGGGATAGCTTTCACCTGGTACTGCGTCACCGGGGCGCCGCCGTCAGCGGCAGGGGCTGTCCACGTCACCGTGGCCTCGCCGTTGCCCGCCACCGCTGTGACGCCGGTCGGCGCAGACGGCTCCGATGCACCAGTTGCGACCTCGGTCCACGTGGAGTCGTCAAAGCCCCACGTGTCGTCGAGCGGCTCGAGCTGCTGCTTCGACGACAGGGTCATCCCGCCAACCAGCACGTACGTGTGGCTGGCGAAGTCGTAGACCAGGCCCGCCGCCGACCGGCTTGGCGGTGACGTCGCCGGATGCAGCTGCCGCCAGGACTGCCCGTCCCACACCCAGGTGTCGGCGAGGGGCCCCGAGGCGCCTTCCCCGCCGAAAAGCACCACCCCCTGGCCCTGGTCGCCGGGGAAGCCCCCGACGTGGCCGCCTGGCACACCCGCGTCGGACCACCCGCCGTGGGGGATCGGCCCGTAGGCCGCCGCTGCCCCCGACCGCGCCGGCGGCGACTGCGCGGGATGAACCTGGTGCCACGACTGCCCGTCCCACACCCAGGTGTCTCCGAGGGGCCCCGAGGCGCCTTCCCCGCCGAAGAGCACCACCCCCTGGCCCTGGTCGCCGGGGAAGCCCCCGACGTGGCCGCCCGATACACCCGCGGACGACCCGCCGTGGGGGATCGGCCCGTAGGCGGCTGCTGCCCCCGACCGCGCCGGAGGCGACTGCTCGGGATGAACCTGGTGCCACGACGAACCATCCCACACCCAGGTGTCGGCGAGGGGAAGCCCCCTTGGGCCGGTGCCACCGAAGAGCACGTCCTCCCCGGCCACCGGGTCGTAGACCAGCGACGCGCCGAAGCGCGCCGGGGGGCTCTGCGCAGGGTCGAGCAGCACCCAGCCACCATTCTCGTATCCCCAGGTGTCAGCAAGTGGCCCTGACGTGCCCTCCCCGCCGAACGCCACCAAGCTCGCGCCCTGCCCATCGCCTGCCTCGTAGCCAGCACCCCTCGGCGCTGGAGCTACCGCGGCGCCGAACCTCGGCGTCAAAGCAGTCGGGACACACCCATTCACCGACGCCGCTGCTGCCGGTCCGCTCACCGATGCAGCGATCGGAGCGATCACTGCCAACGACCCGCCGACGGCCACCGATGCCACGACCCACCGGGACCAAGGTCCCTGGCGCCCCCCGAAGATCCCCCGTGCCATACACCACCGCCTCCCCCGCGTCGCTCGCCCAACGACAGCCCGAAATCGGCGACATCCGTGTCTCCTCTCGTCGTTCCCACAGTCACGGAACACGACCAAGACGCCCACAACGCCGTGGTCGGAACCCGGTAGATCAGCGCGAGCCTGCCTACAGGTCGACGTGTTCGGCTGTGGCCACAGGGGCAGGGAGAACGAGGGGCTGCTCGCCTCCCGACCGAACCGGCGGGGCGGCCTGCAGCGTATGAGCCACACCGATCGCAGTCCGCGCTCGACTGCGGTGAACGGTGCCTTCGGTGCTCGCTGCGGGTCCCTCGGGTCCGAGCGGACGGTCATCTGCCGTGATCCCCCATCGCTCGCGATAGGCGGCGACGGTGGCGACGGCCTGCATCCACTGTTCCCGCGCGGCCGGGTCGGTCGGCGGGTTCCCGAAGGTCCGGGTCCACGGATCCCGGCTCGCCAGTGCCTGGTCGGCGAGGTGGCGGGCTCGGGTCTCGATCGCTTGGGCGCGCTCGTCGAGTGCTCGGCCGAGGTCGGGGTCGGTCACGGCTCGTATGCGTGGGGTGATCCCGGCGATGAGGTCGTCGGGCCGCTGCCGGGGTGTTCCGAAGCCTCTGATTCGCCGGTCGATCCGCTCGTGAAGGACAGCAGCAACGTCGGTGACGCCGTGGAGCGATCCGGCTGCGGCGAGCTGGGGGAGGGCTGCTTCGACGTCGAGGCCTCGGGCTTCTGCGTCGGTGAGGGCGGCGAGCAGCGGTCCGTAGGCGTCGCTCAAGCGGAGCTGGGCCAGCTCGTCGGCGGCGATGGGCAGGCAGGCCAGCGCGCAGTCCCACCGTTCGGCTTGGGCGACCCGGGCGATGCTCTGGTACTCAGCCACCAGGGTCGCGATGTTGTCTCGGGCGTGGCGTTCGCGTCGGATCGTCTCGTGGGCGGAGAGCTCGGTGCCTTCGTTTCCGAGCACGGCGCAGAGCACCGTCTGGGCGTCCTGGTGGGGCACAAGGTCGTCGTGGCCGGTCTGGGGGTCGGGGTCGAAGCAGACGTCCACGTACAGCCGGTTCGATGTCCGTCCGCGGGTGGCGGCGACGTAGAGGACCTCGCGGGTGGTGGTCGGTGACACCAGCGCGTGGGCGGTGTCGACGGTGCGCCCCTGGGCCCGATGGGCGGTGGTGGCATACGCCAGCTCGACGTGGTTGGCGACGTAGTCGGCGGGCAGCACCACCTCGCCCTGTCCGCCGACGCGCCGGACGGCGAGGCTTCCGTCGTCGTGCGTGGCGGTGACGACCCAGCGGTCGCCGTTCTTCACCCAGCGGCCGCCGGCTACGAGAAGCCGGTGGTTCTGGCGGGTGACGACTTCGTCGCCGACGCCGGCCACCTGGTCGCCAGCGATGTCGACCCCGGCTGCGGAGACGGCGCCGGCGGCCACGCTGTCGGCTCGGGCCCGGCGGTTCAACTCGGCGACGGTGGCGGTGTCATCGGCGATCATCAAGCTGGTCTGGCCGGTGTCGATGTCGCGCCTCCAGGCGGCGAACAGCGCGTCGAGCAGCTCGTCTCCGGCTCCTTCCACCACCCGTTCGTGGGCCACATAGGCGTCGATGGCGTCGTGGCGTCCGAGTCGCAGCTCGACGCTGGCCACCTTCTCCCATCCGGCGTCGAACCGCCGGACGTCGGTGAGCTCGGGGACCAGCTCGCCGCGGTCTCGGGCGAGCAGCCCGAACGCGCCGCCAGCCTCGACCGCTGCGAGCTGGGCCCAGTCCCCCACCAGCACCACCTTCGCCCCGGCCTGTTCGGCGGCAGATACCAGCTGGTCGAGGGCGAAGGTGCCGGCCAGTGAGGCTTCGTCGACGATGACCAGCTGCCCGGGCCGAAGGCGACGTTCGGCGATTGCTCGGTCGGTCTCCGTCAACTGGTGTCGGAGCCGGTTGGCGCCGGCCGAGGTGGGGTGCGCGTGGCGGGCCAGGTTCGTGGCCAGCTTGTGTCGTCGGGCCTGCAGGTCTGGGATTCGGCGCCACTCGGTGAGCCATTTGGCGGTGTTGTCGGTGTCGATGCCGAGTTCGTCGGCGAGGACTTCGGCGGCCGCCGCAGACGGGGCGAGGCCCACCACTGTGCCGACCCCGAAGTTGGCCTCCCAGGCGGCCCGCAGGCCGGCCATGGTCGTCGACTTCCCGGTGCCGGCCGGTCCGACGAGGATGTCGACGACTCGGCCTGAGGTGGTTATCTTCTCGACCGCGAGCGCCTGGTCGACCGACAACCCATAGGACCGACCAGGGAGGTTCCTGGTAGTGATGTCGGCGATGACGGCGACCGGGACGGCTGGTCCGTCTGTGCGTCTGCCTGCTGCCAGGAGGCGGGCTTCGGCATCGAGGAGCAGCTGGGTGGTGAACCGCTGGTGGCGCAACGGGTGGAGGCGTGAGCTGCCGTCGGCGCGGAGGTATCGGGCCGGCGTGTGGTGCCGTGGCGGCGGGGTGATGAGCACGGAGCGTTCGGCGGCGAGGTCCGCGATGCGTTCGACCGCGGTGACCCGGTCGTCGGGGCTGGCGAAGCGCACACCCTCGAGAAGTCGAGCGGCTTCGGCGAGCAGGTTGTGGCGGCCGTAGGCGGAGCGCCGTTCGGCCACCGCCACGACTGTCGCTTCGGCGGCATCGCCGAGGATCCCCTCGTGCAGTTCGTCGGCTCGCAGCAACGGCAGATCGTTTCGATCCCCGAGGCCGGCGACCCAGGCAATCTGCTGCGTGGTGTCGCCGAGGGTACCTTCGGCTCGCTGGCGCCACCCACCGGTCATCTCCGCCAGACTGCGGCGCTGCTTGTCAGGTCGGGTGGACAGGGTGGCCTGCTGGCGCATACGCAGCACTTCCACATTGGTCGGCTGGCGTCCATGGGAGGCGACGAAGCTGGCCACCAGCTCGTCTTTCGCCTCCTCGACCTGCTCCGAGCGTCTGGAGAACTCGGCCAGCAGCCCGTCGGGTACCCCGCTGATCTCGTACTTCGGGCGGGTCGAGTGGCGTCGTCCGCGGGCGTCCCATCCCACCCCGAGGGCGTCGGTCAGCATGTCGGCGAGCACACCTTCACGGCGGCGACACCAACCGCAGCTGCGACCACAGCGGTAGCGGCATCAGGGCGGGCCGAACCACCCGACCTAGCACGGACACCTGTCGAACGGGTCCACGCCGCGCTGGCAGCCGCCTGGGCGTACTACACGCTCGGAACGCTGCACCGCCGTGGGGTCGACTACCTCGCCGGACGCAGCATCAACATCACCGCAGTCGAACACCACACCGCCCGAGCTGAAACAGGCCACACCCCCGCCCGATCCGACGGCCTCGTCGCCGCGCTGCGCTCCCGAGGCTTCACCGACGACGAGCTCGTCG
>JAJZLP010000036.1 GCA_021803325.1 Actinomycetes bacterium
CAGAGGTAGGTGCCACCGCTGTAGGTGAAGATGTCGGGAACCGTCGGCGCGACCACGACCGCCGGCACCGCCGAACCGCCAGCGCCGCCAGCCCCGCCAGCCTCGCCAGCCTCGCCAGCCCCGCCAGGCTGTGCCTCGGCCACTCCGTAGCCCTGCGCTTCGGCCGTCTGGGCCGCAGGGGGCACCGCACCGTACGGCGCCGTTGCCACCGGCTGGTACCCCGGTGCCTGGGAGCCGTGTGCCGGGCCCCAGGGCCCCGGAGCGCCGTACCCCGGGGCTCCCGACGGGTCGCCCCCGTACCCCTGGGCCCCGTACCCCTGGGCCCCGTACCCCTGGGCCCCATACCCCTGGACCCCATACCCCTCGGCTCCGTACCCCTGGGCTCCCGACGGGTCGCCCCCGTACCCCTGGGCCCCATACCCCTGGGCCCCGTACCCCGGGCCGCCAGCGGGGTCGGCACCTGGCCAGGCCGGACCAGTACCGCTCCAGGATGCGACCGGAGGCGACCACTGCGCGTCGGGCGCTGCCGATCCGAATGGTGCGATCCCCGGCACTCCGCCACGCTCGTCCGCGGTCCCGACCCGGTCGCCGAGCAGGCCCCCGGGGTATTCGGCGGTGAGCATCTGGCCGTACCCGGACACCCGTAGCTGGTAGCGCAGCGCTGCGGTGAACGCCTGGTGCAGCGTGTCGGGCAGGCTCCCCGACACCAGCACGATCAGCCAGGCGACGATGGAGAACACCGATGCGCCGACCGCGACGAAGCTCCCGAGCAGGATCACCGGAAATGCGAGGACACCACGGAAGAGCACCGCGAGCCGGTTGAGCTGACCGCGTGGCGGCACCGCCACGACGATCGGGTAGCTCCCTGCCTCGAGCGACAACGGCGGGTACCGGTCGGTCAGGAACCACAGGTATCCCTCCATCCGGCTTTGCCAACCCAGCACGCCGGACAGGAAGTCGTGAGCGAAGGCCGGCAGGCTGCCGGTGACGAGCGCGGCCCACCACCCGACGAAGACGACCACGCTGGCGGCGATATTGAGCAGGTAGAGCGCGACCACGTGGGGCAGCACCAGCACCGCACGGACCGCGACCGTCAGCCGGCTCTGAGCCGTAGGCCCGTCCACTGCAACGTGAATCGGCGCTCGGCCACCGTGTGCCGGAGCTGTGGTGCTCACCATGTCCTCCCGTCCGCCCGCGCGCCGCCCATGGGTCGCGTTCCGCAGCATTCTGTACTATCTGCCGCACACGGTGGGACCTTGCCACCTCTCCACCACAGCGGGTGACTGCCCGGTCGCTCCCCTGGGCTCGAACACGGGCGCTCCGTCCACCCTCGCTCGCCAACGCAGAGCCCGGCGCCACAGCCCGAGCAGAGCATGCCGACCGTGCTCGCCGTCCGCGAAAGCCACGCCGTGCCCGAACCGTGCACCGTCGGCTGCTGCGCCACGCTCCTGGTTCCCGCGTCGGGCGACCTCGGCACCCGCCCGTCAGGCGCTCAGGCAGAGCGGCCGAGATAGGCCCGGCGGACAGCCGGATCGGCGACCACCTGGCCGAACGAGCCATCCGCGATCACGTGGCCGGAGTCGAGCACCACGACACGGTCGACGGCGCGGCGCACGAGCGCCAGGTCGTGCTCGACGAGGAGCACGGCGACGCCGCGCTCGCGTTGGATCCGGCGAAGCAGCGTGGCGATGACCGACGTCTCGGTGGTGTCGAGGCCTGACGACGGCTCGTCGGCCAGAAGCAGCCGCGGCGACGACGCGAGGGCACGGGCCAGTTCCACCAATCGAGTGTGGCCCAGGCCCAAGGCCGCCACCGGCACGTCCGCAGCCTCGGCCAGCCCGACCATCCCCACGATCGCCCGGGCCTGCTCGACCTCGTCGGGCCGCGGCGTGCCCCGACGAACCAGGTCGCGCCACAACATGGCGCCGCCCTGGCGAGCCCTGGCTGCCACCAGCACGTGCTCGACGGGCGTGAGCTCGGGGAACACCTCCACGCGCTGGAAGGTCCGGGCGATCCCGAGCCGGGATCGCCGGTGCGCCGGCACGCCGGCGAGGTCACTGCCTGCGAACCGGACGCGACCATTGTCGGGCCGCAGCCGGCCGCTGATGCACTCGAACAGGGTCGTCTTGCCTGCACCGTTCGGCCCGACCAGCCCGACCGCTTCGCCCGCGGCGACGGCGAGCGACACGCCAGCCAGCGCCTGCACGCCGCCGAACGCAACCGACACGTCGACGACGGCCAGGAGCGGCTCGCCCGCGACCGCTGCACCTCTGCCGGCTGTCGTCCGCTCGTCGGAGCCCGCCCCCCCGCCGGGGGCCGGGTCACCCACGGCCAACCACCTCCGCCGCGGCGGGCGCACCGGGCACTGCGCCGTGCCGGCCGCCATACCCGCCGTCACCATGGCGGCTGCGCCCGACTTTGCCGCCCCGCTCCTGGCGATACCGGTCGTGGGCGCGCAGCAGCCCGTTGGCCCGCTCCAGCCACACGCTGCGCTGGTACTCGACGATGCCCTCGGGGTGGGCAGCGTACGTCAGGGCGCCTGCAGCAAACAGGATGAGCTCGATGCCGGAGAAGCGGGTGGGGACGTAGGTGAGCGCCTGGGCGATCACGGCATACGCCATCCCGGCCTGGACCGCTCCCTCCACGGTGCGGCTGCCCGTGGTCACCACTACCAGCACGAAGGCGAGCGACACCACGTACTGGAAGTCGGCCGGGCTGACCGGCCCTTGGATGGAGCCGTACAGGGCACCCCCCACGCCAGCCATGGCACCAGACAGGGCGAAGATCGTCACCCGCGCCCGGGCCGGGTCGATGCCCACGGCGGCGGCGCCTGCCGGACTCCCGCGGAGCGCGGCGAGCATGCGCCCCGTGGCGCCACGCTGCACGGCGACCACGATCCCGGCGCAGGCGACCAGCACCACGAAGGCCAGCAGCAGGAACGCCCGGTCCCCGGCGAAGCTGACGGGCCCGAGCTGGGGCCGAGGCACCGTGACCCCGGCCAGGCCGCCCCCCGACCACGAGAACTGGAACAGGACGCTGTCGGCGAACAGGGCGAACGCCAACGTCACCAGGGTGAGGAGCAGACCGGACACCCGGGCGACGACCAGCGCCACACCGGCACCGACCGCTGCCGCCAGTGCCGCCCCGGCCAGGGCGCCGAGCAGCACGGGCAGGCCGAAGTGGGCGGCAAGCTGGCCAGTGGTGAACGCGCCGATCCCGGCGAAGGTGGCCTGGCAGAGCGACAGCTGGCCACCCATGCCGGTCACCAGCGTGATCGACAGGAAGATCACCGAGAAGGCGAGCCCCTGCCCGAACGGGAAGACCCAGGTGTCGGAGACCCAGGTGAGCGACGACACCAGGAAGGCCACCACCAGCAGGCGGAACCCCCACCGCATGGGCAGCGCCAGGCGCGCGTCGCGCGTGGTGACCGCCGGCTGTGGGGGCGGGGGATCAACCGATGCCAAGGGGTCGGTGTCGCGTCCCAGGGTGCGCAGGCGCGGGTTGACCAGCAGCGCGCCGACCAGCAGGACGAACGGGAGCGCGGGAATGAGCCCCTGGGCGACGACGCTCCCCGACGGCAGCTCCTGCTGCACCACGGTTTCGAGGACGCCGATGGCGACACCAGCCACGAACGCGCCCGGGAGCGACGTCAGGCCGGCGGCGGCCGCCGCCGTCATGCCGGCGACGAGCAGGGCGGTGAACTCCAGGGGTTGGGTGGGGTCCAGGCTTCCCATCTGTGGGAGCAGCAGGACCCCAGCCAGGCCTGCGAGCACGCTGGACAGCACCCAGGCAGTAGCGGCAACCCGGGTGGAGGCGATCCCCTCGAGCTGGGCCATGCGCCTGCTCTCCACCACGGCCCGCATCCGCAAGCCGAACCCGCTCCACCGCAGCATGGCGGCCAGCACTGCCACGACACCGACCGAGATCACGACCGTGGAGATCACCGCACCGGTGACCGGCGTCTGCGCCAGGTGAACGTAGACCCGGCCGGACGGCAGCCACAGGTGGCCCAGGCGGGTCCGCGTGGTCGCCGAGAACACCATCGGCACCAGCTCTGGGATGGCGATCAGCACGCCGATCGATACGACCACCTTCGCGGTGGTCGACGCCTGCGGGATCCGGCGGTAGAGGAGCCGATCGAGAACGAGGCCGAGGGCCGGGGCCAGCAGCCCGACGGACACCACGAGCGCCACCCACTGGGGCATGCCGTCGGAGCGCTGCACCAGGTCGTACACGAACGCGGACAGGAACGCCTGGGCACCGAAAGCCAGGTTGAACACCCCGGTAGCCCGATAGGTGAGCACCAGTCCGACCGCCATCAACGCGAACTCGCAGCCGTACGGCACGCCAGGAATGGCGTAGTTGAGCAGGCTGTTCATACCGAGACCCGTTCGAAACGCGAGGGGACCCTCGGCAACGGTCTCGCGGACGGCCCCGTGTGATGCCCCGAGCGACCGATCACGAGTCCACGGTACCCGGCAGGCGCTCTGCGCACGCGGCTCGCCCGCTCGCCTCGACGCCCGCCGGCAACCCACATCGCACGACGGTGGTCCTACCCGCAGTGGGCACGACGACCCGCCAGCGGAGTTGGCCCCCGGGCTGCCGGCCGGCGACTGCCCTGGTGGACAAATGCGAAGTGATTCACTATACCTTTAGCTATGCACTCATTTATCTGTGCAGATGGCTCGCCCCCTCCTCCCGTGGCGGCTGCCGACACACCGGTGGCAGCGGCACTCGCGGCAACCACCTTCGGGAATTGCGGCGCTGCACCCGATCGCCGCGCCGCAGCAGCAGGCGGCACGGACGAGATCGCCGGTGCGCCCAATGGCGCCGGCACTCCCGATGCGGCGGGCATACCCAATGCTGGTGGCACCACCCGTCCCACCCTGTCGGCACCGACCGGACCCGCACCTGGTTCACTCGGGGATCGACGTCGGCGCACCGCCGGCATCGTCGGGGTATCGCTCCTCGCCGTCATGCTCATCGGGTTGCTGGCCGCGATCGAGGTTCGGCTGACCACCACCACCACGGATCTGAGCAGTGTCCAACAGGCAATCGGCGGCGTCGGAAGCTCCGGCCGGCCACGAGCGGGGTCGATCCTCGCCCAAGTCGACCAGCTCGGCAGCCTGAGCAGCCAGATCGCCGCCATGACCGCCCAGATTGACCACCTGAGGACCGACCTGGGGAGCCTGACGTCCGCAGGATCGACGCTCGCCGCGCTGCCGGGTATCGCGACCGAGCTGACCCTCCTCAGCCGGCAGGTGAACGTCTTGGGCGGGGAGCTGTCCGGCGTGTCGTCTTCCGTCGCCCCGCTGGGGTCGATCGACAGCTCCCTGGTGGCGCTGCAGGCAGAGGTCGCCGCCCTCCAGCATGCGCTGGCACCGAACGCCCCTGCAGGATGAGACGCCCAGCAGGACTGCAGGACTGGCGGTCTCGTCGAGACCCCGGACCTGACCGCCGTCCCTAGCAGTCGCCTCCGCACCCATCTGTGATCCGCCTACGACGAGGATGGACCGGCCCGCCGCATCGTCCTCGTGCCCGGCACGCAGCAGCACGCAGTGAGCAGCGTCCGGCAACCGGTGCACGTCGAACGCCGCAACAAGCCGTTGCGAGCGAGGCGGCCGCTAAGATTCGCTCCCAAAGGAGCGCACCTGTAGCCATGGACATGACCTTGTCGAAGCGGGGCGACTACGTGATGCGCTCCGCCATCGCGCTCGCACGCGCCTATCCCGACGGCACGCCACGCAAGATCAGGCAGGTGGTGGCCGATACCGAGGTCCCCCAGAGCTTCGCCTCCCAGATCTTGGCTGACCTGGTGCGTGCCGGACTGGCCACCTCGCGAGCCGGCCGCGACGGCGGCTACCGCCTGTCGCGTGAACCGGCGGAGATCACCGTCCTGGAGGTCATCGAGGCAGCCGAAGGCCCGCTGCGATCCGAGCGCTGCGCACTGGGTGACGGCCCATGCCGCTGGGACGCGGTGTGCCCGCTGCACGAGACCTGGTCGGCCGCCACGGTCAACGTCCGCGGCGCGCTGGCGGAAGCCAGCTTGGCCGAGCTGGCCCGCAGGGACGAGCAGATCGAGGCCGGGCTGTACGCGACGCCCGCCGACGCGCACCGGTCCCACCCGGTGTCCGTCGATGTCGCCGATGCCGTGCAGGTCGAGTTGGGTGCCGACGATGCTCGGCAGCTCCTGTCCCGATTGGACGCGTCCCTACCAGGGCTCGTGGCCGTCGCGGTCGAGGCAGCCGTCGGCGGCGCGGCCGGTCCGCCGGCGGTCGGCTTGCGACCCCGGTCGGACCGGCACAAGGCCCTCGTCTCCGAGGCGGCCATCACCCCGGTGGTAGCTGCCGGTGGCCGGCGCGACAGGGCCATCCACCACGAGCTGAGCTGGCGCCTCGGCGATCCGGCAGGCGCCGCCTCGTTCGATGCCGAGGTGACGATCGCTCCGGTCGACGACGAGCGCTGCCAGGTCGAAGTGGCCGGGACCTGGCGCCAGAGCCGCTCCACGGGGCCTCTTTTGGCCCGGGACGAGCTGGAACGCCATGCACGCGCGGTGCTCCGGGCCTTCGTGCGCAACCTGGCCCGTTCGCTCGAGGAACCGCCGGCGCCCCGGGCGGTTCAGTCGAGGCCCCGCAGCATGACCCGCCAGTAGTACGCCGGCAATCCGTAGCGCTTCAGCAGCCACATGTCGGTGCGCTCCTTGGTCGTGTCGATGAACGGGATGCTGGGGCGCGGTGCCAGGCTGTAGTCGAACTCGGCCAGCAGGACCTTTCCCCGAGCGGTGGTGAACGGGCAGGCAGCGGAGCCGTCGTACCGGGCCACCGGTGGGCGGCCGGCAAGTCCGGCCAGAAGGTTGGCGACGACCACGGGCGCCTGGCGACGCACCGCCGCACCCGTCTTCGACGTCGGGGCATCGCACACATCGCCCAGGCAGAAGACCTCCGGATAGGTGACGTGCCGCAGCGTGTGGCGATCGACGGGGACCCAGCCGAACGGGCTGGAACCGGCCAGCGGCCCTTCGCGGACGAAGGCGGGTGCCCGCTGGGGGGGCGCAGCGTGCAACAGGTCGTAGGGGATCGAGGTGCGCTGCTTGCCCTCAGGCCCCGAGGTCTCGAACACGGCCTCCCGGGCGCCGGGATCCACCTCCACGAGCTCCGACGAGAAGCGAGTGTCGATCCCGTACCGGGCCACCACCGTCTCGAGCACCCGGGCGAACTCGGGGACGCCGAAGATGCCCCCGGCTCCGGTGGCGAAGGTCACCTCGGCGTTGGCCCGCACGCCAGTGCGCTGCCAGTGGTCGCACGCCAGGTAGGCAGCCTTCTGCGGCGCGCCGGGGCACTTGATCGGCGATCCTGGCGCGGCGAAGACAGCATGACCGCCCCGGAACCGGCGCACCAGCTCCCACGTCTTCGGTGCGAGCTCGGCGGTGTAATTGGAGGCCGCGAACGGTGTTGCCACCGCCTCCGCCAGACCCGGCACCAGGTCCCACGCCATCTCGATACCCGTGCACAGCACCAGCGCGTCGTACCCCAGGCGGGCGCCGCTCGCCGTGGTCACCTGGCGGGTGTCGGGGTCGATCTCGACGGCCGCGTCCTGCAGCCACCGCACGCCCTTGGGCATCACGGTCGACTGGAGCCGGCGGGAACGCTCGATCGACTCCACCCCACCGCCGACCAGGGTCCACAGCGGCTGGTAGTAGTGGTCGGCGGCCGGGTCCACGATGGCGACATCGTTCTCCCCGGCCCGCAACAGACGGGCCGCCACGCTGATGCCGGCGCTCCCGCCTCCCACGATGACGATCCGATGGTGCATGCCGAGCTCCTCCTGTTCGGGCCCGCCAGTGGCTTCGTCCCCCTCGGGCCCACCGGTGACCAAAATCCGATCCTTTTCGTCAACATTAAGTCACTGGATGGATGTTGTAAAGGGGGGACGTGTCCGAGTGGGTGCGTGCTGTGCCGTGGCACGGTCGCCGCCGAGCACGGGTGCGGAGTCCGCCTGGGCATGAACCGCAGGCCGAAGTGGGTGGCACCGGACTGCGGTGGCCCACGGGTTCGGCACAGTCAGCGACACGGGAGACCAGACAGGTCGGCTGCCCTGGGCGCCGCCGAGGTCAGTCCCTGCCGTGCGCCTGGCTTCCGTACCGGAGGAAGGCCGTGAGTGCAGCGATCACCAGGCTCACCCCGCCACCGAGCTCGAGGAGGTCGCGCGGGTGTGGCTCGTCCACGAGCACCTCGACGAAACTGACCGCTGCGACCAGCACGATCATGGCAACCACGCGTGCTTTCAGGTCGTTGAGGTCGCTCATCTGGAGCCATGCGGGCATCCGATCCAGCCCGGAACCGGCAGCGACCGAGTCGATGAACAGCTCGTAGAACCCGAGGCCGGCGATCAACAGCGTCGCCCCGATGAGGAAGAGGTCGACGACGAGAAGGAACAGACCGATCTTGTTGCCCACCGGGATCGGGTGGTCGACCGTCCTGCGAACGGAGTCGATGAACACAACGGTGCCGTAAACGAAGGCCCCGAGCGCGGACAGCACCAGCACGACCACCGGCACCAAGACCAGCACGAGCGAGGCAGCGAGGCCCCGCTCGAACACCGCAGCACAACGCGACACCCGTGGCACCCTGGCCGGTTCCGCTCCGACCGGCACGTCCAGATCCGTTCGTGCTGGCGCAGCATCGCCAGCGCCCTGGAGATCGCCCCCACGTTCATCGTCCCGGTGGGCGCCACCCGGAGATCCCTGCATCGCTTGTCCTCGCTCGGTCGACGGCCCACGGCCGGGAGCCCGCCAACCCATCGGTGTCGCTCCGCGCCCGCACCCCTGGTGCTGCCCCACAGGCTCTGGCAGGTCGCGCGGTAGCAGGTCGTGCCGTCGAACCCAGCTTGACTCCCGACGCTAGTCCTGTGGACCGAGCCATGCGGGGTCCTGCTGGCCAGTGCTGCTGGCCAGTGCCATCCGGCCCCCTGGTCAGCAGGTCAGGTACGGCGCCGACACCCCGGCGCCATTGGCAGGGTCGTCCACCACACCCCCGCTGCCCGAGCGGAGCACCGCTCCCAGGTGGACCACGTACCACTCGCCTCGCCACGAGATCAGGGAGGCGATGCCGAACGAGCGGACGGCACCTCCCTGCCGGTAGACGACCCGGGCGTTGGGGACCTCGTAGTAGCCGATGTCGTTGGCGCAGGTTCCGGGCGTCACCCAGTGGACGAGCCCCGCCGGCACCTCCACGCCGACCAGCGTGGCACCGGCCGGGTCGGCGCCGAGCGCGGCGTGCGCCGCCGAGATATCGGCCGCGTACTCGGCCACCAGCCGGTCTTGGTAGTCGGCGGCCGGGTTGTCCACGGTCTTCACCTGTACGTACGCGGCCTCGGGGAAGAACGCCGGCATCGCCGGGCCAACGGAACCGGAGACCACCCCATCCCACAGGGCCGCCATCTCGGCGTCGAACTGGGGGGTGCCTGCCGACGGCATCGCCGCGGTCTGGGGCAGAGCGCCTGGGCTGGGGGCAGCTGGCACTGTGGTCGTGGTCGTAGTCGTGGTGGTCGTGGTCGTCGTTGGTACCGTCGGCGTCGCCGCCTTCGACAGCGCAGACGGCGGCACCGTCGCGCTCAAGCCACCGAGCCGGGGCACGGTCTGGCGCAGCACCTGGCTGCGGTGCGCCACGCCCGACGAACCGCTCCCGGCCACCAGCGCCGCGGCAGCAGCGCCGGCCATGACGACAACGGCAGCCGCACCCGCGGCGACAGACCTCGGGCGGCGGCGGAACCACGCGACCGGCATGTCGACGATGATGGCTCGTGGCGAGCACCTCTGCAGGCGCGGGAACCTATCGCTGCCAAGTTCGGAGCGCACAGCCGTCAGGGCGCACAGCCGTCAGGGCGCACAGCCGGAGAGCGTCGGCACGCCGGGCACCCAACCCCGATCCCGCACCACCCACACGACCCGGGCGCCCCACCGAGGGGGTCGCTCCTGGTGCCGCCGGGATGCCCGTGTCACGGCCTCCGAAACGTTCCCACCCACGGCCCGGACGCCTGCGACCACCCCGGTCGCCCCGCCGGTGGCCCTGCTGCCCTACCGTTGCGCCGCATGGGACCGTCCCGACGAACACAACAGGGAACGTGGGCGGCCATCGCCGATGTCCTGCGCCCGCAGGGTGCGAACGTGCCGGGGGCGTCGATGTGGCGGGCCGGACGACTGATCGTCACGGCCGTCATCGTGGTGACGAACCTGCTCGGCGTCGCCGCGGTCATCCTGATCGCCGACTTCGTCGTGCCGCTCCCGGCTCTGCATGCCGGCACCCGTCTGCGACAGCTCAACCTGGCGGTGGCCGCAGCGTACGTCGCTTTCGCCGTTCCCGCCGGGGTGCTCGTCGGCACGTCGGGTCTCGTCCACCTCAAGCACTGGCTGCTGCAGGAGCACCGGGCCACGCCGGCCGAGCAGCGCGTGGTGCTGCGCGCGCCGCTCCGGCTGTTCTGGCTGCAGGTCGCCCTGTGGGCCGGAGCGGCCGCGATCTTCGGTGGGCTGGATGGCGTCCAGGCCGGGACGACAGGGGCACGGGTGGGTGCGACCATCGCTCTGACCGGCATGAGCACCGCTGCGTGCGCCTACCTCCTCACCGAACGTGTGCTGCGGGCTGCGGTGGCGCGCGCACTCGACCAAGGCCCACCGGAACGCCTGACGGTGCCGGGCGTGGCGGCCAGGGCCGTGCTGGCCTGGGCGCTGGGCACCGGCGTTCCCGTTGCCGGCCTGGTGGCCATCGGCGTGGTGACCCTCACGAGCGGTGAAGCAACCCCGTCGCAGCTGGCGGTGGCCATGGTGTCGCTCGGCGGCGTGGCCTTGACCGTCGGGCTGCTGGCCATCGGGCTGGCGGCCCGGGCAACCGCCGACCCGGTCGATTCGGTGCGCAAGGCCCTCGACCGAGCCCAGCGCGGCGACTTCTCCGTGCGGGTCCCGGTCTACGACGGAACCCAGGTGGGCCGGCTCCAGGCCGGTTTCAACCGTATGGTGGCCGGTCTGGCCGAGCGCGAGCGGATCCGCGCCGCGCTGGGGACCTACGTCGACCAGGACGTGGCCGAACGCATCCTCGCCGAGGGCACCAGCCTGGACGGTGAGGAGGTCGAGGTGACGGTCATGTTCGTCGATGTCCGCGACTTCACGACCTTCGCCGAAAGGAAGCCGGCCCGCGAGGTCGTGGCCGCGCTCAACGGGCTGTTCGACCGGATCGTGCCGATCGTCCACGCCCACGGCGGCCATGTCGACAAGTTCATCGGCGACGGCGTGCTCGCCGTCTTCGGCGCCCCCCGCCGGCTCGCCGACCACGCCGCGCAGGCGCTCGACGCCGCGCTCGCCATCGAGCGGGCCGTCGCTGTCGGCGACCTTCGCGTCGGGATCGGGCTCAACTCCGGCGCGGTGGTCGCCGGCAACGTCGGCGGGGCCGGACGGTTCGAATTCGGTGTCATCGGCGACGTCGTCAACACTGCGGCACGCGTGGAGGCCGCCACCCGCCAGACGGGGGACACCATCCTGATCGGCGGTTCGACGGCCGCCCTGCTGGGCGCAGTTCCCACCGAGACAGTGCCGCGTCCCACCGCCGCTCCAACCGGAACCGTGGCCGCCGTCCCGGAGACCTCGACACCCACCGACGTCCCGGACACCGCCACCCCGGACACCACCGCCGCCACCACCACCGCCACGCCAGACACCGCCACCCCGGACACCACCACCCCGGACACCACCCCGGACACCACTGCCGCCGCCCCGAACACCACTGCCGCCGCCCCGAACACCACTGCCGCCGCCCCGAACACCACTGCCGCCGCCCCGAACACCACCGCCACGCCGGAAACCGACACCGACACGGACACCACCACCACCGACCCCACAGCCCCTACCGCTATCCCGGAAACTCCCACCCCGGAAGTCGCAGCGGCAGCCCCCCCCGCCCCCGCCCCCGCCCC
>JAJZLP010000238.1 GCA_021803325.1 Actinomycetes bacterium
CCCCGTCCAGGTCGAGCAAGCCACCGTCGTCCCGGGCACCCTCTTCCCCGGTCAAAAGGCCGGGCTCTCCCTCAAGCTCTACAACCCGAACGACCGGTCCTTGACCCTCGTCGGGGTGAGCGAAGCCGGTACCGGGACAACAGTGACCGTCACACCGCCGACAGCGAGCTTGAGCTGCACCGGGACGAACGCGACGGTGTCGATCCCCACAACAGTGGCGAACGGACTCACCGGCTACACCCTCAACGCCAAGACAACGACAACAGGCGTGACGAGCCTCACGATCGCGACAGGTGCCGCCATGGGCACGGCGTCTCCGAACGCCTGTCAGTCGAAGTCCTTCCACATCAAGGTGTCCGTGAAGGTGCGCTCGTGAGCCGCCTTGGATCGCTTCTCCTCCGCCCGCTCGCCCGAGCCCGGCAAGCCGAAGTGGTTCGTCCGCGCGCGTTCCGGCATGTCGCGCTCATTGCGACGGGCTTCCTCCTTGCCTCCTCGGGCGTCGCCTACGCCTACTTCTCTGCCACAGGCTCGGGCACATACGGGCTCGCGGTAGCGGGGGCGCTGAACGCGCCCACCTTGTCCGTCGCGTCGTCCACCTCGACAAGTGCGACCCTCACCTGGATCCCGCCGTCGAACCCGACGGGCACGAGCTGGCAGATGCGCGAGACAGGGAATGCCGTGAGCTCGGGGTCCTGCGCGGGGACCGACCCGTCGCCCACATGCACGGTGACGGGGCTCGCTCCTTCCAAGACCTACGAGTTCCAGCTCGGCTACTTCCTTGACACATGGCATGCGACAAGCAACACCGTGACCGTCACGACCACGGGACTGTCCGAGATCTGCGGTGGCGGGGAACGGACCTTGTCGCTCCAGAAGAGCACGACGTACACCTTCACACTGCTCGGTGGCGGCGGCGGGAAGGGTGGCAGCACAGGCGCCACAGGTGGCGGCGGCTCCGAGGTCCACGGCTCCTTCACCACCCCGGCGACGGGCACAGTGACGCTCGTCTACCAGCTCGGCTGCGCGGGGACACCCGGCGAAATCGTCACAGGCGGGAACGGCGGCCCGGGCTATGCCCCAGGCGGTCGGGGCGGGAATTCCCACACAACAAAGGGGAGCCCTGGCGGTGGTGGCGGCGGTGGCGGTGCGAGCGACCTCGCCCTCGAGGCCGGTGGCACGACCACGGTCATCGCGGTCGTCGGGGGCGGCGGTGGCGGTGGCGGCGGCACCAAGCTGACGAACAAGAACACTCCGCAGCCGGGACAGCCGAATACAACAGCGAAGTCGTCCTCAACGCCCGTCACGGGCCAGAACGGGAAGACCCCCAGCAACAACGGTTCGGGCGGGATGGGGACCGGCGCCGGTGGCGGCGGCGCCGGCACACCGGCACCGAGCGGTGGGACGGGCACGTCGTCCACGACCACAGGAAAGACAGCAGGCAAGGGCGGTACGGGGGGCTACAACTACAAGGCCGCGAACGGCACAGTGGTAGGCGCCACGGTGACGATCACAGGGTTCAACCCGGGGAGCAACCCAGGCCAGCCGGGAACCCTCACGTTGACAGATCCCCCGAGCGGGTCGGTGAGCCCGGCCGTCTCGGTCGCCGCCCCCACCGTCACGGCGATCACCCCGTCGACCGGGCTTGTGGCAGGCGGCACGACCGTCACGATCACCGGGACCGGGTTCACCAAGACAGCGACGGTCTCCTTCGGGACGACCGCGGCGACCAAGGTCACGGTCACATCCCCGACCACGATCGTCGCCACCTCGCCTCCCGCTCAGACACCAGGACAAGTGCACGTGGTGGTGAAAGACGCTGCAGGCACCTCGGCCACGTCGACGGCCGACGTGTTCACCTACGTGGCACCATCGTCTTCGTCTCCGTCGTCCTCGGTGACGCCCACGGTGACCGGTATCTCGCCGGCGACAGGCCCTGCCACAGGCGGGACCACCGTCACGATCACCGGGACCGGGTTCACCACGACCAAGACAACGACGGTCTCCTTCGGGACGACCACGGCGACGAGCGTGTCCGTGACGTCTGCGACGTCGATCACCGTTACGTCGCCTGCGCACGCAAGCGGCACCGTCACAGTCACCGTGACCACCTCAGGGGGGACCTCGGCTACGAGCCCGACAGACCAGTTCACCTACACGGCACCGCCGAGCACGCCTCCTTCGGGGTCCACGGCGGGGGGGACAGGCTGAGATGCGCGCCGACACCACCGGCTCGGAGAAGCTGCGCAAGGCGATCACCACCCTCGGGTTGGCCATCCTCGTCGCCGTCGCGTCCTACATGGCCTCGGGCATCCTCGTGACCGCGCACCCAGCGTTCGCTCTCAGCGCCCAGAAGAGCTTCTCCATCTCGAGCAAGGTCTACGCCCAGACATGCACGAAGACAGCGACAGCGAAGCTCTACCCCGGAGAAGGCCGCTGCCTCGTGGTCAGCGTCCACGACCCGCTCTCCGTCGGCATCCACGTGACCTCGCTCTCTGTGTCCGTGGCGCCGTCGACACCGTTCGCCGCTGTGTGCAAGGCCACATGGCTGAGAATCGGCGCGCTGACACACACATTCACGGTCGCAGCCACTGGTACCCACGTCGTGACGACCACCATCGAGCTCAGGACAAGCGGGACGAACCAGGACAGTTGTGAGGGCGGGACGTTCCACCTGGCCTTCTCGGGCTCGGCCAAGTACACCGACACGACCGTCACGACCCTCACCATCTCAGGGAGCGGGCACCGGCGCACCTTGCACGCGACCGTGACGCCTGCCAACCCCTCCTCCGACCCCTACGGCCCTGGCAGCACGACAGCGCCCGTGCATGACGTCGTCTTCTACGCCTGCACGACATCGTCGTGCACGACCAAGTCGCCGGTTTCGACCAAGACACTTTCGACCTCGACAGCCACGACGCTCGCCGCCACCGCCACAGCCAAGGTCACCGGGCTCAGCACGGGCAGCCACTACTTCGAGGTCGACTACCCGGCCACAGCCACGGTGAAGGGCACATTCGCAGGTTCCTCTGCCATCGCGTCGACGACGGTCGCCGCCACACCGACGGTCGTCCTGCCGCCCCCGGCGCCTCCTGGCGCGCGCTTCGCCGTCACCACGACCGACACCCCCGGGACAGGCAAGCCGGTCGTGCCTGGCGGGACCGTCGACTACACGCTCAGTGTCGAGAACGTCGGCGGCACTGCAGGCACAGCCACGGTGAGCGACCCGCTGCCGTCGAACGTGACGCTCGCGGGGACCCCGGCGTGTGTGACAGTCGCGACGGGCGACACCTGTGCCGTTGCGGCCAAGGGCTCCACGCTCACGATGAAGGTCCATCTCGCTGCGGGCGACTCTGCGAAGGCGACCTTCGACGCCGTGGTCACCTCGACGGACACCACGAGCGTCACGAACACCGCCACGATCACCACAGGGCCCTGCACAGGGACGCAGTGCACCTCCTCGGTCACCAACCCCGTCGTGATCCTCGACGTGGTCAAGTCCTCGACACCGAGGCCGCGCTCGGTCGTCCCCCTCACAACGAGGGTCACCTACACGCTCAGCGCGACCGACTCGGGCACCGCAGCCACGACACCGATCACCCTCTCCGACGAGGTGCCGGCCGGGACGACGTACGTCCCGGGCTCGGCCACCTGCGGCGGCGCCCCGGGCTGCAGCGTCGGAGAGGCGACGGGCACCATCACCTGGTCAGGGGTCGTCGTCCAGCCCGGAACCTCCCACGCCCTCGCCCTCAGCTTCGCGGTGGTCGTGGACAAGACCGACACGACGGGGGAGAAGATCACGAACACCGCCACCTTCACGAACGACGGGACGCCGAGCTGCACCACCTCCACCTGCTCGACCAACACGGTGACACTGACCGTCAGCGCCAAGTCGAGCGCCCCTTCGCACTCGACACCTCCGACGGTCTCTCCCATCCCTGCGGCGACCACCCCGCACACCGGCGAGCCCTTCGCAGGGTCCTTGCCGTTCGAGCTGACGGCGCTCGTCACCGGCCTCGGACTGCTCGGCGTCGGCGAGTGGCTCAGGCGGCGGGGGAGGAAGGGTGCAGGAGAGGGTCCGCCTGGATAGGTAGGGCGGTAGGGCCGAGCGGGAACGGCGACGGTTCGGGCGCGATGCCCCTCGTCGGGCGGCTCAGGTCGCGAGGAGGGCGGTCGCGAGCTCGCCGAGCGCGCGCTCTTGGCCCTCGAGGAACCGGAGTCGGACGAGCACGCCGCCGTCCCCGATCGGCTGGCGTCCGCGCTCCTCGCAGCGAAGCGTCATACCGCCGCCGAAGGGGAGGCCGAGCTCTCGGGTCCCCCCCACGAGCTGCGGCCGTGCGTTCGAGTCCACCGGGATCCGGACCTGGGCCCCGCCCATCGAGATGTCCCGGATGTACCCGGGACGGCCGTCGAGGGTCACCGGGGTGCCGATCCGCAGCCGGACCGCGGAGCGGCGGTCGACGGCGAAGCGGTCGCTTCGCACCCGCGCGATCGCGGCGCCCACGAGGACGCTGTTGAAGGCGAGCCAGCCGGCCGCACCGTAGGCGGTCCACGCGACCGTGTAGTGCAGCGGAGTGAGGCCCGCGAGCGTGCAGGCGAACCAGACCGCCGACGCGCCGCTCAGCCAGAGGAGGGCCCAGAGGATCGGCGGGGCCGCCACCCGCCGGTGCTCGGACGCGCCCGCCTTGGCGGTCACCCGGAAGGTGCGGGCGCGGCGAACGACATAGGTGGAGGTCGCCTGCAGCACGGTCTGCATCCGCACCACCTCGAAGAGCATCGACATGCTCTGGGGGGCGTACCCCCGGGCGAGCAGCGAGAGCGCGATGCGCTGGAGGAGGAAGGTCGCACCGAAGAGGACCCCGAAGGTGAGGGCGCTCGCCTGGATCGGGACCGCACCGGTGAAGAGCACCGCCAGAGGGACGAGCAGGTACCCGAGCGTGCGCCACGAGTCGAACCATCCGAGGAGCGTGGAGGCGTACGCGAGACGCTGGGCGAAGCCGAGGCCGGGCCCGGTGATGGGCCGCTCTGCGTGGAGCACCTGCATCGCGCCGGTGCCCCATCGGAGGCGTTGGGTGAAGTACTCCTCGGCGTTGCGCGCCGCCAAGCCACGGGCGAGCACCTCGTTGTGGTAGACGGTGCGCCATCCTCGCCGATGCATGCGGATCGTGGTGTGGACGTCCTCGGTGACGGTCTCCTCGGCGACCCCGCCGACCTCCCGGAGCGCCTCGACGCGCACCAGCGCGCTCGTGCCGCACCAGAAAGCCGCGTCCCACCTGTTCTTGCCGGGCTGGATCGCGCGGTAGAAGAGGCGCTGCTCGCCGAAGAGGCTCTCCTCACGTGAGAGCAACGAGCGGGTGCGGTGCTCGAAGGAGTCGCTGTTGTAGAACTCCTGGGGGGTCTGCACGACCGCGACGCGAGGGTCGTCGAAGTACCCGAGCGTGTGCTCGAGGAAGCCGCTCGCCGGCACGTGGTCCGCGTCGAGCACCCCGACGACGTCGGCGTCGACGTGGGCCAGCGCGTCATTCAGGTTGCCGGCCTTCCCGTGGTCGTGCTCGGGCCGCGCGAGGTAGCGTGCGCCGAGCGTGGCGGAGAGCTCCTCCACCCACGGTCGGGCGCCGTCATCGAGCACCCAGGTCTCGTGGGCGGGGGAGAGCGGCACCGCTGCGGCGACCGTCGGGAGGAGGACCTCGGAGGGCTCGTCGTAGGTGGGGATCAAGAGCGCGACCCTGAGGTTCGGCATGCGGCGCGGCCTGGGGCGCGGCGCGGCGTCGAGGTCCCACAGGGAGAAGGTGAACAGCCCGAGGCCTGCCAGGGCGTGGAGCTCGAGCAGCCACAGCGCGATCGCGAGCCACAGGCTCTGGCGCACGGTGAAGCCGATCCGCCATCCGAGGTAGGCGGCCGTGGTGACGATGGCGACGAGGGCGGTCGTGCGGATGACCGCGAGGCGCCCCTTCGACTCGGGCGCAGGGAGCCCGGTCGCCCCGACGAGCGCGTGCTCACTCGCCACGTCCTCGCGTGGCGCGTGCTCGCCGGCCGCTGCGCCGTCGCGACCCGCGTCCGGCGCAGGCGGCGTCGCCGCCTCGAACGCTGTCATCCCCATCCCCCTTGCAGCCCTCAGCTTACGTCCGCCAGATCACCTCCCCCAGATCACGTCCACCAGGTCACCTCCCCCAGATCACCTCCCCGGTGCGCGGTGCCTCGGGCGCGGCCACGCTGGCGGCGTCCGCCTCAGCCCGGCAGCTGGAGCACGAATTCCACGTCGACGGCGTCGCGGAGCTTGAGCGCGCCGAAGAACCCCGCGTACGGCTTGATGCCCCAGGCGGACTGCACGATCTGCGTGCTGCCCGAGATCGTGCCGTCGGCTTCCCGGCGCACGTCGAGCTCGACAGGGTGCGACTGGCCTGCGATCGAGAGCTCGCCTTCGACGGTCGCCCGCTCGCCCTCGACCCTCACGCTCGAGGACCTGAACGTCGCGATCGGCTGGGCGTCGATCCCGAGCGGCTGGCGCATCGCCTTGCGGATGTCGGCTCTGTCCCTCTCGGTGAGCGGCTTCACCCCTCCGGTGCCTTCACGCACCTCGAGCCGGCGCAGGTCGATCTCCACCTCGATCTCCACGTCGATCTCCACCTCGATCTCCGCCGCCACCGAGGCGGACCCGTCGGCCTCCGACAGGACGTGAACCCGCCCATGCCACTCGGCGGCCTCGAGCACCAGGTCGTGCCCGGCCTTCGCCGCAAGCCCCTGACGGTAGGTGCGCAGGCGCAGGCGCCCGTTGGACGGGCCGATGTCGAAGTCACCCATGGCAAAGCTGGTCACGATGGCGCTCTCCTTCCCACTCGACTCTCTCACCTACGCTGCGACGTCCTGGACCGAGGCTTGGGTAGGCGGGGCCAACCGCAACGACTCGGTGATGCTCGCACCGACCCTCGACGGCGCGGTCATCGCGAGCCACCGGCAAGCTTTTGTACATCACGATGGTTCGGGGTACGTTTTGTACATGTCCTCTTCCGCAGCTCTCCCCGTCTCAGAGGCACGGCGACAGTTGGCGGAGATCATCGACCGTGCTCGCGCCGAGCACACGCCGATCTACCTGGCCCGACGCGGCCGTCGGGTGGCGGCCGTGATCGACGCCGACGATCTCGACGCCATCTTGGAACTTGCCGAAGACATGGCAGACATTCGCGCCGCTGAAGCGGCTCGCGCCGAGATGCGAGCGACCGGCGAGACCCCGATCCCCTGGGAGCAGGTCAAGGCCGATCTCGGCCTGGCATGACCTACCGGGTCACCCTGGCACCCTCGGCCGCGCGCCAGCTCCGCAAGTTCGACCCCGATGCGAGGCGACGCATCCAAGCTGCCATCGAGTTCCTCGCTGTCGAGCCACGGCCGCCAGCCGCGACCCGGCTTGTCGGTGGCTCGGGCGAGTGGCGGGTCCGTACCGGCGACTACCGGATCGTCTACGAGATCCACGACAACGAGCTCGTGGTCCTCGTCCTTCGCGTGGGCCACCGCCGCGAGGTCTATGGCCGGTGATCGGCGATGCACCAGTTGGGATGTTGCCGACCGGTGCACGAGGTGTCCGCCGACGGAAGAGCTCGTCGGCGCATCGTGCCGCAGCTGGACGGTATGGTACCGAGCATGGCAACTCGGAAGGTCACCGTCACTCTCGAAGAAGAGCAACTGGACCGAGCCCGAAGGCTGGTCGAGTCGGGGGCCGCTTCGAGCGTCACCTTCGATGCCGGAGGGTTGACCGCACTTGATGGCCCAGTTCTCCCGAAGCTGTCCCCAGCCGCAAGGTAGACAGCGCGCTTGGGGAGAGAGAACCGCTGCCAGGCGCATGGGTGGCTTCGGCCGGCCTACTTCTGGTTTGACGCTCGTCCACGAGCCACGAGACTGCCCCACATGGTCAAGCTGAGTGAGTGCGAGATAACTCGTAGTCAGATAACCACACGAGGTGCGCTCATCAGGTGGATCGAACCCGAGCACCGTGGGAGATGCCGATCGGATGGTTCTGCATCGGCGACAGGCGCCTGGAACCCCGCGGGTGCTGCTTTGAGCGTCTACTATGCATGAAGCGACACCGAGGACAACCGCCGAGATAGCGATGGGGACACCGCTGCCGAAAGTCGAGCGCCCGTTCGCATCCGTACGGCTGCGTGGCCACGCGGTCGTTCTGCATCCGGGCGATCGTACGCTGGGATCCTGTCCGCCATCACGACCGGACTGCCGGCGCAGTCAGCGCCCGTAGTGGTACCGGCATGCAGCGATCCGGATCTCGTCCTCGCTGATCTTGTAGACGAGCCGGTGCTCGTCGGTGATCCGACGGGACCAGTAGCCGTGAAACCCGCGCTTGAGAGGCTCGGGCTTGCCGATCCCTTCGTTGCCGTTGTGTTCGACATCCTGGATGAGCGTGTTGATGCGCTTGAGGACCTTCCGGTCCTGCGCCTTCCACCAGAGATCGTCCTCCCAGGCGCTCGGGTCCCAGACGAGCTTCACTCGGCGAGGTCGTGCAGGACCCCATCGCCATGCTCGAGACGGTCGATCGACGCGAGCAGCCGACGGGCGTTCTCCGGGCTCTTCAGGAGATAGGCGGTCTCCTTCAGAGACTCGTAGTCATCGAGCGCCACCATCACCACGGGATCGTGACCTGCCCGGGTGATCACGACCTCTTCGCGGTCATCGGTGACCGCGTTGAGAGTCTCGGCGTATTTCGCTCGTGACTCGGAGTAGGTCATGGTCTTCATCTCGTACCTCCCATGAACGTACAAGAAAGTGTACTCCGACATGCCCGAGATCGCAGCACCCCCCCGGTTCTGGTAAGAACGCCTAGTATCCAGAACCCCCCGGTTCTGGCCTGTTGCTGCTCTCCTGCTCACTGAGTCTGTCCGCCGGACCGCTCGGGCCGCTGGGGCGGACGGTCTGCGGGGGGGCGGTCTCGTGGTCGCGGGTGCTCCTGACCGACGAAGCCAGGGTCGCACCTCACACCGCGGCAGCCGCACGCTCGCCAACACGAGCCAAGCCGCACCCGAGGCACCGGGCGTCGGCCCCAGGTGCGACCAGGCGGCACGGGCGCCACGTCGGCCGGGCGGCGGGCCGGCGGTCCTCCTACTCGAGCCGGCCACCGTCAGCCGACCGGCATCGACATGGGCGGATGTCGAGGCGTGGGCCCGAGAGACCGGGAGCTCCCCGACGACTACCGGTAGACGTCGGCGCGGTGGTCGACACGCAGGACGTGGACCCGACCCGTACCACGTCCGTGGTACGGTGGAGTGATGTTCGGGGAAGTGATGTGGACCGAAGACTCCGAAACTCACATCGCCCGGCACAACGTGACCCCACTCGAAGTCGAACAGGTGCTCTACAGCCAACCCCGGCTCGCCGTCTCGGGCCGTGACGACACCACTGAGGTCCTGGGCCAGACCAACGCCGGCCGGCTGCTGCTTGTGGTGGTCACCGAAGCCAGCGACGGGCGCGACTTCGTGGTCACCGCTCGGGACATGACCGCCAACGAGAAACGAGCCTTCCATGAAAGGACCTGCTGACATGCACCAGAAGAAGATCGACCAGCTCCGCGACTACTACGACAGCACCGACGTGGCTGAGCACTTCACCGATGCTGAGGTACGGACGGAAAAGGCCAGCGAGGTCCTGGTCTCCACGTCGATCCGGCTGCCGCAGTCGCTCATGAACCAAGTCCGTGCCCAGGCGGCCGAGTTGGGCATCCCGGCCACGACGCTCATCCGCCAGTGGATCACGGAGCGGGCAATCACCCCGGCCACGCCGGCGGTGGTGTCGGTGGCCGATCTACAACGCTTCATCGCCGAGCAAGCGCACCCGCTGGCGTCCTGACCGACTTGCGAGCGCAAGCCCCCGGCTTCAGCCGTGGGGAGGAGGTCAACGTTCCTAGACACCGAGCGATACTGAGTTCTCGCCCTGTGGCCCGGCCCGAACGGTCTTGGCCGGGAGCACACCGTGGTCGTGAGTCGCCACTTCGGGTCTGACCCTCCCCCCTGCGGGGTCGGTGCCCTCGTGCCTCGTCACCCTGCGGTGTGCCTTCGTGCTGCGACGAGTGCGGGACTTCCCGGCTCCACCCACGTGGTAGCTCTCCACACCGGCAGTGAGGCAGTGGGACTCGGTGCCCACTACTGCTGCTTCCTTCCCCTGGAGGGGTGCGGTCACACCTGGACTCGCCTGTGAGCGGCGCCGGGCCGAGTGCCCGAGGGCTCGCCTCCCGAGGACCACCGCTGCTGCGGTGTGCCTCGAGACCTTGTGATGAGGAGAAGACAGCGGCTCCTGCCAGTGTGCTGCTCCCCAGATAGAGCTGTAGGCGGCAGGGACGCCGATGACGGCGATGGCGCGTCGTGAGGCCATGGCCACGAGGCGGTCCCTGAACTGGGCCGTCGGGATGGAGCACACGGTTCGCCTGAACCACTTGTTGGAGCCGTAGCGCTCCCGCCCGGTTGCCCGCATGTCCGAGAACCCGAGGTTCTCGTGCCGTCGGTGGGCGGCTCTGTGACGCCCCTCGGGCTCCTCAGCCGGGCAAGGTGCACGGCCACTTCGCTCACGTGGCGGTGACCGCTGAGCCACAGCACCACGTTCGGGAACCGGTGGAGGAGCGCGCGCAGCTCCTGTGCGCCGACGCGCGGGTGGTCGGGCTCGAGGCCGCCCTCCACCGGACCACGGTCGCGCATCGACACGAGACCGTGGTGCGACGCGAGCACCACCAGCCGGTCGGTGTTCGACGTGGTCACGAAAGAGCCGTCGGCAGCCCGGTAGCGGGAGTGCACGGCGACGAGCTGCTCTTCGAGCCACGCGAGCTGGCGCGCGCCGATCGACCCGTCGGCCGCGCCGTCGAGGTTCGCGGTGTCGAGGAGCACCAGCCGGCTGCCTCCCACGTCCAGTGCGTTGTAGGCGGTCCCCTCCTCGAGGTTGTGCGCGCCGAAGCCGTGCCCCGCGGGCTTCCCCGGCGCGGCGAGGTGCGCGGCCACGAAGTCCCTCCGGCCGATGAGCCTGCGGGACGGGTCGGGAGCCACCCCACGGGCCGGGCCTTCCAGGTACCGTTCGGGGTGACGGTACAGGTCCTCGACGTTCCCGATGGGTGAGAGCCCGTCTGGAAGCGCGAAGGGCTTGCGTGCGCCGGTGACGACCGACCGGTACTGCTCGGTTGGGAGGGAGACGCCGAAGGGCAGCCCCTCGTGGTTCCCGAAGCACGAGACCCAGCCGACCGGCAGGCCCGCGACGGCGAAGGGCGCGACCGCCCGGTCGAGTAGCCCTGGGAGCGTGGGGAACCCGAGCTCGCGCTGGAACCGGCCGTCGGTCACGTCGGGCTTCCAGTAGAAGTCGACGGGCCAGTCCGCGCGCTGGACGCCCTCGTAGGCACGTCCCTGCCCGACCGACACGGACCCCCCGCCCATGAGCGAGAGGTACCACTCGAGCTCGTTCCACTGCGCATTGTCGATGCTGTCCCCGGTGCTCAGCGCCAGTGCGAGCGGCGCACCCGTGTCGGGGCTCTCCAGACGACGTCGGATCTCGCGGACCATCTCGGCGACGGCGTGGGGGGCGAGCGCCTCCTGGGGTCGTTGGGCGGGCACGAGCGGGCCGGCGCCCGGCACGCCGCGGAGCTCCTCGATGAACTCGAAGCGGCCGGGTGAGTGCACGTCCGCGAGCTGCAGGTCGGTCAGATGCACCAGGTACACCAGGCTTCGGCTCGAGGCGATCCGCCGGCTGCGGGTCCCGAGCTCGTCGATCACGACGCGTGTCCGGCCCAGTCCGACCGAGAGACGCCGATAGGCGCCGCGGGTGCCGACGGCGGCGACTTCGCCCGCACCGAGCTTCGCGGACCGGGTCGAGCCCGGATGGAGGCCCACCGCGCGACTACTCGGAAGG
>JAJZLP010000075.1 GCA_021803325.1 Actinomycetes bacterium
CCCGTACCGGACCGCCACACAGCCCCGCTCCGACCGCCACGTGGCCCCCGCTCCGACCCCCCACACAGCCCCCGTACCGACCGCCCACACAGCCCCCGTACCGACCACCCGCCCTCGGTCCTGCAGGGAAGATGGACGACATCAACCGCGGCGCACGCGGAAGTACGCTCCGGTGCCGAGCAGATCGAGGCCATCTGATCGGCGACGGGGAGGAACCCATGAGCGACATGACGAACGGGACCATTGACCTGGCACCGGCGCGAGCGGGACACCGGCGACCGAGGAGAGTGGCGGGAACGACTGTGGTGGTGGCGGCCGCAGGTCTGGCTCTCGCTGCGTGCAGCAGTTCGTCAACGGCCACGGTCGCCAAGCGATCGGCGAGCGCACAACCCGCCACCTCGACCACCAGGTCGTCGCCTGCGAGCGCGGCGCCGCTGGCCGCCACCGGCACGGTGGACCGGGCCACGTCTCCGACCTACGGTCCCTACCTGGTCGACGCCAAGGGTTACGCGCTGTACATGCTCTCGTCCGATCCGTCCGGCCACAGCACGTGCACGGGTGCGTGCGCCGCGATCTGGCCGCCACTCGCGTCAGCCGGTACGCCGACCGCAGGAGCAGGCGTCACGACCAGCCAGGTCGCGAGGATCTCGCGTCCCTCTGGCGGCGGCACCCAGGTGACCTACGCCGGGCACCCCCTGTACACCTTCACCCACGACACTGCGCCGGGGCAGACCAACGGCGAAGGCATCGTCGCATTCGGTGGCACGTGGACGCTGGTGAGCCCGTCGGGCACGCCCCTCGCCCCCAAGACCGGGAGCACGTCGGGAACCTCGGGGGCGGGTTCCTCGTCCGGCAGCACGTCGCCGGGGGGCTCAACCTACTGACCGGCTCGGCCCGGCGGTCGCCGCAGCACCAGCCGGCACAAAGCACGAGTCGCGATCACGGGCACCGGGCTGCGGCCACAACCGCCGCCCATGGGATGGCCCCGTCGCGCAGCAGGAGCGGCTCGGGACCCCGGACGTCGACGACCGTTGACGCGCCCTGGCTGCCGAGACCGCCATCGAGGACCATCTCGACCTGACCTGCAAACGCGTCCGCCACCTCCTGCGCCGTTACCAGCGGCGGCTGCCCGTGGCGGTTTGCGCTGGTTGCCGCCAACGGCCCGACGCTCCGGCACAGCCCGGCGACGACCCGGTGCGCCGGGCACCGCAGGCCGATCGACGTGGGGTCGCCCCCAAGGTCGAGCACCAGGCCGGGGCGGCGGTCGGTCACGACGGTCAGGCCGCCGGGCCACAGGCGGTCGACCAGCCGACGGGCCACGGCAGACAGGCCATCGGGTCCGGCGAGCAGGTCGGCCTGCGCCACATCGGCCACGAGCACCTGCACTGCGACACCGGCGTGCCGGCCCTTGGCTGCAGCCAGAGCGGCCCCGACGCCCGGGACCGTGGCCAGCGCGGCCAGACCGTAGACGGTGTCAGTCGGGATCCCGACCACGGCGCCGCCGGACAGGGCGCGGGCCACTTCCTCCACGTCGTCGACGACCTGAGGGAGGCCGCGCCCCGAGCTCGCCGCGCCCGTTCCCGTCACACCCGTTCCCGTCACACCACGTCCTGCTGCACCACGTCCTGCTGCACCACGTCCTGCTGCACCACGTCCTGCCGCACCGCCTCCTGCCGCACCGCCTCCTGCCGCGTCCCTTCCCGTCGCGCCATGTCCCGTCGGACCGACATCGTCTGGGCTGCCCTTGGGGAGCATCACGCCCCACCCCAGCGGCGGGCGATCAGGGCCCGGGAGCGGCCGGCCAGGTCGGGGCGCACCAGCACCCCGTCGAAGCCGCATGCGAGCGCGTGGAGCGCGGCATCGTCGGCCTGGTGTGGCGCCAGCTCCACCACCAACACGCCCCACGGCGCCAGCCACCGGCACGCGTCGGCCACGATGCGGTCGACAGCCTCGGTCCCCTGCGGGCCCCCGACCAGGGCGCGGCGTGGCTCGTGGTCGCGCACCTCAGGGTCGAGCGCGATCCATTCCGTCTCCGACACGTACGGCGGGTTGGCGACGACCAGGGTGATGCGGCCGGCGAGCTCCTCGGGCAACGCGTCGAACCAGTCACCTTCGACCAGGTGCACGGGAGCGGCACCGGGATGGGCGGCTCGCACCGACCGTTCGTTGGCGGCGGCCACCGCCAGCGCCTCGGGCGATTCGTCCACTGCCCAAACCTGCAGGGACCGGCCGCTCAGCCCGGCACCGCCCTCGACGGCCAGCGCCAGCGCGATGGCGCCCGAGCCGGTCCCGAGGTCCACGGCGACAACAGGATCGGTCCCAGTCCCAGTCCCAGTCCCAGTCCCAGTCCCAGTCCCAGTCCCAGTCCCAGTCCCAGTCCCAGTCCCAGTCCCAGTCCCAGTCCCAGTCCCAGTCCCAGTCCCAGTCCCAGTCCCAGTGGTCGGATCGTCGGCCGCGGCCCGGGCGAGCTCGGCTAGGGCGTGGCCCACCACGACTTCGGTCTCCGGCCGGGGGATGAGCACCCGGGGGTCGACAGCCAGCTCCAGGCTTCGGAACGCCCACGTGCCCAGCACGTACTGCAGTGGCTCCCCGGCCAGACGCCGGGCCACCTTCGCGGACACGTCGTCCGCTACCCCTGTCCCCACCGTGGCATCGCGACCGGCCAGGACCACGGCGTTGGCACCGCCGCCAATCGCCTGCTCGACCACCCAGCGCGCCTCGGAAGCTGACCCGAGCTGACGGGCGGTCCGCAGCAACAGGTCCCGCAGGCCGACCTCAGTATCCACGCCAAAGCGCCCAGTCGGTCCGCTCACGAGCGCATCCTGGTGGCTCTGCTCTGGTGGGCGCACGGTGCCGACCGCTCGCTCACGACGCGGCACCGTCGCCACTGCCGGCTCCGTCGAGCAGCTGCTGCCCGCGTTCGGCGGCCAGGAGCGCGTCGACGATCTCGTCGAGGTCGCCGTCGAGGACCCGATCGAGCTTGTGCAACGTCAGCTTCAGGCGGTGGTCGGTGACGCGGTTCTCCTTGAAGTTGTAGGTCCGGATCTTCTCCGAGCGCCCGCCGCCGCCGACCTGGCTGCGCCGCTGCGACGACTGCTCGGCCGCCTGGCGGTCCTGTTCGAGCTTCAAGAGGCGAGATCGGAGCACCTGCATGGCCTTGGCCCGGTTCTGGATCTGGCTCTTCTCGTCCTGCATGGCCACCACTACGCCGGTGGGGATGTGGGTGACCCGGACGGCGGAGTCGGTGGTGTTGACCGACTGGCCACCGGGCCCGGTCGACCGGTACACGTCGACACGCAGGTCGGCCGGGTCGATGGTGACGTCGACCTCCTCGGCCTGCGGGAGGACGGTGACCGTTGCCGACGACGTGTGGATCCGACCTTGGGACTCGGTGACCGGCACGCGCTGCACCCGGTGCGGGCCGCCCTCGTGCTTCAGCCGCTGCCAGGCATCCTCGCCACGGACGACGAGCGTGGCCTCTCCGAGCCCGTCACGTTCCGACGGGGTGGCCGACAGCACCTCGGTGCGCCAGCCGCGGCGCTCCGCATACCGCCGGTACATGTCGAACAGATCGCGGGCGAACAAGTTCGCTTCCTCGCCGCCCTCAGCCCCTCGGATCTCCACGAGCACGTCTCGCCCGGCGTTGGGGTCGCTCGGGACGAGCAGCCCGCGCAGGTCGGCCTGCAGGCGATCGACCGATGCCTCGGCCCGCTCCAGCTCGTCGCGAACGACCTGCCGCTCGTCGCCGGTCGCGCCCGCCAGCAGCTCGTGGGCGACAGCCACATCGGCTTCGGCGTCCTGCAGCTGATCGCAGACGTCCAGCAACGCCTGGAGCTCTTTGTGTCGAAGCGAAACCTGGCGCAGGCGCACGGAGTCGCGCAGCACATCGGGGTCCGACAGGGCCTGGAGCACCGCCTGGTGCTCGTCACGCCACAACCCGATGCGCTCCCGGTCCACCGGCCCAGGGTAGCGACCTCGCCCGGACGCGCCGGTCAGCCAGGCTCAGCCCTTCTCCTCGACGCGCCGGACCGCCAAGCTCGGCCCTTCTGCTGCATACGCCGGTCGGGCGGCCTCAGCCCTTCTTCTGGCGGGCGCCGCGCTCGCCGTAGCGGCGCTGGAAGCGCTCCACGCGGCCACCGGAGTCCACCAGCTTCTGCTTGCCGGTGAAGAAGGGGTGGCACTCGTTGCACAGCTCGACGTGCAGCTCGTCCTTCGTCGACCGGGTCGTGAAGGTGTTGCCACACGAGCAGTGCACGGTCGCGATGACGTAGTCGGGATGGATGTCGGTCTTCATAAGGGCCTCCAGTGTACGGCGCCGAATGCGAGGGTGGATCAGGCCGGCGGGGCGGGCCCCTTGGCGATCTCGGCCAGGAACTCGTCGTTGGAGCGGGTGGTCCGGATCCGGTCCATCAGCAGCTCCAGGCCCGCGGCGGCGCTGCCCTCGGCGGCCAGGGCGTTGAGCACCCGCCGCAGCTTCCACACCTGCTGCAGCTGGCCCCGCTCGAACAGCAGTTCTTCGTGGCGAGTCGAGCTGGCGTTCACGTCGATCGAAGGGTAGAGCCGGCGCTCGGCCAGGCGGCGGTCCAGGCGGAGCTCCATGTTGCCGGTGCCCTTGAACTCCTCGAAGATCACCTCGTCCATCTTGGAGCCGGTCTCCACCAGCGCGGTGGCCAGGATGGTGAGCGAGCCACCTTCCTCGATGTTGCGCGCCGCGCCGAAGAACTTCTTTGGCGGGTAGAGCGCACCGGAGTCCACACCACCGGACATGATGCGGCCGCTGGCCGGCTGAGCCAGGTTGTAGGCACGGGCCAGGCGGGTGATGCCGTCGAGGATGATGACGACGTCGGTACCGGCCTCGACCAGCCGCTTCGCCCGCTCGATGGCGAGCTCCGCCACCTGCGTGTGCTCGTCGGAAGGACGGTCGAACGTCGAGGCGACGACCTCGCCCTTCACCGATCGCCGCATGTCCGTGACCTCTTCGGGCCGCTCGTCGACGAGCAGCACCATCAGATGGACCTCGGGGTTGTTGGCCTCGATGGAGTGGGCGATCTGCTTCATCACCGTGGTCTTGCCGGCCTTGGGCGGCGACACGATCAGGCCGCGCTGCCCCTTGCCGATCGGCGAGAGCAGGTCGATGATGCGCGCCGTCACGTTCTCTGCCGAGCCGGGCATCTCCAGGCGGAGCTTGGTGTCGGGGAACAACGGGGTCAGGTCCTCGAACCGCGGCCGGTTGCGAGCCTCGTCGGGCGTCATGCCGCTCACCGAGTCGATGCGGATCAGCGCCGGGAACTTCTCCGTCGATCCGGCCGGACGGCAGGCGCCCTCGACGAAGTCGCCCTTGCGGAGGGCAAACCGCCGGGCTTGGCTGATCGAGACGTACACGTCGCGCTGGCTCGGCAGGTACCCCTCGGACCGCAGGAACCCGTACCCCTCGTCGCGCATGTCGAGCATGCCCCGGACGGGCACGAGCTCGCCCTGGTACTGCTGCTCCTGGCCGCCTCCTTGCAGCTCACGCTCCTGGCCCGGCCGCTCCCGACCGCGCCGACGGCGCGTCCTGCGGTTGCCGGCGTCATTGCCTACGGCCGACGCTCCGGCAGGCTGGTTGCCCTGCTGGTTGCCCTGCTGGTTGCCCTGCTGGTTGCCCTGCTGGTTGCCCTGCTGGTTGCCCTGCTGGTTGCCTGCCTGGTGCTGCTGCTGGCGGCCCTGGTGCTGCTGGCGGCCCTGGTGCTGCACGCTCTGGTGCTGTGGGCTCTGGTGCTGGCGGTTCTGCCCGGCAGGCACCGCCGACGGCTCGGCTGCACCGCGGTCCACGCCGACGCCATCGGCCGTGCCAGCCTGCTCGGCTGCCCCAGCGACCTCGGCTGTGCCAGCCACGGTCGTGCCAGCCACGGTCGTGCCAGCCACGGTCGTGCCAGCAGGCTCCGGGAGTGGCGTGTCGCCAGAAGACGCCGCCGACCTGCCCGAGGGCGTCGTCCGGCCCGATCTCGACACCCGAGCTGACGGCGTCGCGATGCCGTTGGCAGCCGCAGCGGAGCCGTTGCCCCCTGCAGCAGCCGAACCGTTGGTCACCGGCGCAGGAGCGGAGCCGTTGCCGTCGACAGCCAGCTGGCCTTGGGCGGGCCCCGGCCCGGCGTCCGCCCCATCGGCCACGGCCATTGCCGCGGCCGGCTCCGGCTCGATCGAACCGGCACCCAAGCCGATCCGGCCGGCACCATCCTCATCTGCGAGCACGGTGCCCGCAGCCGCGGCAGCGGAACGCCGCGGAGCCCGCGGCTTGGCCGCGGCCCTGGCCCGGCTCGCCGACGGCGCGCCGTCGGCGGACGTCAACTCGACCCCGGCAGCCACAAGGATCTGATCGATGATGTCCGCTTTCTTCGTTCGAGAGCTCGTCTCCAACGCCATCGCCTGGGCGATCGTCCGAAGCTCGTCGCGCTCCTTGCGCTCGAGCACCGAACGCTCGAGCTGCTGCTCTGCAGCCATCGGCTACCTCACTAGATCGCGCCATGCGCACGGGTGAACCCGAGCGCATCGGCGCAGTGGACAAGAACAGGTAAGAGAGAAGGTCCCCGGCTCACCACCCCGGGGCGGTCGTGCCACACGGCACCCGATCATCCGGAGGCGTGCCACTCGCGCTCCAATCTCGTCCCGAACCATGCGACGAGTGGGTGGCGGCGACGCCCATGGTACCGGACCCCGCCACTACCAGCAACAACCCCTCCGGCGCCGCCGATGTTCCCTCCGAGCGAAGGAGCACCGAACCGGGCTCGATCCGCCTGCCGCGTGAGCCCGGAGCGAGCCGGGACGAAGCGACCTGCCCACCGGCGCCGGCGCTCGTCGCTCAGATGCCAAGAGCGTCGACAACGGCGCTGTACTCGGCGTCCACCGGCGTCGGCACGGTGATCTGGCTGATAGCCAGGTCGGGGTCCTTCAACCCATGGCCAGTCAGGACACAGACCACGGTCGCCCCCGCAGGCACCGGCGTGCGCAGCAGCCCGGCGACAGAAGCGGCCGACGCCGCCTCGCAGAACACCGACTCCTCCACGGCCAGGAAGTGGTACGCCTCCAGGATCTCCTGGTCGGTGACCGCAGCGATGACGCCACCGGACTCCGCCGCCGCTGCCGTCGCTCCGTACCACGACGCCGGATTGCCGATGCGGATGGCGGTGGCGATGGTCTCCGGGTGCTCCACGACCGCACCGTGGACGATGGGAGCTGCCCCCGCCGCCTGGAAGCCGAGCATGCGCGGCAGCCGGGTGCTGCGCCCGGCCTCGCGGTACTCGAGGTACCCACGCCAGTAGGCGGTGATGTTCCCCGCGTTCCCGACGGGGATGCAGTGCACGTCCGGTGCATCGCCGAGCACGTCGACGATCTCGAAGGCTCCGGTCTTCTGCCCTTCGATCCGGTAGGGGTTGACCGAGTTCACCACGGTGACCGGTGCGCGCTCCCCCAACTCGCGAACGATGGCCAGCGCCTGATCGAAGTTGCCGCGCACCTGCAGCACCTTGGCCCCGTGCACAAGGGCCTGCGCCAACTTGCCGAGGGCGATGTGCCCTTCGGGGATGAGCACCGCGCTCGTCAGTCCGGCACGTGCCGCGTAGGCGGCTGCCGACGCCGACGTATTGCCGGTCGAGGCGCAGACCACCGCCTTGGCGCCGGCCTCCACCGCTTTGGTGATGGCCAACGTCATGCCCCGGTCCTTGAACGAGCCGGTGGGATTAAGGCCCTCGAGCTTGAGCAGCACCCGGGCGCCGACCCGTTCCGACAGCCGCGGTGCCGGGAGCAGCGGCGTGTCGCCCTCCAACAGGGTCACCACCGGCGTGTCGAGGCCGACCGGGAGGTGCTGCCGATAGGCCTCGATGACGCCGGGCCAGGCGGTGGCGGTCATGTGCGGTCGGTCCCCCTGGGATCGGCGCCAACCGGCACGGCCGGCGCGACGGCTGCAGCGCCCGGGGGCACAGCCCCGGTGGAGACGACGGCGTTCACCGGGGCGGCCGTGGCCGCGCCCGTGGTGGTTGTGGCTGGCGCAGGCGCCTCCGGCACCGCCGGAACCAGCTGATCGCCAGTCGCAAGGTCACCGGCCACAACGTCGCCAGCCGCAAGGTCGCCAGCCTCAAGGTCCGCGGTCTGCGGCCCGGCAGCGTGCAGCGTGGCGGAGCGGTCGCCGTCGAGCACGCGGAGCACGGCACCCACGTGGCGGACCGCCGGCAGACCGGCCAGTTCGGTCAGGGTGTCGTGCACGTCGCCGTCCCGGGCGGTGTGCGTGAGGAAGATGAGGCGCGCCTCGTCGCCGAGCCCGTCCTGCTCCATCGACCGGATCGACACCTGGTGTCGCCCGAACACGGCCGCCACGGCGGCCAGGACCCCGGGCTGGTCGGCCACCTCCAGGCTCAGGTAGAACGGGCAGCGAACGTCGTGGAGCGGGAGCAGCCGGGTGCGGCTGCGCGCCGGGGCGGGAGCCGCCGCTCCCTGCTGGCGGTTGAGCGCGGCGTCGATGACATCACCCAGGACGGCCGACGCGGTTGGCACCCCACCCGCGCCCCGGCCGTACAGCATGAGCTCACCGCACCAGTCGCCTTCCACGAACACGGCATTGAACGCGCCCCGCACCGCGGCCAGCGGATGGTCGTCGCGCACGAGGGCAGGATGGACGCGCACCGACAGCCGCCCGTCGCCAGCCAGCTCGGCCACGGCGAGCAGCTTCACCACGAACCCCAGGCGACGAGCGGAGGCCACGTCCTCGGCCGGGATGCCGCCGATGCCCTGCCGGGTGACGTCCGCGTCGACCACCGCGCATCGGAAGGCGAGGCTGGCGAGGATGGCCGCCTTGGCCGCAGCATCGTGGCCGTCGACGTCCGCCGAGGGGTCGCGCTCCGCATAGCCGAGATGCTGTGCCTCGGCCAGCGCTGCCTCGTAGGTGACGTCCCCCTCCCCCATGACGCTCAGGATGAAATTGGTGGTGCCGTTGACGATGCCGGTGACCCGCCGGACACGCTCGCCGGCGAGCGACTCGCGCAACGGACGGACGATGGGGATGGCGCCGGCCACGGCCGCCTCGTAGAGCAGGTCCACGCCGACGGCGGCGGCGGCATCGGCCAGCGCCGCGCCGTGTGCGGCGATCAGTGCCTTGTTGGCGGTCACGACTGCCTTGCCCGAGGCGAGCGCCGCGGTGACCAGGTCATGAGCCGGCTCGAGCCCGCCGATGAGCTCCACCACGATGTCGATGCCGGGATCCGTCACCAGCGCTGCCGCCTCGGTCGTCAGCAACCCCGGAGGCACGCCCTGGCGGGGCCGGCCAGGATCGGCCACGGCCACGGCCACCAGCTCCAACCGCACGCCCGAGCGTTCGGCGATCTCGTCGGCTTCAGCCACCAGCAGCCGGACCACCGCCCCACCTACCGTGCCGCAGCCCAGCACGGCGACGCGCACAGCTGGGGCCTCACCCTCCGGCACGTGCCGCGCCGGGCGGCTGCCGGACTTCCGCCGCTTGTCCCCGATCGTGACCACCGGCTCACGCTACCTTCGCCGCCCGACCCCTCCGTGCACTGCACCAGGCGCGCCAGGTGGCGACGGGCCCCGGCCCGCAGCCTCGGCTCCCCGGGCACCGCTCGGGTCCAGGTCCCCGGCGAGCGCCTGGGCACCCCGGGCCATGTCGGCGCGCCCAGGCCGGCGTAGGGAAACCTCAGCTGTCGAGCCTGGTCAGGTCGTCGTCGGTCTCGCGCCGGACGACGACCCGGGCCCGCCCGCCGGACACGAACACGACCGCCGGCCGCGGGACCTTGTTGTAATTCGACGCCATGGAGTAGCCATAGGCGCCGGTGACGGGGGTGGCCACCACGTCGCCGACTGCGAGGTCGTCGGGCACCCGGGCGTCGGCCACCAGCACGTCCCCCGACTCGCAGTGCTTCCCCACCAGCCGGACCGCCCGGCGGCGCTCGGCTCCCGCCGCCCGGGGCAGGAACGCCTCATACCCGCTGCCGTACAGCACGGGACGAGGGTTGTCGCTCATGCCGCCGTCGACGGCGACGAAGGTCCGGATGCCGGGAACGACCTTCACCGTTCCCACCCGGTAGAGGGTGAGCCCGGCGGTGGCCACCACCGACCGGCCGGGCTCGGCCGTCACCCGGGTGGCGCCCGGCACCCCGGCCCGAGCACACTCGTCTCGGACCGTGACCGCCCACTCGCCCATGGTCGGGGCCTCCTCGGATCCCACGTACGCCACCCCGAGGCCCCCGCCCACGCACAGCTCGGGCAGGTCCAGCGGTACGAAGAAGCCGGCCAGGACCTCGACGGCATCCGCGAACGACCCGATGCGGAACACCTGGCTGCCGATATGGGCGTGGACCCCGACCAGCTCGACGCCCGGCAGCCGGCGAAGCCGGTCCACCGCCGCCGCGGCAGCCCCCGATGCCAGCCCGAACCCGAATTTGGAGTCGTCCTGGCCGGTGCGGACGAACTCGTGGGTGTGCGCCTCCACCCCGGGGGTGACGCGCACCAGCACAGGCTGGCGGTGGCCGCCCGTCCGTCCGGCCCGGCCGGCCGTGAGGCGCTCGAGCCGGTCGATCTCGTCGAACGAGTCCACCACCATCCGCCCGACCCCTGCGGCGAGCGCTCGCTCCATCTCCGCCTCGGACTTGTTGTTCCCGTGCATGACGAGGCGCTCGGCGGGGACCCCGGCGGAGAGCGCCACGTGGAGCTCGCCGCCGGTCGAGACATCCAGGCACATGCCTTCGTCGTAGGCGAGGCGGGCCATGGCCTTACAGAGGAAGGCCTTGGTGGCGTACGCCACCCCACGGCCCCAGGCGTCGACGGCCTGGCGGCAGCGGGACCGCAGGTGCGCCTCGTCGTAGACGAACAGCGGGGTCCCGAGGTCGTCGGCCAGGTCGCACAGGTCGACTCCGCCGACCGACAGGCCACCGCCGGGCCCGATGGCAGCGGTGTCGGGGAGCAGGTGCCGGGCCACGGGCCCGGTGTCCGGGCCGGGCCCCGCGGCGGCGTGTGCACCGGGACCCGAAACGCCACCGCTGGTTGCTGCAGCAGCGCCGCCCGCACCGTCCGCGACAGCGTCGCCAACAGCGTGCGGATCGGTGCCGCCGGAGGTGCCGCGCAAGCCCATCGCCGCAGGCTACAGCCAGCGCCGCACCCGTTGGCCCTGCCTGTCCGAGCCTCCCACAGCCTCGCGGCGAGGCCTCGCAGCCTCGGGACCGAAGCCTGCCGGGTCCACCGATCGCCCCGGACCGGGCCGCACCGGCCTGGATACGGGGCGGCTAGAGTTCGATGTCCGGGTACCGCGGCCGACGCTGCCGCCCAACTGCCCGGCACATGCCCCCGTAGCTCAGCGGATAGAGCACCGGCCTCCGGAGCCGGGTGCGCTGGTTCGAGTCCAGCCGGGGGCGCTACTCGAACGAAGGCTGGCGGTCCCGTGACCGCTTGAGTTCGAAGAAGCCATCGGCCTCGGTGACGAGGGAGAAGCCGTCGAAGAGCCGGCCGGCCGCCTCGCCTGTGGGCGCAGGCGTCATGACCGGACCGAAAAACGCACGGCCCCCGATACCGATGACCGGGGTGCCGACGTCCAGGCCGACGAGATCGAAGGCCTGGAGGTGGGAGCGCCGGACCCAGTCGTCGAGCGACGTGTCGTCGACCGCGTCGGCCAGGCTGGCCGGCAGCCCGACGTCAGTGAGCGCTTCGCCGAGCACACCGGGCTCTTCGCGCCGCCCCTGGACGTGGAACCTCGTGCCGATGGCGGTGTAGAGCGGTCCGAGGATGTCGTCACCCCGGTCGCGAGCCGCAGCCGCGCACACGCGGACCGGCCCCCAGGCCCGCTCCATGAGCT
>JAJZLP010000136.1 GCA_021803325.1 Actinomycetes bacterium
GAACAAGCCGCCACACCAGAACAAGCCGCCACACCAGAACAAGCCGCCACACCAGAACAAGCCGCCACACCAGAACAAGCCGCCACACCAGAACAAGCCGCCACACCAGAACAAGCCACCACACCAGGACCAGCCACCACGGTCGGGGCGGGTGGGGTGACGGCGACAGATCCCCGGGGAGCGCCCCCGCAATGACCACGCTCCCGATGACCGCGCCACCCCACCAGCGCTACCCGCTGCTGTTCTCGCCGTTGCGACTGGGCCCGGTGACGCTGTCCAACCGGATCGTGTTCTCGGCGCACCTGACGAACTATGCCGAGGACGGCCACCCCACAGCGCAGCATGCCGCCTACTACGCAGCGCGCGCCGCGGGCGGGGCCGGCCTGGTGATCACCGAGGAGCACTCGGTGCACCGGACCGACTGGCCCTACGAAAAGCTCATCCACGGGTTCGATCCCACCGTGATCCCCGGCTACCGGCGGATCACCGACGCGGTGCACCGGCACGGCACGCCGATCTTCGCCCAGATCAACCACAACGGCGGGCAGGCGTCGGGGATGTACAGCCGCCTGCCGGTGTGGGCGCCGTCTCCGGTCCCCGACCCGCTGTTCCGGGAGGTGCCCAAAGAGGTCGACGAGGCCGAGATCGCCGAGATCGTCGCCGGCTACGCCACCACCGCCGCGCACTGCCGGGAGGGCGGCTTCGACGGCATCGAGCTGCAGTGCTCGCACAGCTCCATCGTCCGTGGCTTTCTGTCGCCGGCCACCAACCGGCGCACCGACGCGTACGGGGGCAGCCTCGACAACCGGGCCCGGCTGCTGCTGCAGGTGGTGGCGGCCGTGCGCGGCGCCATCGGCCCGGGCATGGCGCTCGGCGTCCGGCTCTGTGGAGACGAGCTCATCGACGGCGGGACCACCATCGACGACGCCGTCGCCGTCGCCCGCATGGTGGCGGCGCAGGGAGCGGTCGACTACATCAACACCTCGATCGGGGTGGCCACCGCCACCCTGTACATGATCGAGGCGTCGATGCACGTGCCCCCCGGCTACGCCATGTTCATCCCCAGCGCGATTCGGGCCGCGGTGGACCTCCCCGTCGTCGGCGTCGGGCGGTTCAAAGATCCGTTGCAGGCAGAGCGTGCGCTCCAGGCAGGGCACTGCGACCTCGTCGGCGTGGTCCGCGGCCAGATCGCCGACCCGGAGCTCGCCGCCAAAGCACGCGAGGGCCGCACCGACGACATCCGCCTGTGCCTGTCGTGCAACCAGGAGTGCGTCGGCCGCATGGGTCTCAACCGCTGGCTGGGGTGCATCGAGAACCCCGGGACCGGCCGCGAGTCCACCGGCGCGCCGATGCCGTGGAACCGGCCCGCGGGCGGCGGCCCGGACCTGCGGGCCGCCGCCACCTTCGTCGGCGGCGGGCGGGCAGGTCGCAGCGCGCCAAGGGTGGTGAGCCGGGTGCTCGTCGTCGGCGCCGGCCCCGGTGGCCTGCAGGCGGCCATCGCCGCCGCCCGGCGCGGCCACCAGGTCACGGTCCTCGAACGCGAAGACGCGCCCGGCGGGCAGGTCCGGCTCGCCGCCACCGTGCCGAGCCGAGCGGAGCTCGGGGACCTCGTGCGGAACCAGGTGAGCGAGTGCCGACGGCTGGGTGTCGAGCTGCGCTGCGGCACGGACGCGGACATCGCGTCGGTGCTGGCGCTCCGGCCCGACGCCGTCGTCGTCGCCACCGGCGCTGTCCCCGACACACCGTGGTGGGTACCGCCCGGGACGCCAAGGATCTGCGACGTGCGCCACGTGGTCGAGGGGACGTCGCAACCTGACGGTGACGTCCTTGTCATCGACGAGCTCGGCTTCCACCAGGCGACCAGCGTGGCCGAGCTGCTGGCGGACCGCGGCTGCCGGGTGGAGATCGTCACGCCGGGCATGGTGGTGGGCCAGGATCTCGGCATCACCCTCGACCTCGAGACCTTCAACCTGCGGGCCGCCGGCAAGGGCATCCGCCAGGCCACCGATCTGGTGCCCAGCGGCATCGACGGTGGCGCTGTCCAGCTCCTGCACCACCCGACGGGTCGCACCGAGACCCGCCAGGTGGACTGGGTCGTGCTGGCCGTGCCCCCGGCTCCCGACGACGGGCTCTACCGGCAGCTGCGGGCCGACGCACCCGCGCTGGCCGTGCACCGGGTGGGCGACTGCGTCGCGCCGCGCCGGGCCCACGCCGCGGTCGTGGAGGGCGAGCGAGTGGGCGCAGCGCTGTGACCGCCGCCACGCCAGGAACCTCAGGTCCGGCACAGCGCACGATGGTCGCTGTCCTTGTGGTCCAGGGTGGGACGCTGCCCGCCGGTGCCGACGAGACCGCGGCCGAGGCGGGGGGACAGGTGGTGCTCGTCGGCGATGGCACCGGAGCTGCAGCCGACGCGCTGCGCTGCGGCGCGGAGGTGGCGTGCTGGGAAGCCGGAGCGTTCGCTCCGGGCCGGTGGGCTGCCACGCTCGCCCCGATCCTCGACGCCCACGACGTCGTGGTGCTGCCGGCATCCCCCGACGGGCGGGACCTGGCCCCGCGCCTGGCCGCCGCCATGGGCCGCCCACTCGTCACCGGCACGGTTCGGGTCGACCGAACCGGCGCCATCGCCGCCACCCACGGCGGGCGAGTGCACGAGCGCTACGTCGCCCGTGGCCCGTTCGTCGCCACCTTGGAACCGGGCTGCCGGGGCGTGGGCCTCGCCGACGTGCCGGCCGAACGCCACGTCGGCCCGCTCGCTATCGAAGAGCCCGACGGGGGCGGCCACGCTGGGCTCGACGCCGAGATCCTGGCGGTCACCCCGCCGGACCCGGCCGCCATGGACCTCGCCGAGTCGCCGCGGATCTTCGCGGGTGGCGCCGGGCTGGGCGACGCCGACAACTTCGCCCTGCTCGGCCACGTCGCCGAGGCGTTCGGCGCCTCGGTCGGCGGCACCCGGGTGGCGACCGACGCCGGCCTGCTCCCCCACAGCCGCCAGATCGGCACCACTGGCGTCACCGTGCGCCCCCGGCTCTACGTCGCCTTCGGGATCAGCGGCGCCGTCCAGCACACCGGCGGCCTGCACGACCCAGGCCACGTCGTGTCGGTCAACGTCGACGCCAGCTGCCCGATGATGGCCATGGCCGACCTCGCCCTGGTCGCCGACGCGCCCGCTGTGCTGCGGGCGCTGGCCGAGATCGTCGCGACCACACCACCCGGCGCCGCACCGCCTGCCACCACACCACCCGGCGCCACACCACTTGCTGCCACACCACTTGCTGCCACACCACTTGCTGCCACACCACTTGCTGCCACACCACTTGCTGCCACACCACCCGGCGCCGCACCGCCCGGCGCCACGGCGCCCCACGACGAGGTCGTCGGCGGGGATGAGCCAGGCGCGAGCTCCAGCGCAGATGCCGGTGCTACCAGCAGCGCGGCCGGCGACACCGGAGAAGGTCGATGACGGCCGCCGACGTCACACGGCCGGCCGCCGACGCGGCAGGCGCCGCTGGAGCGCCCCCGGGGCCTCCGCTGCCTGCTCCTGCTGCCAACGCTGCTGCCGACAACCATGCGCCCGCCGGCGACTTCGACGCCGTGGTGGTCGGGGCCGGGCCCGCGGGATCGGCCGCTGCGCTGGTCCTGGCCCGCAGCGGGCAACGGGTCTGCCTGCTCGAGCGTGGCCCGTACCCCGGGTCCAAGAACATGTACGGCGGTGTCGTCTACCCGCGCATCCTCGACGGTCTGCTGCCGGAATGGTGGGAGGACGCGCCCGTGCAGCGCTGGGTGACCCGACGGGCCACCATGACCCTCACCGACGACCAGGCGCTCACCATCGACTTCCGGACCGAGTCGTGGGGGCGGCCGCCGTACAACGGCGCTACGGCGCTACGCCCCGAATTCGACGCGTGGCTTGCGGCCAAGGCGGTCGACGCGGGCGCAGTCCTGGTGACCTCGACCACCGCCACCGGGCTGCTGCGCGACGGGCCTGGCGGTGCCGTCACCGGCGTGTCCACCGACCGCCCCGACGGCGACCTGCGGGCCGGCATCGTCGTGGCCTGCGACGGGGTCAACTCGTTCCTCGCCAAGCAGGCCGGGCTGCACGGCCCGGTCGACCCCGCCAATTACACGCTGGGCGCCAAAGAGGTCCTCGCCGTTCCGGCACGCACCATCGAGGAGCGGTTCGGGCTCGGCCCCAACCAGGGCGCGGACTTCGAGATCATCGGGTGCACCGGCGCCATCCCCGGAGGCGGGTTCCTCTATACGAACCGCGACTCGCTCGCCGTCGGGGTGGTGCTCCACCTCCCGGCGCTGGCGACCGCCGGTGTGCGACCCGAGGAGCTCATCGCCGGTCTCAAGGCACACCCGGCGGTAGCCCCCTTGGTCGCCGGCGGCGAGCTGGTCGAGTACTCGGCCCACCTGATCCCCGAGGGCGGCTACGACATGATGCCGGCGCTGGCCGGTGCGGGCATCCTCGTCGCCGGTGACGCCGCGGCGATGTGCCTGGCCGCCGGCATCTGGCTCGAGGGCGTCAACTTCGCCATCGCGTCGGGCATGGCCGCCGGCGAGGCCGCCGCCGCCGCACTCGCCGCCAACGACGTGAGCGAGCAGGGCCTTGCCGGCTACCGGCGCCGCCTGCAGGACGGCTTTGTGCTGCAGGACCACCGGCGCCTGCGCCACGCCCCGCACCTGCTGCTGTCGGAGCGGGTGCAGCGGCGCTACCCGCAGCTCGCCTGCGACATCGTGGAGGACCTCTTCACCGTGACCAACCCCGAGCCCAAGCCCGGCATGCGCCGACTGGTGCGCCGCCAGGTCACCGCGTCCGGCGTCCGCCTGCGCGACCTGGCCGCCGACACCTGGCGGGCCCTCAGGACGTTCGGATGAGCGCCGGCACCGCCGACGGCTTGGGCAACCCGGGAACCCCCACCGCGAGCGGTGCCGCCGCCGGCACCTCCGCGGGCGCTGGGGTCGCCACTCCGGCGGCACGAGCCACGCCGGCAATGGCAGCGACAGCAACGGGCACGCCGGCAGCGGCAGCGACAGCAGGCGGCCCCGGCGTCACCCTGCCGGTCGCCTTCGAGGACCGCATGGCCACGGTCGACTTCCGGGTGTCACCCCAAGCCCACATCACCGTGGACGGAGACGCCTGCCGGGGCTGCACGACCCGGGCATGCGTCACCGCGTGCCCCGCAAACCTGTTCGTGCCGACCGCCGACGGCGGCATCCTCTTCAACTACGAGCAGTGCTTCGAGTGTGGCACCTGCTACCTGGTCTGCGACACGGCCGGGGCTATCACCTGGCACTACCCGGAGGGGGGCCACGGCGTGGCCTACCGGCGATCGTGAGCGCGGCACCCCCCGGCTCCGATCGCCCGGGCACGGCCACCGGATCCCACGAACCGGCATCCCCGAGCCCCGACCACCCGGGCACGGCCACCGGATCCCATGCGCCGGCATCCCCGAGCCCCGACCACCCGGGCACAGCACTCGACCCCATCGTCGTCTGTCGCCGGTGGGTGGACCTGCGACCCTCGGTCGACCCGCTCACCGGTGCCGTGGAAAGCGACCCGAGGACCTCGGGCGCGTCAGCCGCCGACGATGCCGCCCTCGAATGGGCGCTGCAGGCGGCCGAAGCGTGGGGCACCTCGGTGGTCGCCGTGACGGTGGGCCCGACCGGCAGCCAGGCCGTGCTGCGCGATGCCCTGGCCGCCGGAGCGGCGCGTGCCATCCAGGTCGACCTCGGCAGCTCGGGCGATGCCGCGTCGGTGGCAGCAGAGATCGCCGCCGTGGCCCGAGCGCTTTCCGCCCGCATGGTGCTGTGCGGGGACATGGGCGTGGACCGGGGGTCGGGAGCGGTACCCGCTCTGGTTGCCGCGGCCATGGGCGCGCGCCAGGCCCTCGGCCTGGTGGACCTAACCATCGATCCGGCCGAGCCCGGGGTCGTCACCGGCTGGCGACGCCTCGACGGCGGTCGGCGCCAGCACCTCAGGGCGCAGGCCCCGTTCGTGGCATCGGTGGAGGGCGCCAGCATCCGGCTTCGGCGCGCCTCGTTGGCGGGCGTGCTCCGCTCAGGCGGTGCGCCGATCGAGGTCGTCGCTGCGACAGGACCGACCGGCGGACGCGTCCCCTCGTGGATGCCGGCGAGCACGGGTCCCGGCCGGCCGCGGACACACGTCGTCGACGGTCCCGATCCCCACGAGCCCGCCTGGCGACGCGTGACGCTGCTGACCGGATCCGGCGCCGACCGCCCCGCGCTCCGGGTCGTGCACGCCGAACCGGTCGACGCCGCCCACCAGCTGATCGCCGCCCTGGCCGACTGGGGTGAGTGGGAATGACCGGCTGCACGCTGGCCGACCTGGCATGGCCCGACGTGGCCGCCCGCAGCGCTCGCTCCCTGCTGGTGCTGGCGCTGGGCGCCACCGAGCAGCACGGGCACCACCTGCCGATCGGCACCGACACCCTCGTGGCCGGCAAGCTGGCCGGCGAGCTCGCGCGTCGGCGCTCGGACGTGGTGCTGGCACCTCCCCTCGCCTACGGGGCCAGCGGCGAGCACGCCGGCTTCCCCGGCACGCTGTCGATCGGGACCGAGGCCACCGCAGCCGTGCTCGTGGAGCTCGTCCGCTCGGCCGACACCTTTCGCGGTGTCGTGCTGGTGAACGGCCACGGCGGCAACGTCGATGCCGTGGCGTCGGCCTGCGAGCAGGCCCGGTCCGAGGGCCGCTCCGTGCTGGCGTGGTCTCCGGCGGCCGCGGTGTCGGCCGGCGCCGAGCAGGCCGGCGGCCCTGCCGACGCACACGCCGGCTGGGTCGAGACCTCGATGGTCCTGGCAGTGGCCCCGGCGCTGGTCCGTGTCGCCGATGCAGTCGCCGGCGACGTCCGGCCACTGCATGCCGTCATGCCCGACCTGCGCGAGCGCGGTGTCGGCGGCGTCAGCCCCAACGGGGTCCTCGGGGATCCGTCTGGCGCCTCGGCTGCTGCCGGGCAGGCGCTGCTCCGGGCCTGTGCCGCCGACCTCCTCGCGGCTGTCGCCGACCGGTTCGGACCGCCACCGGACCAGCCCGCTGCCCACCGGGGATCGCAGCCCGGTGCCTGACGGCCCCGTGCACACCGAACCCGTGCACACCGGCCCCGTGCACACCGGCCCCGTGCAGACCGGCGTTCTGGCCACGAACCCCACACCGATTGGCTCCGTGCCCGAACGCCGTGGGCCCACCGGGCCGGTGGCATTCGTCACCGGCGCCGGACGCGGGATCGGGGCTGCGGTCGCCCGGCAGCTGGCCGCCACGGGATGGCGTGTGGCAGCGGTCGACGTCTGCCGGGACGACCCCGCCCTCGGCTACCCGCTGGCATCTTCCGACGAGCTCCTCGCGGTGGTGACCGCCTGCGGCACCGACGCCGGTGGCGTGGAACGGGCCCTGGCGATCGAAGCCGACGTGCGGGACCAGGCAGCCTTGGACGCAGCCGTAGCCCGGACCACCAGCCATTTCGGCCGCCTCGACGCGGTGGTGGCAGCGGCCGGTGCCGTCGCCGGTGGCGACGACTCGTGGCATACCCCCGACGGCATCTGGCAGGCGATGCTCGAGATCAACTTGAGCGGGGTGTGGCGCACCGCCCGGGCCGCGGTGCCCGCTCTGCTCGCGCAGCCCGTTCCGCGCCACGGGCGCTTCGTGGCCCTGGCTTCGGCGGGGAGCACGGTGGGCCTGGCCCGCCTGGCGGCCTACAGCGCGGCCAAGCACGGGGTGCTGGGGCTCGTTCGCAGCCTTGCCGGCGAACTGGCCGGGACCGGGGTGACCGCCAACGCCGTGGCACCGGGTACCACGGACACCGCCATGGGCCGGGCCAGCGCCGCCGTCTACGGCCTCGACCCCGAGGACCTCGCGGTGCACCATCTCGACCGACGCCTGCTGCAGCCGGACGAGGTCGCCGCCCTCGTCTGCTGGGTGTGCAGCCCGGCATCAAGCGGCGTGACCGGCGCGCTGCTGCCGGTCGACGCCGGCATGACCGCCCACTGAGCACCGTTCATCGGGCACCGGGCCAGGGGCTCGGCCGGCCACCGGCGCACTGCACGGCGACCTGTCCGAGCGCCCATCGGCGGAACGCGACGACGTCCGGCGGGACCGCCACCGCCAGCAGCACCCCCGCCCGGCACCACCGCTCGACGTCGTCGAGCAGCGTGTCGAGCTCCCGGGCCAGCGGACCGGTCGACGCAGGGACGTCCACGTGGAGGTCCAGCGTCCGGCGCCCTTCGGCCAGCGCCGTCCGCCACTGCGCCACCGCCGGGGCCAGCGCGCCCCCGACCGAAGCACCGAGCGGCCCGATCCGGTGCACCGGAACGGCCAGCGCCGGGATGACGCGGCCGACCTCCGAGCCAGGGCCGCGCGCGCTCCAGCTGCCTTCGAGCACCTGCAGCTCGCGCCGGACCGCGTCGAAGTGGGAGGCCGCCTGTACAGCCAAGCCAACCGGGACGGCGGCGAGACCGACGGACACCTGGTGGTCCCCGGCCGCCACCGCAGCGCCTGGTGCACCGGGGGCATCCGACGACAGGCCGGACCAGGTGCTCAGGTCCAGGTGCTGGTGCGCTCCAGCAGGGCGAGCACCCGATCTGGGCGCAGCGGGACCTGACGCACCGGCACCAGACCCACCCGGACCGACCGCACCCGATCTGGGCACAGCGGGACCTGGCACACCGGCACCAGACCCACCCGGACCGACCGCACCCGATCTGGGCGCACCAGGGCCAGGCGCACCAGGACCAGGACCAGGAAGCTCGTCGCCGACCTCGAACCAGACCACCTTGCCGCCCCCACTGCTCTCGGTGCCCCACGCAGACGCCAGGCTCCGGACGAGGAGCAGGCCGCGCCCGGTGATGGATTGGGTCCCGAGGTCCTTGACGATGGGAAGCAGCGGGCTGCGGTCCGCCACCTCCACGTGGACGACCCCGCCGTCGACGCGAGCGCCGAGCGCGATATCGGTCCCGGCGTGGATCACGGCGTTGGCGACAAGCTCGTCCACCAACAGCACGGCCACGTCGCGGGCACTGTCCGAAACCCCCGGCTCGCGCTCGAGCAGCGCTGCCAGCCAGTGACGCGCCGCCGGCCCGCTGGCGGGCTCCGGTGGGAGCAGCACGCCCGCGGCGGCCGACCGGCCAGCACCGGTACCGGTCGCTCCCGGCACGTCGAAGGCCAGCACGGCATCGGGGGTGCCGATGGTCAGGACGACCACGTCGTCGGCTGTGTCCTGGGTCGCCAAGGCCTCGGCCAGACAGGTGGCAGCGCCACTCCGCCACCTGTCGAGCCGCAGGCAGTCGGTGGCCGCCGCCGCCAGCCTGGCGATGCCGTCGGTGACGGGCTCGCCCCGCCGCTCGACCAGCCCGTCGGAGTACAGCACCAGGGCGTCGCTCCACCCGAGGAGCACGGTGGTCTCCTCCGACTCCACCTCCGCCATGTCCGACGCAGCCGACTGCCCGCCCCTGCCGCTGGATCTCGGCGCCGAGCCGACCCGATCAGGACCGCCGGCAGATCTGATGTCCGGCACGTCGATCCCGAGCATCCGCTGTCGCCCGCCGACGACCACCTCCTGACGGTCGGGCCCCACGACCAGCGCCGGAGGATGCCCAGCCGACGCCAGGCGGACGAGCCCACTCGACGGCTCCACCACGGCGACAACCGCGCTGACGAGCCGGGTGTCGCCAAAGGTCGCCAGCAGGCGGTCGAGCCGGCGGAGCACGATCGACGGCCGGGGATCGGCGACGCCGTAGGCGCGCGCTGCGCTGCGCACCTGGCTCATCAAGGCGGCAGCTGCCGGGCCCTTGCCCATCACGTCCCCCACGCTCACCAGCAGGCGCCCGTCGTCCAGCCCGACGGCGTCGAACCAGTCCCCGCCGACCTCGGTGCCAGCCGTCCCGGCCTGGTAGACGGCGTCGAGGACGACCCCCGGCACCGACGGCAGCTCCTCGGGGAGCACCGCCCGCTGCAGCAACGCAGCCAGATCACGCTCATGTTGGTACCGGGTGGCGTTGTACAGCGCGGTGCTCGTCCTCGCCGCGATCTCGGCCGCCAGCGACACGTCGTCGTCCCCGAAGGCAGCCGCGTCGAGCCCGGACAGGAACACCATCACCCCGATCCGGTCGCCGCCGGCGATCAGCGGGAGCGCGAGCACGTCCGCCGGCCCAAGCCCGGCGTCACCGGTCTCGCCAGAACCCGGTTCGGCGCCGTCGGGGTCGCGGTTCGACGTGCCCGCCGGGAGTTGCACCACCTGCCGGCGACCGGCGTTGAAGGCACGCGACGCCGGCCCGTCGCCTTCGGGTTCGCTGTCGCAGGCCACCACGTCGGCGAGCATCGCGCTGGCATGCCGAGTCCGGCCCGCCAGCGCGTCGCACCGCAGCACCGGTCCGTCGGGGACCAGCACCGCGCAGGCGTCGGCCATGGCTGCGACCACCAGGTCGGCGAGCCGGGCCATGACCGCCGAGGGCTCGAGCGACGACGCCACCAGCTTCGTCACGTCGCCCAGGAACCCCATGCGCCGGCGGGCGCGCCGCTCGTCCTCGGCCAGTCGGGCGCGCTCCAGGGCCTGGGCGCACTGCTCTGCGAGGGCCTGCAGGAACCCGCGTTCGTCTTCGGTGAAGCGTCGGCGCCCGGACCACGACACCGACACGAAACCGACCGGATGCGACGAGACGACGAGCGGGAGCACGCAGACGGCTTGCAGACGGCCTGCCAGGATGTCACCGGCCACGGTGGGCCAACGGCGCGCCAGCACGTCGGCGGAGCCGGCGAAGACCGGCTGGCCGGTCCGCACCACCGCGGCTGCCGGCATGTCGGCGGCCAGCGGTTCCCTGGGCCAGCGCTGCACGATGTCGGCCCGATAGCCGAAGGAGCGGAGGAACCGGAGGGAAGGCGGGTCGTCGGTCCGGTCCCCCATGACACCGAGGAGGGCCGCGTCGGCGCCGACCTCGGCGCGTAGCGAGGCGAAGGTGGTCTCGGTCACGTCCCCCACCGTGCCGCACGATGCCAGTGCGGCCGACAGGCGGTGCAGGCGGTCGCTCGCCTCGACTGCTCGCCGACGCCGCCGCTCGCGTTCTTGCCCTTGCTCGGCGTGCGTCCGCTCCGCCTCGACCCGGGAGCGCGCCGCAGCCACGCCGACCGCGACAGCCGATCCGGCTGCCACCCCGCCGACCACCAATCCGTAGGCTGCCGTCGACGACCAGTGGTGGACCGAGCCCAGCCCAACCGCACCGCTCACCGCGACGACAGCGAACACCGCGGTGAGCACCGCAGACGCCACCCCGGAGACGGCAACAGGCGCGGCCACGAGCACGGCCGCCACGGCCGGCTGCGCCAGCCCGACACCAACCCCCATGGCAGCCACGCACCAGCAGGCGGCGCCGACGACGACGAGCCGCTCGGGCGGACGCTGCGCGTGACCCGCTCGCCGCCGAGGCGCAGGGCTGGTGTCCTGCGGCACCCCCGCCAGCTCACCACCTCCGGTCGCAGGACCGGTTCCGGTGACCGTCATGCCGTCACGCTAGGCGGTGCGATGCCTGCGTACGCGCCTCACACCACGACAGGCCCGCCGGGCCCCGCCCACCAGCACCGACGGAGCAGCCGGCGCCGCACCCGGAGGCACCGATACGGTGAGTGCCACGCCGTCGGCGCCCTGCCGCCCGCCAGCGGGCCCACCTGCGCCCCGCCCATCATGAGCCCACCTGCGCCCCGCCCATCATGAGCCCACCCGACGCCCCGCCCATCATGAGCCCACCCGACGCCCCGCCCATCATGAGCCCACCCGACGCCCCGCCCATCACGAGCCCACCAGGTCCTGTCGC
>JAJZLP010000051.1:0-2427 GCA_021803325.1 Actinomycetes bacterium
CCGGCAGCGCCGGTCACCGTGACGTGGACAGGAGAGGTGGAAGCCATGGCCCCGAGGCTACCGGCGGGGGGCAGCACCCAGCCAGACGGTCGATGCCCACCGTGCACGGATCCGGCCCGGTGACCCGTCAGCCAGCCGAGCACCACCGTTTGGCACCGGTCGCCGTCCTCCGTCGCGACAAGACCCAGGCCGGGCTCGGTCGCGGCGAAACCCAGGTCCTGCTACGTCGCGGCGGGACCCAGGCCGAGCTCGGCGTAGATCTCGCGGGTCGCGCTCGAACGGTTCATGGTGTAGAAGTGCAAGCCGGGAGCGCCGGCGGCCAGGAGCTGGCGACACAGCTCGGTCGCGACTGCCACGCCCTCGTGACGCACCCCGTCGGCTCCGCCGGACCGTTCGGCCGCCTGCAGACGTTCGACCAGCCAGTCCGGCACGGCCGCCCCCATCTGCGCCATCCTGGGGACCGACCGCAAGGTCTCGAGCGGCATGACACCGGGCAGCACCGGCTTGGTGCACCCCAGGGCGGCCAATGCATCGACCAGGCTGCGGTACTCGTCCACCTCCCAGAAGAACTGGGTGACGGCGAAGTCCGCCAACGTCAGCTTCTGCGCCAGGTGACGCCGGTCGCTGGCCAGGTCAGGGCTGTCCGGGTGACCGGCGGGGTGGGCGGCCACCCCGATGGAGAAGCCACCGATGGCCCTGGCCAGCTCGACGAGCTCCACCGCGTGCCGAAGCTCACCCGGTCCGGCCACCGGACCGACCGGCGTGTCCCCCCCCAGCGCCATGAGGTTCTCCACCCCGGCCTTGCGATAGGCGACGAGGATGTCGGCCAGCTCCAGGCGGCTGTGCGCCACGCAGACGAGGTGGGCCATCGGCACCAGCGACGTGGTCTGCAGCATGGCCGCCACCAGGTCGTGAGTTCGCTGGCGGGACGCCGCCCCACCCCGGTAGGTCACCGATACGAACGACGGCGACAGCGGCTCCAGCTCGCGCAGCGTACGCACCAGCGTGGTCTGCTCCGCGTCCGTCTTGGGCGGGAAGAACTCGAACGAGTAGGTCGGCCCCTTGGCGAGCAGGTCGGCGATACGGGTCATGGTCGTTCGAAGCGTAGCTCCGGCAGACACTGGGGACACCCGTGCGGCAAGCGCACACCGCGAGCGGCAGGACAACGCGTCCCAGACCCCCACCGCCAGCTGGACCGGCCGGGTGGTGCGGCCCATCCGAGCCGGCCCAGCGTGCGGTGGCCTGACCGGTCGGGCGCACCGGACGGCGGCCCGCCAGCAGTCAGATGATCGGGGCGGCGACCTCGGGCTCCCACGAGGCCGTCAGGAGGTACTGGGGAACGCCGGTCGTGTCCACCACGATGGTGTCGGCGATCTCGTCCCACACCTGGCGCCTGCCTCGGTCCCACAAGATCATGGAGTCGAGCAGGACCGTCCCGACCCAGAAGGACCCGACGCCGACCACCGTCATGACCACCATCTTGATGAGGAGCTCGCGGACGAACATCCGCCTCCAGCGTGCCGGACGCCTGGTGGCAGCGTGCAGCACCTGGAGCTTCATCAGGCGCATCGCCGGCGTCTGGCCCCCGCGCCAGGCCTGCACCGACCACACGATCCAGCCGATGCCGAGGGTGGCACCGAACAGGACGATGTCGAGCAGGTACTGGCCGAGGCGCCGCCCGGGATCCCCGAGCACCACGCCCATGGGTGCACCGGCGACCTGGTGGCACGCGTCGCAGACCAGCGTGATCGGCTCCACCCGACGACCACACCGTGGGCAGACCCCGTCGGTGAAGCTCACCGGACCGGTTGGCCATCGAGGAACCCCCGGCGTCTCAGCTGCCGTCGGTGGCGCCCAGCCCGGAGCTTCTGCGCCCGGCGCAGCCCAGCCCGGCGGCGACCCCGGCACGGCCCAACCCGGCGGTGGCGACCCCGGCGCAGCCCAGCCCTGCGCCGCCGACCCCGGCACGGTCCACCCTGGGGGAGCCCAACCAGCGCCGGTCCAGACCGCCGGCTCCGCCGACGCTCCCCACGACCCCGTGCCGGCCGCGACCCGGGCATCCTCCCGCCCCGCGCTCGGGTACGCCGCGGGAGCACCTGACGCCACCCCTGGTGCGACCGGAGCAGCCGGCGCCGGAGCAGCCGGCGGCGGCACGGGCGGCGCTGTGGACGTCAGGTCCCCGTGCGCGTGGGCAGCATCGGCGGAGTTGGCTTCGGCTGCCGCTGCACCCCCATGTCCCACGGGCTCCGCGCCAGGTCCGCCGATCGCACCCGACACCTGCGACATCTCCGCCACGACGCCCCCTTCCTGGCAGCAGCGAACCGGGCACCCGGCGCACCGACACCTGGCTCAAGGCTACCGGCACCTCGCCGACACTGCTGGCCGGATCACACTGCTGGCCGGATCACACTGCTGGCCGGATCACAC
>JAJZLP010000051.1:2527-11520 GCA_021803325.1 Actinomycetes bacterium
GCCGGCAGGCTCGCATCAGCCCGCCTTCTCCGCGGCAAGAGCCGTGTTGCGCAGCAACATGGCCCTGGTCATGGGACCGACGCCCCCGATCCGGGGCGTGATCCAGCCCGCCACGTCGGCGACCGCGTCGTCGACGTCGGACAACAGCTTGCGGCCCTCGAAGGACGTGCCGGCACCCACCACGGCGGCGCCGGGCTTCACCATGTCCACGGTGACGAGCCCAGCACGCCCGGCCGCGGCCACCACGATGTCGGCCCGCCGCACGTGCTCGGCCAGGTTCGGAATCCCGGTGTGGACCACGGTGACCGCCGCGTTGCATCCCGGCCGCTTCATGGCCAGCAGCAGCGCCAGCGGTCGCCCGATGGTGAGCCCCCGCCCGATGATGACGACGTGGCGGCCCTCGACCGGCACGTCGTGGGCGTGCAGGAGCTCCACGATGCCGGCCGGTGTACAGGGCAGGGGCCCGGGGCTGGCCATCACCAGCCGTCCCAGGTTGACCGGGTGCAGGCCGTCCGCGTCCTTGGCGGGATCGATGGCCAGCAGCGCCTCCTCCTCGTCCAAGCCGGCGGGGAGCGGGAGCTGCAGCAAGATGCCGTGCACCGCAGGATCGGCGTTGTAGCGGGCAATGATCGCCAGCAGTTCGGACTGTGTGACGTCCGCCGGGGGATGCTCGTCGATCGTGGTGATGCCGACGCTGGCACAGTCCTGCTGCTTCATCGCCACGTAGCGAGCGCTCGACGGGTCGTCGCCCACCAGGATGGTGCCCAGGCCGACCTGCACGCCCTCACCGCGCAGGCGGGCGACCCGGTCGGCCGTGTCGGCGCGGATCCGGGCGGCAACCGCCTCGCCGTCGAGCACGTTGGCGGCCATCAGTGGAGGAAGTGGCGCTCGCCGGTGAACACCATGGCGAGGCCTCGCTCGTCGGCAGCGGCGACGACGGCGTCGTCGCGCACCGATCCACCCGGTTGCATCACCACTGCCACCCCGGCATCGGCTGCCGCCTCGACGCCGTCGGGGAACGGGTAGAACGCGTCGCTGGCACAGGCGCCGCCGGCAGCACGGCCTGCTGCCTTGTCGGCGGCGATCTTGCCGGCCTCCACCCGGTTCTGCTGGCCGGCCCCGATCCCCACGGCCTGCTCACCACGCACCAGAACGATGGCGTTCGACTTGACGTGGCCGCAGATCCGCCAGGCCAGCTCGGCGTCGCGCCACTGCTCCTCGGTCGGCGTCGCCGTGGTCACGACGCGCCACTGGTCGCGACCGGCGTCGAAACGGTGGGCGTCCTGGACCAGAAAGCCGCCGCCGATCTGGCGGAGGTGCCGGCGCTCGAGATCTGGCGGCGGTGCCTGCAGGACACGGGTGTTCTTGCGGCGGGCCCGCAGCGCATCCACCACTCCGTCTCCGTAGCCGGGGGCGATGACCACGTCGGCCTGGGCGGCCGCCACCATCCGCTCGGCGGTCGCCGGGTCCACGGGCTGCGACAAGGCCACGATGCCGCCGAAGGCAGACCGCTCGTCGCACTCGTAGGCCCGCTGATAGGCAGTCGCCAGGTCGTCGGCCAGGGCAACTCCACACGGGTTGGCGTGCTTCACGATCACAGCCGTAGGCCGACCGGACCAGCGGGCCAGGTCGTGCACCATCGCCCAGGCGGCATCGGCGTCATACAGGTTCAGGTAGGACAGCGCCAGGCCCGAGTGCTGCTCGACGTCGTCCCACCAGCTCCGGGTGCCAACCAGGCGGTACCGCGCTGCCCGCTGGTGCGGGTTCTCCCCGTAGCGCAGCTCGTCGCCCACGCGCTCGAGCGCCAGGTCGATCCGTGGTGGCAGCAGATCGTCGACAGGACCGGCTGCATCCGGCGCGGCGGGATCAGCCGCCGCAGGAGCATCAGCACCGGCCGGAACGGACGTGGAGCCCCCCACCGCAGCACGTTGCATGGCTGCCCCGGACCCTGCGTCGCCCGCTGCGCCCACCAGCCACTCGACGATGGCGGCGTCGTAGGCGCTGGTCCGTTCGAAGGCGACGGCCGCGAGCCGCCGTCGCGTGGCAACGGACAGCGATCCGTCCCGGTGCAGTTCCTGCAGCACGACCGGGTAGTCGGCCGGGTCCACGATCACGCCGACGTGCGCGTGGTTTTTGGCGGCGGCGCGCACCATGGCGGGCCCGCCGATGTCGATCAGCTCGATCGACGGGTCCGACGAGAAGGGGTACAGGTTGACGACCACCAGGTCGATCGGGTCGATGCCGTGCCGGGCCAGGTCGGCCCGGTGCTCGGGGAGGTCCCGGTCGGCCAGGATGCCGCCGTGGATCTTCGGGTGCAGGGTCACGACACGATGGCCCAGCATCTCGGGGGAGCCGGTCACCTCCTCGACCGATGTGACGGGCAGCCCGGCATCGGCCAGGGCCCGAGCCGTGCCACCCGAGGAGACCAGCTCCCAGCCGAGGCTGTGCAGGCCGCGAGCGAGCTCGACGATGCCGGCCTTGTCGTACACCGAGAGCAGCGCCCTCACATGACCTCCTGGGAACGGGTTGTGGACTGGGAACGGGCTGCGGGTGCGGGTGCGGGTGCGGGTGCGGGTGCGGGTGCGGGCTCCGGACGGCGGCCGGCGCCCGTCCCCGTCGTCTCCATACCATCCGGCATGGCGAGGTGCTCCTCGGCCAACGGATCGGCGATGGTGCCGACCAGGGCCGCCAGGGCGGCCGGGTCCTGTCCGGCACCCAGCGCCCGCAGCACGCGGCGGACCGTGGCCGGGTACAGCCACCGTTCCACCGTCTTGATCCGCTCGTGGAGGGCGTCGGCGGTGTCGCCGGGCTCGACCGCGACCTCCTGCTGGGCGAGCACCGGGCCGCGATCGACGGCGAGCTCGGCCAGGTGGACGGTGCACCCCGACACGCTGGCCCCGGCGGCCAGTGCGTCCTCGACTGCGTGCCATCCGGGGAAGGCAGGGAGCAGCGAGGGATGGGTGTTGAGCACCCGGTGCGGGAACGTCTGGTGGACCACCGCTCCGACCACGGTTCCGAACCCGGCCATGACCACCAGGTCTGTCCTGTGGTCGGTGAGGGTGTCGACCAGCGCCTGGCTGTAGGCGTCGCGGTCGAAGCCGGGTCCGAAGCCGCCGAACCGGCGACGGTCGACGAGCTCGGCTGCCACTGCACGCTCCGATGCCAGGTCCAGACCCCGGCACGGCCGGTCCGCAACCACCACGACAACCGGGAGCCCTTCCGCCAGCATCTGCTCGGCGATGGTCCCGGTTCCCGACACGAGCAGACCGACACGCACCCCGGCAGGGTACCAGCGCACCCGGCGAGCCCGTACCGGGCGCACCGCGCCCGACGATCGGCGCAGGTCCCCGGAGCGGAGGTTCAGCGGGCAGGCAGGGGCGACACGTGCGCTGGCGAGCACGCGGGGCAGCAAACAGCGGCAGCACCGAGCATTGCTCGCGACGACCGGCCGCCGCAGAACGACGACCGGCCGCCGCGTGCTGCGGTGTATGACGGCACTCGGGCGCACCGCCGAGCGCCAACCCTGCCGGTACACCAGCGCGGAGCACCGATTACCGGTTCCCTCATCCGGCAGCGGCACGGGACCGACTATCGCTCCCCTAGCTGCTACCGGACTCCCTGGCCATATTGATGCCATGCCGAGGGTCGGACGTCTACCGTTCCGAGGAAAAGACAAATTTCCATCGGTTGCCGCGCGCTGGCCGCGGAACCAGCCCACCGCCGCTGCCGGCCATCTCGGCCCACCGCCGCTGCCGGCCATCTCGGCTCACAGCCAGGCCAACGGCTCGGGCCCGTGAACCAGCCCACCGCCGAGCCTGGCTACCGCGGCTTTCCAGGTCGCGATGCGCTCAGCCCAGGTCGCGGACGATGCCGGCCATCTTCTCCCCGGCCTCGGTCGGGTTCTGGGCGACGACGACCCCGGCAGCCGACAGCGCGTCCATCTTGGCCTTGGCGGTCCCGTGGGTCCCCGAGATGATGGCGCCGGCGTGACCCATCTTCCGGCCCGGAGGGGCGGTGACCCCGGCGATGTAGGCGACCACCGGCTTCGTCATGTGGTCCTTGATGAAGTCCGCGGCCTGCTCCTCGGCCGACCCGCCGATCTCGCCGATCATCAGCACGGCCCGCGTCTCGGGGTCGGCCTCGAAGGCGGCCAGCACGTCAGTGAAGCTGGTGCCGGGGACGGGGTCGCCGCCGATGCCAACGCCGGTGGTCTGACCGATGCCCTTCTGCGTCAGCTCGTAGAGCGCCTGGTAGAAGACGGTCCCCGATCGGCTCACCAACCCAACCGGGCCGCCGGGTAGGGCGATGTCGCCCGAAGTGATGCCGATGTTGCATTTCCCTGCCGAGATGATGCCAGGGCAGTTCGGCCCCAGGAGCCGGGTGCCGGGGAAATCGCGCACCAGCAGGTTGTAGACCCGGGCCTCGTCATGGGCGGGGATGCCCTCGGTGATGCAGACGACGAACGGCACGCCGGCCTCGGCCGCCTCCACGATGGCCTCCGCCGCAAAGCGGGGCGGCACCGAGATGAACGATGCGTTCGCCCCGGTCTCGGCGACCGCCTCGGCCACCGACGCGAAGACCGGGATGCCCTCGACGACGTCGCCACCACGCTTGGGGTTGGTGCCGGCCACCACCTGGGTCCCGTAGGCGCGGTTGCGAAGACCGTGGTAGAGGCCCTGGCTGCTCGGGCTGATGCCTTGGACAACGACCTTGGTGGTCTCGTCGACGAAGACGCTCATCGGGTCGCTCCTTGAGCCAGCTCAGTGGCCCTGCGGGCCGCTTCGATCATGGTGGGGACCGACACCAGCCGGTCCGATGCGCGGCCGGCCAGGATGGCGCGGCCCTCCTCGGCGTTGGTGCCGTCCAGGCGGATGACGATGGGGGCGGCGATCTCGACACGGCCCAGGGCCTCGACGATGCCGTTGGCCACTTCCTCGCCGCGGGTGATCCCGCCGAAGATGTTGATGAAGATGGCCCTGACGTTCTCGTCGCTGCTGATGACCTCGAGCGCGTTCGCCATCTGGGCTGCGTTGGCTCCGCCGCCGATGTCGAGGAAGTTCGCAGGCTTGCCGCCGACCTGCTCGACCACATCGCAGGTGCTCATGGCCAGCCCGGCGCCGTTGGCGATGATCCCGACGAAGCCGTCCAGCCCGACGTACTGCAGCCCCTTCTCCTTCGCCAGGCGCTCGCGGGGGTCGAGGGTTTCGGTGGCCGCGAACTCCTCCCACTCCGGATGCCGGAAGGCGGCGCTGTCGTCGAGAGTGACCTTGGCGTCGAGGGCGTGGACCCGCCCGTCGGTCGTCAGGATGAGCGGGTTGATCTCGGCCAGGTCGCAGTCGCCTTCGACGTAGCAGGTATAGAGCTTCACCAGGAGCTCTGCGGCCTGGGCTCGCGCCTCCTCGTGCAGGCCGGCCTCGGCCACCAGGGCCGCAGCCGTGTCGGCCGTCAGCCCGTCCACAGGGTCGATGTGGCAGCGGGCGATGGCCCCGGGGTCGGTGGCGGCGACCTCCTCGATGTCCACCCCGCCCTTCGCCGACACCATGCACAGGTGCTTCTTCGCGCTCCGGTCGAGCGTGAAGCTGGCGTAGTACTCGTGGGCGATGTCCGACGAGCGCTCGATCCACACCCGGCCCACCGTGTGGCCCTTGATGTCCATGCCCAGGATGGCCGAGGCGTGGGCTCGCACCTCGGCGCTGTCGCCAGCCAGCTTGATGCCGCCGGCCTTGCCCCGACCACCGACCTTCACCTGGGCCTTGACCACCACGGGGTAGCCGATGCGGTCAGCGACGGCGACGGCCTCGTCCACGGTGTCAGCCGGCGCGCCAGGCGACGTCGGGATGCCAAATCGGGCGAAGTACTGCTTGCCCTGGTACTCGTAGAGATCCACCGGTTGGGTTCCTCCTCGGTCGTGGGTTCTGTGGGTGCACCTCGGCCTGTCCGGCCGCCGTCCCCGGGCGGCGGAAGGTCCGATGACGCCGTCAGCCGCCCGACTCTTCGCGCCGGTCCAGCGCGCCGGCCAGCCAGGTCTCGATGTCGGGCAGGTGCGCTCCCGGCGTGAACACCTCGGCCACACCCCGGTCCTTCAGAACCGGGATGTCAGCTTCGGGGATGATGCCCCCCACGACCACCACCACGTCCCCGAGCCCATGGGCTCGCAGCCCGTCGACCACCCTCGGCACGAGCGTCAGGTGCGCACCCGACAAGAGCGACATCCCGACGGCGTCGGCGTCCTCCTCGAGCGCGGCGTTCACGATCTGCTCGGGCGTCTGGTGCAGTCCGGTGTAGATGACCTCGAACCCCGCGTCACGCAGCGCCCTGGCGATCACCTTGGCACCACGATCATGGCCGTCGAGGCCTGGCTTGGCCACGATCACCCGGTAGGGACGCTTCATCGGGAGCCGAGTGTAGGCAGGTCCCCCGGGTCCTGCGCCAAACGGCGCCGGCCGGGCCGCCACCACGACCGGCCCGGAAGCATCGCGGTGGTAGCGTCGACACCCGAACAGCCATGGCTCGTGCCGCCACCGACCAGGGCCACCAGGTCGCCGACCTGCCCCGGGGGCAGCGGCGTTTTGGCCGAGGCTCATCCGACCGGCATTGGGCGATGGTCCGCGCAGCACGACCCCGCCAGTGGATCAAGAACCTCCTGGTGTTTGCGGCGCCAGGCGCGGCGGGAGTGCTCACCCACGGCACCGAGCTCGGCCGGGCCGGCATCGCCTTCGGCCTGTTCTGCCTGGTTGCGTCCGGTACGTACTTCCTGAACGACGCGCTCGACGCCGAAGCAGACCGGGAGCACCCCACCAAGCGGCTCCGACCCGTCGCCGCTGGGGACGTGGCACGGGGCACTGCCATCGTCACCGGTGCCGCGCTCGCCGGCGCCGGGATCGCCCTCGGCTACCTCTTCCTCGGTTGGAAGCTCGGCACCGTCCTAGCGGTGTACGTGGCCGTGACCGCTTCCTACTCCGTGTGGCTCAAGCACGAGCCGGTCGTCGAGCTCGCGTGCGTGTCCTCCGGGTTCATCCTGCGCGCCATCGCCGGGGGCGTCGCCGCCAGGGTGGTGCTTTCGGACTGGTTCATCATCGTGGCGTCGTTCGGTGCGCTGCTGGTCGTGGCGGGCAAGCGCAGTGCCGAGCACGCGCAGCTGGGGGACGACCGGGCCCGGCACCGCCCCACCTTGGCCTTGTACCCCCCAGCGTTCCTCCGCACCGTGCGCCTGCTCGCAGCCACCGTGACCGTCACGGCCTACTGCCTGTGGTCGTTCCAGCGTGCAGCCCTGTTGAGCCATGGCCACCATCCGATCTGGTTCGAGCTGTCGATCGCCCCGTTCGTGATGGCCGTGCTGCACCTGGAGCTGCGGTTCGAGTCAGGCCAAGGTGCCGCCCCTGAGGAGTTGGCCGTCGGCGACCGGTCCCTCCAGGCGCTCGGGGCCGCGTGGCTGGTGCTGTTCGTCCTCGGCGTGTACTGGTGAGCGAGCTCCGATGACCGCTCCTAGCGGCACGAAGGGCACCACTCCAGGCAGCACGAGCGACACCGCTGCAGGCGCCAAGGGCGGCACCGACGCTGCAGGGGGCCGAGCCGGCACCAGGAGCCCTGCGGGCGGCGCCCCGGGGCCGGGCGGCCACCTGCGGGTGCTGGCCGGCTGGGGCCGCAGCGCGCCAAGCGCGGCCGAGGTCCGGCGCCCGGCCGACGCGGCGGCGGTCCAGGCCGTGATCGACGAGGCGGCCGCCACCGGACGCCGCGTCCTGCCCCGGGGTCTCGGGCGCTCGTATGGGGACGCCGCCCAGTGCGCCGGGGGTCTGGTCCTCGACATGACCGGCCTCGACCGCCTGCACGAGGTGGACCCGGTCGCCGGCACGGTGCGCTGCGACGCCGGGGTTGCGCTGGACACCTTGATGCGGGTCCTCGTCCCCCAGGGCTGGTTCGTGCCGGTGACGCCCGGGACCAGGTACGTGACCGTGGGGGGCGCGCTGGCAGCCGACGTCCACGGAAAGAACCACCATCGCGACGGGTCGTTCGCCGCCCACGTCGACCGGGTGGCGCTGGCAACGCCGACGGGTGCGGTCGAGGTCGGGCCGGCGCAGGATCCCGACGTGTTCTGGGCCACCGCCGGCGGCATGGGTCTGACCGGCGTCGCCACCGAGGCGACCATCCGCATGCTCCGCGCGCCGAGCGCCTACGTGCTGGTCGACACCGAGCGGGCGTCGAACCTCGACGACCTGATGGGGCGCATGGCCGCTCGCGACGACGAGTACCGGTACTCGGTGGCCTGGATCGACTGCCTGGCCCGCGGCCGGCACCTCGGACGGGGGGTGCTGACCCGAGGCGACCATGCGGCCGAGGACGACCTTCCGCCCCGGCTGCGGCGCACCGCTCGCGCGTTCGATCCCCGGATGCCGATCGACGTTCCGGTGACGCCACCACCGGGGTTGCTGAACCCGTTGACGGTGGCCGCGTTCAACGAGGCGTGGTTCCGGGCGGCGCCGAAGCACCGCACGGGGCACCCCGAGCACCTCACCACGTTCTTCCACCCGCTCGACGGCATCGGGGGCTGGAACCGCCTGTACGGCCGGTCGGGGTTTGTGCAGTACCAGCTGGCCGTGCCCTTCGGGGCGGAGGACTGCATCCGGGCCGTGGTGGAACGCTTCCGCCGGCACCGGGTGGCGTCGTTCCTCGGCGTTCTCAAGCGCTTCGGGCCGGGCGACCCGGGGCCGCTGTCCTTCCCGGCTCCCGGCTGGACCCTCGCGCTCGATCTGCCTATCGGGCCTCCGACCCTGGGGCCGCTGCTCGACGAGCTCGACGAGCTGGTGGTCGCGGCCGGTGGCCGCGTGTACCTGGCCAAGGACGGGCGCCTACGACCCGACGTGCTGGCTGCCATGTACCCCAACCTCGATCAGTGGCGGGCCGTGCGCGCCAGGGTCGACCCCAACGGCCTGCTGGACTCCGACCTGGCCCGCCGCCTCGGCCTGGTCCCGTCCCCTTCGGGCCCGGCCCGCCGG
>JAJZLP010000052.1 GCA_021803325.1 Actinomycetes bacterium
CCCACCCGCCGCCTGACGATGGTGCATGCCCGCCCGCTCCCGGCCCCGTTGGCGGGCGTGCAGCCCGGCGGTGCCGGCGCCAGAGGGCGAGGGGCCGACGGCAACGGACGGGCAGCTCCTGCACCTTCCCCTTCGACAGTTCCGGCCCCGGCGTCGGCGTCGGCGCCGTCCAGCGAGCCCGGTGGGCCTGCCGGCCGCCCCTGAGGCACCGCCCGCCCCTGAGGCACCGCCCGCCGGTTGTCGCCGAACCGCCCTGCCAGCGTGTTGGCGCGAACGGTGCGTTTTCCGCTAGGAAAGGCGCCGTGACCGAGGCCATCACGGTCGAACCAGCTGCCACCCACCGCCACGTGCCTGAGCGCCCGCCGCTGCTGGCCGTCGGCGTCATGATCTGGCTCGGGTCCGACCTCATGTTCTTCAGTGGGTTGTTCGCCGCCTATTTCACCCTGCGCGCCCACGCGACGGTGTGGCCGCCCACCGGGACGAAGCTCGACCTGGTGCAGGCCGGGATCTTCAGCGTCGTCCTGATCGCCTCGAGCCCGACGTTCCAGCTCGGGGTGTGGGCCATCGAGCGTGGCGACCGGGCCAAGGCCCGGGCCTGGGTGATCATCAGCTTCCTGATGGGCGCCGCCTTCGTCGGCAACACGCTGTACGAATGGCACAGCTTGCTGTCGAAGGGCTTTGCCCCGCACACCAACGCCTACTGGTCGCTGTTCTTCGTGATGACGGGCATCCACGGGCTCCACGTCGTGCTCGGACTGGTGGTGATGCTCTTCCTGCTGGGGCGGATGTCAGGCGCCAAGGGCGACCCGGGCGAGACCAACGTCTACCAGGCGGTCGGGTACTACTGGCACTTCGTCGACTTCATGTGGATCGGCATCTTCAGCTGCCTGTTCCTGCTGAAGACCGGGTAGGGGCCGGCATGAGGACCGTCAGAAAGACACTGCACATCCGGTACCTCCTACCGGCGGCCGTCGTGGTCGCCGTCGGCGTCGGCGGCCTGCTGACCTCCCTGTCCGCAGGGGCCAGCACCCGCTCCCGCACCCCGTCGGGGGCCAACGCGATCGCCGCCCCCACGCCGCCGATCCGGTATGTCGGGACCTTCACGCCGGCACAGGTCCATGAAGGCCAGGTGCTGTTCGAGGCGAACTGCTCCTCGTGCCACGGCACCCAGGCCGAGGGCAGCGCGCTGGCACCTGACCTCCAGGGCCTCGGTCCCGCCACCGTCGACTTCTGGGTGTCGACGGGCCGCATGCCGCTGGCCGACGCCTCGGTCCAGGCGACACGCAAGCCGGCCCGGTTCGACAACCAGCAGGCGACCGCCATCTCGGCCTATGTGGCGTCGCTGGCTCCCACCGCGCCAGGCTTCCCGAGCGGCATCCCCTATGTGGACACGAAGGCGAGCAGCCTGTCCATGGGGAACCGCCTGTTCGTCCTCAACTGCGCGGCCTGCCACACCATCACCGGTGCCGGCGACGCCCTGGCCGACGGCGCCTACGCCCCGAGCCTGCACGTGGCCACCTCGACCCAGGTGGCCGAAGCCGTCCGGACCGGTCCCGGCAACATGCCGGTGTTCGGGCCAGGCACCCTCAGCAACGCCCAGGTGGCCGACATCGTCGCCTACGTGACCGGTCCTATCCAGCACCCGAACGACCGTGGCGGCATCGGCCTGGGCGGGATCGGCCCGGTGGCCGAGGGGTTCGTGGCCCTGCTGATCGGCGTCGGGGGGATCATGTTGATCGCCTTCTGGCTCGGGGAGCGTGCATGAGCGACGTGACGACCGACGAACCCGGCGACCGGGAGCCCGGCGGCCTCGCAGAGGAGCAGGCTCCGAGCGCGCCGCTGCCACTGGCTTCGTTCGACGACCCGCACCTGCAGCCCCTGGCCAAGCAGCCGGGCCGGGCGGAGGGGGTGGTGGGCATCCTGCTCGTCGTCGGCCTGCTCGGCTTTGCCGCCTACGGAGCGGTGTACTGGGTCGGCGGCCAGCCGCAGGTCGAAGGCATCTCCCTCGGTGTGGGCCTGTTCAGCTTCGGGTTCGGGCTCTCAGCGTGGGGCAAGTACCTCCTGCCCCAAGGCCCGTTCATGGAGAAGCGCCACAAGCTCGCGTCCAGCGACGACGAGCGTGCCGCCATGGCTGCTGCCATCGTGGAACGCGGCGGCATGATGGTGAAGCGCCGGAGCTTCCTCGGCGGCATCCTGGGCATCGGCGGTGCCGTGATGGGCGTGGTGCTGGCCTTCCCGCTGCTGCGGTCGCTCGGTCCGGTACCGGCCAAGACTTTCGACGTCACCAACTGGCACAAGGGAAGTCGCCTCGTCGACAACCTCGGACGGCCCGTCCACGTGGCCGATCTCGAGGTCGGCGGATCCCTCACCGTGTTCCCGGAGGGCTACACCTCCGAGGAGGCCATGGCGGTCGACCAGACCATCCTCATCCGGATCGCTGGTCCTGACGTGGAGGTCGTGACCGAGCCCAGCCGGGCCACCTGGGGCCCCGACGGCTACCTGGCCTTCTCCAAGGTGTGCACGCACGCCGGGTGCCCGGTCGGGCTGTTCCAGCACCAGACGCTGCAGCTCCTGTGCCCGTGCCACCAGTCGCTCTTCAACGTCGGCCAGGGCCGCCCTGCCACCAACGTCTTCGGCCCGGCGCCCCGGCCGCTTCCCCAGCTGCCGCTCTACGTGGACGATGCGGGGTTCCTCAGGTCGCAGGCCGGCTACGACCAGCCCATCGGGCCCGGATTCTGGGAGCGGACGACGACGTGAGCACCACCGTCCCCACCACCACCGGCAGCCCGTCGCGGCGCCGGAGCACGCCCGTCGACTCCGGGCTCGGCTGGCTCGACGACCGCCTTGGCGTGGCCAAGGGCGGCCGTATCTTCATGGACAAGATCTTCCCCGACCACTGGTCGTTCCTCCTGGGGGAGATCGCCCTCTACTCGTTCGTGGTCCTGCTGGCCACCGGGGTCTTCCTGACGCTGTACTTCGTGCCGTCGGCGGCGCAGACCGTGTACCACGGCGTCTACAAGCCCCTCGACGGCGTCAAGATGTCCGAGGCGTACGCGTCGTCGGTGAACATCTCGTTCGCGGTGCGCAGTGGCCTCGTCATCCGCCAGATGCACCACTGGGCTGCGGACGTCTTCATCGGGTCCATCGCGGTGCACATGTGCCGGATCTTCTTCACCGGTGCGTTCCGCAAGCCCCGCGAGCTCAACTGGATCGTGGGCGTCAGCCTGCTGTTCCTGGCCATCGTCAACGGCTTCCTGGGCTACTCGCTGCCCGACGACCTCATCTCCGGCACCGGCATCCGGATCGCCTACTCGATCCTGCTGTCCATCCCGCTGGTCGGGTCGTACCTGGCCACCTTGGTGTTCGGCGGGGTGTTCCCCGGAAACGGCAGCATCATCCCCCGCTTCTTCATCCTGCACGTGCTGATCCTGCCGGCCATCATCGCCGGGCTGATCGGTGCTCACCTGTTCATGCTGGTCCGCCAGAAGCACACCCAGTTCCCCGGTCACGGCCGGACCGAGGACAACGTGGTGGGGTCGCCGATGTTCCCCACCTTCATGGCGAAGACGACCGGGTTCCTCTTCATGGTGACCGGCGTGCTGTGGGCCCTCGGCGGGCTGGCCCAGATCAACCCGATCTGGCAGTTCGGCCCGTACGTCCCCTACAAGATCTCCTATGCCGTCCAACCGGACTGGTACATGGGTTGGCTCGACGGGGCGATGCGCATCATGCCGTCATGGGAGTTCGCCGGGTTCGGGCACACCATCCCGTTCATGATCTTCCTGCCGGGCGTGCTGTTCCCGGGGCTCACCTCCATCCTCTTCATCTTCTGGCCGTTCATCGAGCAGAAGCTCACCGGCGACCGGGCCGAGCACCACCTCCTCGATCGGCCTCGCGACCGGCCGCGGCGGACCGCCGTGGGCGCTGCCTTCCTGGCCTTCTACTTCATGCTGTTCTGTGCCAGCTCGACTGACGTCCTCGCCAACTTCTTCCAGGTCTCGCTCAACGTCGTGCTCTGGACGTTCCGGTTCATCGTGTTCATCGTGCCGATCATCGTCGGCCTCTTCACCTACCGGATCTGCCTCGACATGACCGGTGCGTCCCATGTGGGCAAGCGCAAGCGGGCCGTGCTGATCGTGCGGTCCGCGACCGGTGCGTACACCACGGTCGACACCGAGGCCCGGCCCGGGGATGGCCACCACGAGCTCGAGCCGATGCTGGTCCCAGGGTTCATCGAGGGGTTGGACGGCGACGGGGCGGAGGGTGGCGAGCCCGGCGTCCGCCGGGTCGTCCGGCGTCCCTGACCGCGCCGACGCCGACGCCGGGTTCACCAGGGCCCCGTCTGGCCACGGCGGCCGACGTCGACGAGGTGGTCCGGTTGGCTGGCGTCATGTACCGGGAGCTTGGCGCCGCCCCGCCGACGCTGCCGCAGGAGCAGTTCACCCGCTGGGAGCGGGCGGCGGGCGACGTGGTGCGCCAGCGTCTGGGAGCTGACCTGGTGGTCGTGGTCTGCGACGACCCCGGCACACCCGGCAGGCTGATCGCCTGCGGCGCGGGCACCGTGGCTGTACGGCTGCCCAATGCCTGGCATCTGGACCCGCGAGTGGGCTACATCCAGTGGATGTCGACCGAGCCCGGCCACCGGCACCAGGGGCATGCACGGGCGGTGCTGCGGCGCTTGGTGGCCTGGTTCGCGGCCGAAGGCATCGACACCGTCGAGCTCCACGCCAGTTCGAGCGGAGCGCCGCTGTACCGGTCCGAGGGATTCTGGGGCGGAAGCACCGGCCTGGCCATGCGCTACCGGGCGTGGGACCCGCCGCCTGGGTCGCCTGAAGGAAGCTGGGGGCCGGCCGGACTCGGCGAGCCTGTGGGTCGCGGCGAGCCGGACGGCGACGATCCTGTGGCTCCAAGCGGGCGCTGAGCGGGGCGCCCGGATGGGCCGCCAGTGTGGCGACCGTAGGCCCGCACGACGGGGGACCACGGTCGCCGGTGGGCGTGGCGCAGCGTCCTGGCGGCGGTCGGCGTGGCACCGCGCACAGCGCGAGCTCGCGGCCCGGCCTTCGCATCGCCTTGCCGGTGATGGTGGCGAAGCGCCGGTGGCGGCGCATTGCCGGTGATGGTGGCGAAGCGCCGGTGGCGGCGCATTGCCGGAGATGGTGGCGCAGCGTCCTGGCGACGGTCGGCGTGGCAGCTCGGACGGGCCGCCGTGTGATCCCTGCCGACCCGCCTGCCGGGTCGCGGCCTGCCGCCTGTCGTCAGATGGTGCCACCCCGGCGGCTCTCCACCGTGTAGCCGATGGCCGCCGCGAACACGGCGGCGAACCCCGGTGCGAGCAGCCACAAGCCGAAGACGGCCGCCAGCGCGCACGAGAACAGCCCCATGCCCATGACGAACGGCCAGATGCTCGAGCCTGGGAACGCACCGATCACGCCAGCGCCCTCGGCGAGGGTGCCGTCGTCCCGGTCCTCGGGACGCGGGGTCATCCGCTGTGACCACCACAGGTAGTAGCTGCCGGGTACGAGCCCGAGCAAGACGGCGCCGATCAGCATGACGGTGCCGGACTGCTCGTAGGACCAGAACCAGTAGCCCACCCCCGTCACGAGGAAGAACAGGGCCACTCCTACCAGGAGCCGGGCTTCGATCTTCATGGGGTGCGCTCCTCTGTGCTGCTCGTGCTCGTGCTCGTGCTCGTGCCAGGGACGGCGGGCTGCGGCCGGTCAGGCATCGGTGGTGCTGTCGCCGGTGCCAGACGCGCCCCGCGCCCCTGCGCCGACCAGCTCGCGGTCGGCAGCGCCGTGCCCGTGCGCGATCGTGCGGGCATCGGGGTGGTTGTAGTCCCAGGTCGGCCGCTCCGAGCGGATGGGCGGCAGCTTCTCGAAGTTGTGGTGGACGGGCGGGGAGCTGGCGAACCACTCCAACCCGTGGCCGTCCCACGGGTTGTCCCCGGCGGGAACCGGGTTGCGCCACGACACCCAGAGGTTGACGAGCATGATCAGGAACGACAGCCCGATCATGAACGCGCCGACGGTCGAGGCCATGTTCAGGCTCGCCCACCCGAGCCCTGGGGGGTAGGTGGCGACACGCCGGGGCATGCCGTGGAGCCCCAGGACGTACTGCGGCAGGTAGGTGAGCCAGAAGCCGACGAACATCGTCCAGAAGTGGGCTTTGCCCAAGCCGTCGTGCAACATCCGGCCGAACATCTTGGGGTACCAGAAGTAGAGCCCGGCAAAGCCAGCGAACACGGTCGTGCCGAAGAGCACCTGGTGGAAGTGGGCGACGACGAAATAGGTGTCGTGCGTGGCGAAGTCGATGGGCGGTGAAGCCAGCATGACCCCGGTAAGGCCACCCATCAGGAAGGCGAGCAGGAAGCCGACACAGAAGAGCATCGGCGTCTTGAAGCTGATCTGGCCGCGCCACATGGTGCCGATCCAGTTGAAGAACTTCACCCCGGTGGGCACGGCGATCAGCAGGGACAGCAGGGAGAAGAACGGCAGCAGGACAGTTCCGGTGGTGAACATGTGGTGAGCCCATACCCCGGTCGATAGGGCTGCAATGCTGATCGTGGCGAACACCAGTCCCTTGTAGCCGAACACCGGCTTGCGCGAGAAGACGGGGATGATCTCGGTGGCGACGCCGAAGTATGGCAGGGCGAGGATGTACACCTCGGGATGCCCGAAGAACCAAAAGAGGTTCTGGTAGAGGACGGGTACGCCGCCACCAGCCACCGAGTAGATGTGGGTCCCGAGATGGCGGTCCGTCCACAAGAAGACCATGGCTGCCGTGAGCACGGGGAAGGCGATCAGGATCAGCAGGGCGGTGACCAGCATGTTCCACGTAAAGATGGGGAGGCGCCACATCGTCATCCCCGGTGCGCGCAGGTAGAAGATCGTCGCCACCAGGTTGACACCGGTGAACACCGCGGAGAACCCGGTCAGGAACAGCGAGATGATCCACAGGTCCGCTCCCGGCCCAGGCGAGTACGCCGAGGTCGACAGCGGGGCATAGGCCACCCAGCCGAAGGCGGCGGCACCCGTCGAGGTGAGGAAGCCGAGCAGCATGGTGATGGAGCCGGTGAGGTAGAGCCAGTAGGAGAAGGCATTCAACCGGGGGAACGCCATGTCAGGTGCCCCCACCTGCATCGGGACGATGTAGTTGGCCAGACCACCGAAGGCGAACGGCCCGGCGAACAGGTACAGCATCAGGCTGCCGTGCATGGTGAAGAGCTCGTTGTACGTCTGCAGGCTCATGCCGATACCGCTTGGCGAGCTGAGCTGCACGCGCAACAACAGGGCCATGAAGCCGCTCAGGTAGAACATCACCAGGGCAGTAACCATGTAGTTGATGCCGATCACCTTGTGGTCGGTGCTCGTCAGCCACTTGACGACGAACGTGGGTTCGTCGTGGTGCTCGACGTGCTCCGGATGCTCACTGGCGCCGGCCGGTGGACGGTGCTGCAGCAGGGTCATGACATGGCCTCTTCTTCGACGCGGATGACGCGGATGACGCGGGCTATGGAGCGGTCGACGCGGTGGATGGCGTGGTGCGTGCCGCCCCGGCGGATCCGGCGGGCGGGGTGGTGCGGGCAGGGCTCGACGCAGTCGGTGCGGTGCCCGCAGGGCCGGTGGGGGCACCGCCCGAGGAGGCGCCGCCAGCGGCCGACGACGGAGAAGCAGCAGCGCCGGTGGCGCCTGTCGGGAGCGTGGCCGACGCCGGTGCTCCCGAGGTGCCGCCTGTGCCGACCGCCGGCTGGGCGACCGTGCCCTGGTCCGGCTGGGGCTGCGAGCCGGTCACCCAGGCGTCGAACTGGGCCGGGGGCAAGGCCACCACGTGGAAGAACATCTGCGCGTGGTACAGACCGCACAGCTGGGTGCACTGGGCCCGGTAGATGCCGGGCCGGGCCACGTTGAAGTCGAACCGGTTGGTGACGCCGGGCAGTGCGTAGCGGCTGAAGTTGAACTGGGGCACGTAGAACCCGTGGACCACGTCGTTGGAGACGAGGGTGATCCGGACGGTCTGGCCGACCGGCAGGACGAGCCCGGGGCCGAGGCAGTCGTTGGGGGTCGGGGCGCTGGCCGTGCAGGTGCTGCCGTTCAATCCCACCGGGTCGGGGTTGTCGGTCCGCACCCCTTGGACGAAGACGCGCTGGTTGGTGTAGTCGAACCGCCAGCCCCACTGGAAGGCGGTGACCTTCACGGCGACGGCAGGCGTGGGTGACACGTTGTCGACCTTGTTCTCGGTGAAGACGGTGAAGCCGAACAGCACCAGGACGATCACGATGGGGACGGCGGTGTAGAAGATCTCCAGGGGAATGTGGTACTGGAACTGCCGGGGCATGGCGTCGGACCGGCGGCGGTAGCGGACGACGGACCACAGGATGAGGCCGCCGGTGATGACGCCGACCACGATGGCGGCGATGACGGTTCCGGCGTACAGCAGGAACTCGTCGTGCGCCTGGCTGGTCTGGCCTCGGTACCCGTAGAAGGTGGGGAGCTGGCAGCCACCGAGCAGGAGAGGCAGCGACGCGGCGCCGACGGCCGCCAGGCGACGCCGCCGCCGCGTGCGGTGCGCGACGTCGTGCGCCTGGCTGCGGCCCTGGGGCATGCCCCTGCGGCCGCGCCCTTCATCTCGCGGGCCGGGCACCGGTGTGGACGGAGGCGAGGCGGTCACGCCGTGGAGACTAGCCAACGCGTCCTTCGCCCTACTAGTCGAGTCGGAGGAGCCCTGTACCTACCGTGCTGTGCCTGGCTGTGTGGGCCGCGGCATTGCCGCGAGCACCACGAGCGATGGTGCGACGGCTGGCGTGGGCCCCGGACCCGTCCGAGTCGAACGCGCAGCGCCGCCGCCTGGAGGTCAGGCGCCGGTCGACGGCCGCTCGTTGGGCGGTGATGCCTCTGCTGCAACACCGGACGTGCTGCCGCTGGACTGGGCGTCGGCCAGCCCCTTCTTGTACTCGGCCTGAGCCGATCCCAGGGAGTGGAACAGCTTCGGCAGCTTGCTGCCACCGAAGAAGACGATCAGGGCGACGACGACCAGGATGATCGCCCAGTCGGAATCCAGCACGGCAACCATGGGCCTGCCTCTCTCACGCGGCGGCGCCCTGGAACGGGCGTGCGCCTCCCCAACTCTACTACCGGGTGCGTGGGAGGGACCACTGGGCCCCCGGTGGAGCGGCTGCGGATGCCAGCGGGCATGTCACCGTCAGCCGGCCAGCAGCACGCCGAGCACCAGGGCGGCGATGGAGGCTGCCGCCGCTACAGCGCCCCACACGGCCAGCCCAGCCTTCGAGCGGGCCCGGCCGTGCAGCCAGGCGCCGAGGCCAGCGGCTGCTACGACGGCGATCTTGACGCCGAGCACCACGTTCCAGGCGGCGGCCTGGTTGCCAGCTGTCGCCGTCACGTTCCACACGCCGGTGCCGACGAGCAGGATGTAGGCGGGCCACTGGAGGCGCGAGAAGGCTCGGCCGAGCGAGCGCGGGGCGTCGGGCCCCGCCCGCCGTGCCGCGGGGAGCAGGCCGACCATGGTGATCTGGCCTCCCACCCACACCGAGGCGCCAAGGACGTGGAGTGACAGCCGGACAGCGGTGAGGGCCGGGGCCAGCCCGGCCACGAGGAGCCCGGCGCCCGGGCCTACCAGCCGGGGCACGTCAGGACACGGGTGGCTGCACGACCGACCGGGCCTACTTGCCCTGCCAAACCGGGGGACGCTTTTCGGCGAAGGCCACCGGGCCCTCCATGGCGTCGGCCGACGAGAAGACGATGCCCACGGCCTCGGCGTTGAGCTTCCAGGCTTCGGGCTCGGTGAGCCCGGCGGCCCGGCGCATGACCCGCTTCGACCACTGCAGCGCCAGGGGTGCGTTGGCGGCGACCGTGGCGGCGAGGGCGAGGGCCTCGTCGATGAGCCGGTCTGCCGGGACGACCCGGTTGACGAGGCCCAGCGCCGCAGCGCGCTGGGCGTCGATGGGGTCGCCGGTGAGCGCCAGCTCCATGGCGATGGCCAGCGGCAGGCGCTGCGGGAGCCGGAACAGCCCGCCGGCCCCGGCGACGAGCCCGCGCTTCGCCTCGGGGATGCCGAACACGGCGTGCTCAGCCGCGACCACCAGGTCGCACGACAGCATGATCTCGCAGCCGCCGGCCAGGCACGAGCCGTTGACCGCGGCGATCAGCGGCTTCGGGAAGTCCCGCTCGGCGATGCCGGCGAAGCCGCCTGATGCCCCCAGAATGGTGCCGCCCTCCCCCGAAGCGAACGCCTTCAGGTCCATGCCGGCCGAGAACGCCTTGTCGCCGGCTCCGGTCAGGACGACCACCGCGCACGAGCTGTCATCAGCGAGCTCGTCGAGGGCGGCCGACATCAGCCGGGTCACCTCGCCGTTGATGGCGTTGCGCGCCTCGGGGCGGTTGATGGTCAGGATCTCGATCTTCCCGCGCCGCTCTCGCTCGACTGCTGCCATTGCGTGTCCCTCCATGTGTGCGTGGCGTGCCGGCCGACACGTGCCGTCGGGCCGGTGTGCCCCTCGGTGCCGGTGCGGCGCCCGATGCCGGGTACGCCGCCGCCGATGATCGTGCCCCGGCTGGTCCGGCCAGTCTGGCCGAAGGCGCCGCCCGGTGCCCAGTCGGTTCCCCGGGGGCGGCCCGGGCACGTGCCCACCCACGCCAGTTGCAGCCGGTGTGATCGGTGTCGGCTGGAGCGGCCGCGCCGTGCCTGGTGCGGCCGGTGTCCCCAGGGTCGGCCACAGTCGGTAGCCGGCCGGGATGGAGCCCCTTGCGTAGCAGCTCACGGGCCGTGGTGGGGCTCCAGCGCCGGCTCCGATGCGCCGACAATGAACCGTGTCGCGTCGCGGTCGGGTCGATGTCGCAGTCGATGTCGCAGTCGATGTCGCCGGCATGGCCGAATGGGCAGCGTCTCGCCGGGATGCAGTCCCGGCGATCCGCCATGGACGCTCGTCGCTCCCGCACCTGTGCCGGGGCCCGCGGCAGCACCCGCACCGGGGCCTACGGTCATGCCCGGTGTGTAGGAGCTTGCTGTGACCTTGGTCGGATCCCGGGGCAGCCATGGACGGCGCCGGACGCGGCAGCGAAGCCGATGGCGGGTACGCGCTCGGCACATGGCCGGTGGGGTCGCGCTGCTGGTCGGTGCCGCGCTGATCGCGGTGGTGGCGCCGCGGGCTACGCCCGCCACGTCGGCGATCGCCGTCCCGCCCGGGATCACACCGCCGGCGGCACCCGGCTCGCCGGGCGTCACCGTGGCCGGGGTCCGGTGCGGGCC